>MPMZ01000005.1 GCA_002238765.1 Nitrospira sp. bin75
TTGACTTTGCCTTCGATCATCTTTTCGTTTTGACTGTAGACTCTCACGGTCACGTCCTGGAGTCCCGTTAACGACTTCATCTGCTGCATCAACATCAGCACGATCTTTCGGCTACGGTCCCGATCAACCGCCAGCCGCCGGTAAAATTCTTCGGTGACGTGCAGTTGCAAAAGGTCTCCCTTGACCAAGATGTCGTCCACGGCCCCGCTCTGGCCCAATAGCGCGCGTATGCGCTCGACAACCTGTTCATCCGTCATGACTTCACTCATTTGTTGACAATTTCCTCCTCACTCCAGCCCCCTCCCCACTCCCCACTCCTCACTCCCTCTCCCCAGGCGGGAGAGGGTTGGGGTGAGGGGGAATATGCGATTTAGGGCATTCGTTCCGTCGCCCGTTCCAACCAAGCGGCCGTAGACGAATCGACCAGCGGCCCAATGACCGCCCACACGCGAGCGTGGTAGGCATTGAGCCAGTCTTTTTCCGTTGCATTCAATAAGGTCTCGTCGATCAGCGATGCATCAAACGGCACGAGGGTGATCGTCTCGAACGCGAACCATTCCCGTCCATCACCGCGGTCCGTCGTCGCAGGGATAACCACGACAAGATTTTCCAACCGGATCCCGTATTCTCCGCTTTTGTAATACCCGGGTTCGTTCGACAGGATCATCCCCGGTTGCAACGCAACCGTCTGCCCCCCTTTCGAGATGCGTTGAGGTCCTTCGTGTACGCCCAGGTAACTCCCCACCCCGTGCCCGGTCCCATGGTCATAATCCAACCCCACTTCCCACAGCGGCCGCCGGGCCACGGTATCGAGTTGTGCGCCAGTCGTTCCTTTGGGAAAGGTGGCCATGGCGAGGGCAATGTGTCCTTTAAGCACGCGAGTGTACCGGTCCCGGTGCTCGGGTGTAGAGGACCCGATGGCGATCGTTCTGGTGATGTCGGTCGTCCCGTCCAAATATTGTCCCCCTGAATCCACGAGGTAGACTGTACCGGGCTCAAGCCTTCGACACTGCTCTTCGTCCGCCCGGTAATGCACGATCGCCCCATTGGGACCGGCTGCGGAAATAGTGGGAAAACTCATATCCTTCCAGAGCGGTTGCCGCCGCCGACAATCATCCAGATAGGATTGGGTGTCACGTTCGGAGAGTTGTCCCGTCCGGGCTTCGCGACTCAGCCAAGCCAGGAATTCACACACCGCTGCGCCATCTCGCCTATGCGCTTCCCGCGCCCCGTTGATCTCCACGACATTTTTGCAGGCCTTGGGGAGGAGGCATGGGTCATCCCCTTCAATCACAAGGGCCCCAAATCGAGCCAGGCGTTCCGGGATCCAACTCGCCGTGCGGTTGGGATCGCATAACACGCGCTCCCCCGCTTTGCCCAATTGTTCCAACGTATCAGGCAATTCCGTAACGGACTGAATCCGCACGGCTGGGCCCAAGTGCGGCTTCAAGACAGCGGTCACTTTGTTCGTATCGAGAAAGAGCGAGGCCGTGCCATCCTGATACAGCAGAGCAAAACCAAGAGGTAACGGCGTATGCTCAACGTCGCCGCCACGAATGTTAAAGAGCCAGGCAATGGAATCCGGTGCCGTCAGAACGGCCACGCCGATATTCTCATTTTTTAGTTGCCTGGAAAGCTTGTATCGTTTGTCCTCCGAGGACGTTCCCGTATAGACGATCTCATGCGGCACCACCTTGGCCGCAGGTGGAGCGGGACGAGAATCCCATAACGCATCAATGGGATTCGGTTCACATGGCAGCAACGCGGCGCCGGCCTTGGAACAAGCTTCTTTCAATTGTCTGACTTCTTGCGGCGTATGCAGCCACGGATCGTACCCCAGTTTGTCACCAGGCCGCAGCACGGCCGACAACCACGAAGGCACGGGTTCCTCGATGAGATGCCGGGCGCTCCACACCTGCACGTCGACTTGCGAGCGAACTTGTAGGGTATATCTGCCGTCCACGAAGATGGCGGCCTGCTCGGAAAGCACCACCGCCGTCCCTGCCGAACCCGTAAACCCCGTCAACCACGCCAACCGCTCGGCACAAGCCGGCAAATACTCGTTCTGGTACTCGTCGGCATGCGGGACAATGAATCCGGACAATCCTTGCCGGACCAATTGTCCACGCAATGCGTGGACCCGCTCTTCACATGCGATTGCCATCACGCCACTCGACCTCTTACTTCAGCATAACTCTTCAATTATGACACGATCCTATGACCAGAGGCAGGTCTAAAACCCTCAATGTCGACATTTCCCCTATCCCAAGAAACCTCGACACTGGCGAGGGTCGCGAATCCGGATTCATGCAATCCTGGAGAGTAAGTTCTCGGCAAGAGAATTTACCTCCCCTTGACTAAACATCTGCCTTTGATTTCCAACATACTGGGCGATTTGATTATCGGACAGCGTTTTCACATATTGAAATTCCTGATTCGGCCTGTGATTCATTAAGCAGAGGATGTTTTTCGGAGATATTTTTTTGTCTCCCCAGTGGTTGGAAAAGTTATCGATATCCCCTCTCTCAACCGCCTTATTCAGTAACACAAAAATCGCAAAATTACTTCTCTTTAATTGCTTAATCGGAGAAAACAACTCCGGGTTCTCCACTGAATCCCTGCTCCAATTCTTTGTTTCCACCAAATAAAGACCGGTGGGTCCGACGACAACGTGATCTATCTGTATTGAATATATTTTATCGTCATTATTCCTGTCATGCACAGGTTGGGAAAATTTCAACCTGTAATCGTTGATGACGATATGCGTATCAGGCAGTCTTGATAATTCCCGCGCCACCCTTTCCTCACCTTCGGCTCCGTAAAACAGGGATTTGTGTTTCCTGAAAACCGAAAGGATTTTTTCCTGTTCTTCTATATCACTGGCTGAATAGCGTTCCACCCAATTATCGGCGTTATTTCTTCTATCCTCTATTTCCGACCTTATACTGTTAATCTTTGTAAATCCTTTTCTGAAAGGTCTTCTCAATTCTTCCTCAAAAGAGATTTCCAAAATTTTCTTTCTCTTTGTTAATCTCTTTTTCCGAAAAAAGAAAAACAGCCGCAACAACATGTTTCGTTTTTCGTTTCCGGCAAGGGTCCCTTTCAGTTCTTCCAATTCATTTATTAGTAAAGATTCTCTTTCCTGAATTTTCCGATGAAGTTTCAATGATAATCTTTCATATTCTGACTCAAGATCAACGACTTCCTGCATCAGGATTTCGCGGTATTCTTCCCTGATACGATTCAGAGAACTCTTGCAATCATTATGGAACGACCGAATTTCATCCATCGTTCTGAAGGCACCTATCCCCTCGCTTTCAAGTTCAGCAGTTAACTGAGTCAGTGAACCCACTTGCCTGTAAATCGTCGCCATACGATAACGTCATTAAAGCATCTATGTTTCAATTATATTCCTGTGCAGCATAGAGTTGAGCCTTGCTTCCCGACCGCTCATCCATGATGCCGGCGAGGGCCGATGAACACAGGATACAGTAGATTTTCTTGACGCGTTGTGTATATTATGAGCATATATGAAAATCGTCGGCCGTGATCGAATCATCGGCTTTCACTGGGACGAGGGCAACGCTAGGAAGAGCGTCGACAAGCACGGCGTCACCCGGTCCGAAACGGAGGAAACGTTTCTGAACGAACCGCTTCTGGTCGTCGAGGACGTTGGCCACAGCCGATCCGAGTTACGGTTCCATGCTCTCGGTGTCACCAACGCCGGGCGCCGACTACATGTGACCTTTACTTTGCGAGAAGGGAATACCAAAATTCGCGTCATTTCCGCCCGAGACATGAGCCGTAAGGAGCGAGACCGCTATGAACAGGAAACGTAAATCCATACCTACCTTCGAAAGTGAGGCGGAAGAACGGGTCTTTTGGGAAAGTCACGACTCGACCGACCACGTGGACTGGAGCAAAGCTCAACGTGTCCGTTTCCCCAATCTCAAACCGTCCACCAAGCCGATTTCTCTGAGATTGCCGGTGGCTCTGCTTGAGCAAATCAAGACCGAGGCCAACAAGAGGGATGTCCCCTACCAGTCACTGATTAAGGTCTGGCTGTCCGAAAAGGTTGCTTCCATCTAGGCCAAGCTCTCTCGTCTCTCATCAGAGACGTTGCGGTCAGGTCAGGGACGATGTGTTTTTGCCGGCCTGGGGAAAATGAACAATGCCGTTTAAGAACCGAGCGCGGCTTTGACCGTCTCGCCGATCTCCGCGGGATTGCGAACGACTTGCACCCCGGCGGCTTCAAGGGCGGCGATTTTGTCTTTCGCCGTGCCTTGCCCGCCGGTAATAATCGCGCCGGCGTGGCCCATGCGCCGGCCCGGAGGCGCCGTCATGCCGGCAATAAATCCGACGACCGGCTTCGTCATTTCTCGTTTGATGAACGCGGCGGCTTTTTCCTCGGCGTCCCCGCCGATCTCCCCGATCATGACCACGGCTTTCGTTTCCTCGTCGTGCTCGAACATTTGAAGCAGGTCGATGTACCCCGTGCCGATGATGGGATCGCCGCCGATGCCCACGCAGGTCGTCTCGCCAAGCCCCAAATTCGTCAGCTGGTTCACGGCTTCATAGGTCAGGGTCCCGCTACGGGAAATCACGCCGACCTTGCCTTTCCTATGAATGAACCCGGGCATGATGCCGATCTTGCACTCGTCCGCCGTGATGATCCCTGGACAATTGGGCCCGATGAGCCGGGTCTGCGTACTGGCCAGGGCGCGTTTCACCCGGACCATGTCATTCACGGGAATCCCTTCCGTGATACACACCACCAACCAGATCCCCGCATTGGCCGCCTCGAGGATCGCGTCCGCGGCAAACGGAGGAGGCACGAAAATCAACGACGTGGTAGCTTCCGTCTCTTTCACGGCGTCACGGACCGTATGAAAAACCGGGATGCCTTCCACTTCCTGCCCGGCCTTACCGGGCGTCACACCCGCGACGACCTGGGTGCCGTACGCCTGACACTGAGTCGCATGGAACGACCCTTCTTTACCCGTAATCCCCTGTACGACCACCCGCGTTGACTTATTGACCAAAATACTCATGCGCTCTTCCTTTCCTCACTGCGTTCCAACGTGGCCAGATCCGAATGATGGGGCGATCACCCCTTCTTCTTTTTCTTGCGCTTCATGGCCACGATTTTTTGCGCGGCTTCCCAGAGATCCGTCGCAACGTCCACCTTCAACCCCGATTCGAGGAGAATCTTCCGCCCTTCCTCTGCATTGGTCCCTTGGAGGCGCACGACCACGGGCAAGGTGATGCCGACTTCTTTCGAGGCCTCGATCACGCCATTGGCGATCCGTTCACAGCGGACGATGCCTCCGAAAATATTGATGAAAATGCCTTTGACTTTTCTGTCCTTGAGGAGGATGCGAAACCCGGCGGCAACCGTCTCCTTGGTGGCGCCTCCGCCCACGTCCAAGAAGTTGGCGGGTTCGGCGCCGGCCAACTTGATCACGTCCATGGTGGCCATGGCCAACCCCGCCCCGTTCACCATGCACCCGATGTCCCCGTCCAGTTTCACGTAATTGAGATTATTGGCGCCCGCTTCGATTTCAAGAGGCTCTTCCTCGTGCAGGTCGCGAAACGCCTGCACGTCCTGATGCTTGTACAATGCATTGTCGTCGAAGGTGACCTTCCCATCAAGGGCGACCAGTTGTTTGTCCGTGGTAATCACCAAGGGATTGATCTCCACCAATGACGCGTTTTTTTCCATAAACAGGCGATACAGGTTCCCGAGCATCTGAATGAAGGGCGTCACCACGGCTTTTTCCAGGGAGGGCAGCCCCAAGGCGAAGGCCAGATTCCGGCCGTTGTACGGATGATACCCGACGGCCGGATCGACCGTCTCCCTGAACAGTTTCTCCGGGGTCTTTTCCGCCACCTCTTCGATTTCCATGCCCCCCTCGGTACTCGCAAGGAACGTGGGGCACCCGCTGTCCCGGTCCACCAACAGGCTCAGATACAATTCCTTGTCGATCCCCGCGCCTTCCTCAATCAATAAACGACGGACTTTTCGGCCTTTCGGTCCGGTCTGATGCGTCACCAGGGTCTTTCCTATGAGTTCCCGCGTCAGGGCCGGTACCTCCTCACGCTGCTTGGTGATTTTGACGCCACCGGCCTTCCCCCGTCCCCCGGCGTGGATTTGGGCCTTGACCACGTAGACCGGCGTATCCAGGGCCGCAGCCCACTTTTCAGCGGCCCGCGGCGTCTTGATTTCCTTGCCGCGCGGCACCGGCACTCCGAATTGCGCAAATAACTGTTTCGCTTGAAACTCATGGATATTCATGATTCTCCTCTCGAAGAAAAAGACTGACTCAGCGATCTCTTCTTACCAGAAAACCGATAGAACTCTACAAAACCACTTGAAGGCAGGATGTTCAAAAAAGCCGGCCAGCGCGGCCGCAGCAAGCGAGGAGGCGAGGCGTACGTTTGGAGTACGTTGAGCCTCCGAGCGCTGCGAGAACAAAGCTGGTGGGTTTTTTCAACATCCTGCTGCTAGGGTTGTTCAGTATAGGCAGGCAGCACGACCGGCGACGTGACCTGGTTCGTGACCCTGTGCTTTTTCGCTTCGGCCCGGAACCGCTGCAAATGGTTCAACGTCAACCGGCCCTGAGAAGTGGTTTGCACGCGCTCCGCCACCGTCAACCCCGATCGTTTGCCGAAGACCATCAAATCCAACAATGAATTGCCCATCAACCGATTGCGCCCGTGCAGCCCACCGGAGGTTTCTCCGGCCACGAAGAGGTTCTTCACGGACGTTTCGCCGTTGACGTCGATCTTCACGCCCCCGTTCTGATAATGAAGCGTCGGATAAATCAGGACCGGGTCCTTGCGGATATCGACGCCGTACCGGGCATATTGGCGCACCATGGCGGGGAAATGCTTGTCCAGCGTGCCTTCACCCTGCTCCGCCTCGAGCAACGGGGTATCCAACCATACGCCGACGCGGCCGGTCGGCATGCGGACGCCGCGACCTTCTTCGCATTCCCGGATAATGGAGGAGGACACCACGTCGCGCGTATCCAACTCATTCACGAACCGTTCGCCCCGCCCATTGACCAGGTGCCCGCCCTCGGACCGTATCCCCTCGGTGACCAACTGCCCCACGAGTTGTTCCGGGTACACGCCTCCGGAAGGATGATATTGAAACGTATCGATTTGGACGAGCGGAGCCCCGATGCGATAGGCCAAGGCCAAGCCGTCGCCCGTGGCGCCATAATGGTTGCTCGTGGGAAAGCCTTGAATGTGCAACCGCCCGATGCCGCCGGTCGCCAAAATCACGGTCTTGGCGGCCACTACGAGAAACCGTTTATTGTCAAGATCCTGAAGCACCGCGCCGGTGCACGCGCCTTGCTCGTCACTCACCAGTTCCACGGCCGCGGCGAATTCCAGGAGTTGGATCTTCTGGTTGAGTACCTCATCCTTGAGGACCCGCATAATTTCGAGGCCGGTGTAATCCGAGCAGGTGAGCAGCCTCGCCTTGGTGCTGCCTCCCCCTTTTTTGACGTGGAGGTTGCCGTCGGCGTCCCGGTCGAAGAGCACACCCAATTCCAACAACCACTTCGCAATGGACGGCCCCTCTTCCACCATCGTCCTGAGCAACTGGTGGTCGTTTTTCATATGACCGCCCTTGAGGGTATCCAAGAAGTGCTGGACCGGGGAATCGTCGGGCGCCACGGCAATCTGCATGCCCCCTTGCGCCATCACCGAATTCGAATCAGCCAGGCGCAGCTTCGTGGCCAGGAGCACCTTGGCCCCCTGCCCGTGCGCGTGGAGCGCCGCGGCACATCCCGCGCCTCCGCCGCCCACGACCAGCACGTCCACCTCGTAGTCCGGCGTCAAGGCGAGGTCTTCGGACACCACGCTGTCGCCTTCCAGGACGGAAGCGAGTTCCCGTACCGTCATGTCCCCTTCATTGGGCCCGCAGGCCACGGGACGGTACGCGGCCTCCCGATGATCGGGATGGAATTTTTTGATCAGGGTGTCGCGTTCGGCCGGAGAGAGTTTGGGAAAGGTCTGTTGCCGCCGGGCGTCACGGGAATTGTGGACCACGTCGTGCAGGGCTTGAATATCCACGTGTCAGCCGCACTCCCCTACGACTTGATCGTGGCCGAGGTTTGTTGTAATTCGTCATCGGTCATCTTCAGGATTCGGTCCCAGTCGTCGTTGTACTGTCCATCGGCAATGGCTTGAATCCGGTCGGAGAGGCCGGGCGGCTTTTCCATTTCCCGGACGCCGTAGGCCCGGCTGGCATAGACCCCCACCAAGTTCGGCGCAATATCGGCAATACACACCGGCACGCACAAACCGCACATCACACAGTCCATGAAGGTTTCCGACACCGCTTTGAAGTCCCCGAAGACGGCTTTCCACACGCCTTCCCGCACGTCGATCTGTTGCGGGCAGGCTTCGGTGCACGCGTTGCAGTTCCGGCACAGGGGCGCTTCCGGATACAACTTGAACAGGTCCTGCTTGGGATTTTCGAGTTGATTCAAATCGTACGTGGCCTTGCGCGCGGGAAACGCCGGGGCGAACGAAAACGACATGCCGTCTTCCACCGCGTGCGAACACCCGAGGCAGGTTTTCACTTTCGGATCGTCCTTGGTGCGATAATAGGTCGCGCAAGCCCCGCAAAACCCGCCCAGACAGCCGGCCCCCCGCGTGACTTCATGGCCCGTATACCAGAGGGCCTTCATCAGGGTAATCCCGGCCGGGACCTTGAAGGATTTCCCCGCAATCTCCACCGTGACCATAGGCGGTTTGAGCGCGTCTTCCTGGCTCACGGCCTTGCCCGTATCGAATGAACCCGTCATGTCCGTTTACCGTACCCCGTTGTTCCCCTCACCCTACCCTCTCCCACAAGGGGAGAGGGTTCTCTCATCCCACTTCTTCTCTCCAGGCGGGAGAGAATTCCCTTCTCACTCCCTCTCCCTGGACGGGAGAGGGTTGGGGTGAGGGTGAAGAAATCAGGCATTCAACGCATTCAATGCCGAACCCGCCTGGAACCATTTGATCTGCTGTTCGGTCATGCTGTGCCTGGCTTGAATCGTGACTTCTTTGCCATCCTTTTTATGAATGACCACCGACACCGGCTTGCCCGGCGCCAACTCGCTGAGCCCCCTCACGCTGACGCGGTCTTCCTGTTCGATCTGCTCATAATGCGCGGGGTCCGCAAACGTCATGGGCAGAATGCCCTGTTTCTTCAAATTCGTTTCGTGAATGCGGGCAAAACTCTTGGTGAGAACGGCTTGCACGCCCAGGAAGCGCGGAGACATGGCCGCGTGTTCACGGCTGCTTCCTTCGCCGTAATTCTCGTCGCCGACCACGAACGACCCGACGCCCTTGCCCTTATAATCACGGGCAACCTGAGCCAGGGTGAGATCCGATTCTCCGGTCAACACGTTGTTCCCTTTTCCCGCTTCACTGGAAAACGCATTATTCGCACCCAGGAACATATTGTCACTGATCTTGTCCAAATGTCCACGAAACTTGAGCCAAGGTCCCGCCGGCGAAATATGATCCGTCGTGGTTTTCCCCTTGGTCTTGATCAGCAACGGCAACTTGTCGAAATCCTTCCCGTCCCACTTGGGAAAGGGCTGCAACAATTGCAGACGCTCACTGTTGGGAGGCAGATCGACAGCCAAACCATCGCCGTTCTCCGCCGGAGGAATAAACCCTTCTTCACCCTTGGCAAAGCCCTGGGCCGGCAATTCATCCCCTTGCGGAGGATCGAGTTTCAATTGTTTGCCGTCTGGAGTGGAAATGGTGTCCTGCAAAGGATTGAATCCCAGGTTGCCTGTCAGGGCATACGCGGCAACCAACTCCGGACTGGCCAAAAAGGACAGCGTGTCGGCGATCCCGTCGTTGCGACCGGGGAAGTTCCGGTTAAAGGTACTGACGATCGAATCGGATTTGCCTTTGACGCCGTCGGCGCGTTTCCACTGCCCGATACAGGGACCGCAGGCGTTGGCCAACACGGTCGCACCCAACTCCTCGAACGTCTCCAAAAAGCCGTCACGCTTCATGGTATGAAAAATTCGCTCCGAGCCGGGTGACACCAGAAAGGCGGTCTTGGCTTTCAGGCCCGCTTTCAACCCTTGTTGGGCAATATGGGCGGCCCGGCTGATATCTTCATACGAAGAATTCGTGCAACTGCCCAACAAGGTCGCCTTCAACTCCACGGGATACCCCTTCTCCTTGGCCTCGGCCTCCAACGAAGAAATGGGACGGGCCAAATCCGGGGAATGCGGCCCCACGACGTGCGGTTCCAGGGTCGAAAGGTCGATTTCCAGGATCTCGTCAAAATACTTCTCCGGCGACTCATACACTTCAGGATCGGCCACCAGCATCCCAGCATTGGCTTGCGCCAAGTCGGCAATCTCTTGGCGCTCCGTGATCGTGAGATAGTCCACCATCTTCTGGTCAAAGGGAAAAATCGACGTGGTCGCCCCGAGCTCCGCGCCCATGTTGGTGATCGTCCCCTTGCCCGTGGCGCTGATCGTTTCCGCGCCGGGGCCGAAGTACTCGACGATCTTGTTGGTGCCGCCTTTCACCGTCAGCTTGCCGCAAATATACAGGATCACGTCCTTGGGCGAGGCCCAGCCGCTCAACCTGCCGGTGAGCTTGACCCCGATCAGCTTGGGATGCAGCACTTCCCACGGCAACCCGGCCATGACCTCTCCCGCGTCGGCGCCGCCGACCCCGATCGCCAGCATGCCCAGCCCGCCGCCGTTCGGCGTGTGGGAATCGGTCCCGATAATCAACCCGCCCGGGAAGGCGTAATTCTCCAGAACCACTTGATGAATGATGCCCGCCCCGGGTTTCCAGAACCCGATGCCATACTTCTTGGCAGCCGATTCCAGGAAATTATAGACTTCGCGATTTTCATCGCAGGCACGCAACAAGTCCTTGGACGATCCCATTTCCGCCCGAATCAAATGATCGCAATGAATGGTGCTGGGCACCGCGGCTTTTTTCTTACCCGCCTGGATAAATTGCAACATGGCCATCTGAGCCGTGGCGTCCTGCATGGCCACACGGTCGGGACGAAGCGCCAACATGGCTTTTCCCCGATCCCAGACTTGGGTCGCAAGATTATCGGCATGGGAAACCAGAATTTTTTCGGCCAGGGTCAGCCCGCGACCGAACTGCTTTCTCGCCGCTTCCACGGCCGCCGGCATTCTGTTGTACAACGTTTTGACAAGTTCAATCGACATAAGACGTTCTCCGCATGGCTTCCCGGACCCGATCCTTTCCGTAGACCGGGTCAGGGAAACCGTCAATGTTGTTATTTGAGTGGCGGCACTTCCCGACGCGCCGGTGCCGCGTAGTTCACCAGATAGTTGAACAACCGGATCAACCGGCTGCCCTGACGTTTTTGATCGGCCCAATGCCCGATCAGCCCGATGGTCCTGGACAGGACGAAGAATCCGTTCAGACTGTCGACCGGGAATCCGAGATCGACGAGGACGGCTGCCATGGTCCCATCCACGTTCAAAATCAGGTTATCCTTCTTCGCCGCCGTAATCTTTTCAACTTCCAGGGCAAAGTCCAAATGCGGCGTGGCCAAGTCCAGACTCTTCACGTACCCCACCAGTTCCTTTACGCGTTTATCGGGATTCCGCAGGCTCTTCACCCGATGCCCGATCCCCGGCACCGGCCCGACGTTTTTCTTCATGTATCCCAGAAACTCATCCACGGACATGTTGTTGGCAATGGCATGGCTGAAATACCGGCCCGCATCGGTCACGGCTCCCCCGAATCGCGGACCGATCATGATCAACCCGGCTGCCACGGCTTGAGACAACCCGGTGCCGGCACAGGCCCCGATAATGGTAGTCAGCGCTCCGCTGACGCACGGACCGTGATCCGCCGACAGGATGATGATTCTCCTGATGATTTCGGCCTCCTGCTTGGACACCAGCCGCTTATCCCACAGGAGCCCGATGATATGAGGAATGTCGTAGCCTTTGTTGATGAGTTCGGACGCCGGATACCCTTCATACAAGGGCTCGTCGCCCCGGTCATCGCTGATGGTGGACTTGATCAGGGGAGCGACCAGGATGTCGCCGTCTTTCATGCCCTGTTCCACGGTCCGGGGAAGCTTGGGCTTTTCCGCTTCACTGAGTTCGGGAATCGGCGTCACCTCACCGGACTTCACCAGTTCTTCATAGGTTTGCTTGATCGCCGGTCCCAGGGCGCCGAAAGTCTCGGGAACCATGGCCCCGGCCTTCTTCAAGGCTTCCGATTTTGCCCGGGCCGATCCTTCCCCTTGAAGACCTTCTTTGGCACCGGCATGCCCGAATTTCATACCCTTGGGCAAACTTTCCTGACAAAACCCGGACACCACGGCCAGGAGTCGGATGCGACGTTTCTTCGCGCCGTACCATTCCGCGGCTCGTTCCTCCAAATCGCCGCCCATCTCGCCGACCACGACGACGGCCTTGGTTTGCGGATCGTTTTCGAACATTTCAAGGTACGTCACGTAATCCGTACCCGGGTAGGCGTCCCCGCCAATGCCGATGGCGGTTGTCACGCCGTCGGCGAATTGCGAACAAATCCAAATGATTTCATTCGACAGGCCGCCGGACTTCGTGATCACCCCGAAGGAACCTGGACGATACAGTTTGCAGGCCACCAGGTTGTCAAACGCCCCGCCGATCACCCCCAACCGGCATTCTCCGGCCGACAGGACGCCGATGGAGGACGGGCCGTTGAACACTTTCCCAAGTTTCCGCGCGTACGCCCCGAGCAATTTGGAATCTTTTTCAGGCAAGCCTTCCGTGATCATCGACACCACTTGAATGCCGGAATTGTCCAAGGCTTCCTTGGTGCCGGCATAGGCGCGGTCCGCGCCGATATAGACCAGGCTGGTATTGATTTCCGGATGGTTTGCGGTGGCCTCAGCGACCGTTTTGTACACCGGAATCGTGAGGAGCCGGTTCCCGCAGACGATTTCATTGGTTTTCCCGGCATCAGGAGGATACACAAACGCCGACACGTTTAAAGGCTGCTGAATCATGTGGCGGAACTCGCCCATTCGCCGGGCCGCGTTCACGCCCGCCACCCCTCCTTGAATCACCACATGGGTCTCTTTCGTTGCCAGAATACTCATCGAACTCTCCTACGTATCAATATCAATATAAAAAGTCTCTCTCGATGGCTGCTATTTCTTGGCCAGGGCCATGTCCACGATATCCGTCAACGGGGTCCGGCGATCGAACACTTCGATGTCGAAGCCTTCGTCCTTCAACGCCGTCATGGCGGCCAGCCCCTGTTTCTCGTTGGGCCCGCCTCGTCGCACCCAAATTCTCACGCCGTCCAGTTTCCCTTCCGTCTTGGCTTTGCGAAACGCATTGATAATGCCGCCGAAGGTCTTCTTGACGTCGGTGAAATTGGCAATGGCCCCGCCGACAATGATGTTTTTGATGCCCGGAAGGGAACAGACCTTGTCGGTCAGGACTTCGACGGCCCAATCCGGAGGATCGCCGGAATATTCGGCATAATTGGCCAACTTGCCGCCTCGGGCCACCACCGCGTCCGAGTAATACACGCTGGCCCCGCCGCCCGCCGGCAGCATCGCCGTGTCGCCGCCCGGAATTTCGATCAGCTTCACGGAGCCTTTCACCTTCGAATCCACGGCCATGACCTCTTCTTCATTCGTCGTATAGGCGCGACCGAATTCGGCGGCAAACGGAAAGGTCCAGTCCGGATGACGGAACTTGGCATCGCCATCCAACAGGGTCACGGCATCGAGCGCGACCAACTCGCCGGCGGCGTTGCGCACCACCGGATTGATTTCCAGATACTGCGCGTCTTCATTATCGAAGCAGAGAAACAGCTTCCTGGCGAAGTCGGCCACTTGGGGGACCAGGTCACCGGTAAACCCGGCTTCTTTCGCTAGAGCCTCAAGGGCCTTGTCGGTCGGAGTGTCGCCCACGACAACGGGGCAGCGTTTCACGCGATCCCAATTGGACTCCACTTCGACTCCGCCACAATTGGCGACCATCACGTCCGCACCGTCGCGGGTGGACTTCACGGCCACGTAATATTCCTCGCTATGGTCCACCGCTTCAGACACGATCACTTCCCGGATAGTCAACGTGCCGACGGTCCTACCGAGCATCTCTTTCGCCGCCGCCTTGGCCTCCTTGAGATCCAGGCCCACCTTCACGAGGCCGAGTTTAAAGCGCGAGCCCAACGCCTCATGGGCCTTGACCACCAACGAACTCTTGGTCAACCAGTCATTGGCCTGCGCCAACTGTTCCAGTTCTTCGGAAGAACCGACCACGGCATAATTCGGGGTTTGCAGACCCCATTTTCTCAACAAGCCCATTCCCGGGCCTTCAAGTACCTTTGCCATAATCCAACCTTTAGTTAGTCTGAATGATAAGCGGAGATCCGGACATCAAACCGGTGATTGTAAAGAGAATGTTTTCCAGCCGCAATCAATCGAAAGGCCCATATCGGGGAGTCACGAAAGACCCATTCCGGAACCTGACCTCACACGTTGTCCCGACAAGGTCAGAAATCTTCCCGCCACGTCCTCACCCGGGACGGGACGGTGAGCAACGCGGCTTGCAGGCGACAACTGTCGTACTGGACGCTTAATGGTCCCCCCTGATGGTCGATCTCGCCGGCCCAGACCGCCCCGCGAATCACAATGCCGCTTCCCTCGCCGCTGAGAAACAGCGTGCCGGTGACCAGGATCATGCCATCCCACCGGACCTCGCCTTCCAACGTGGCGTTCCCATCCACCAGGAGGATACCAGATCCTCTGGTTTGCCGAACGCGGATGCCTTGGGGTTGAACGAACGACGCGCCTTCCGCAAAAAACGTCATGGGGACCAGCGCCGTTCCCAATTGTTGATTGACTTGATCCCCGTTCAAGACCACCGCCTCCGCATTGAGCGTACCCAGGGCTGGGGCAGGGTCCGGGACAAGGGAACTGTGCTGCGGACTCGCGGGATTTCCGTTGAATTGCATGGTCGGGGTACTCGTGACGGTGCCTCCATACACGACCGGCGGCAGGCTGCCGACCTCGCCACAGGCGTCATGGCCATTGATCTCACCCGGCGTCCCCGCGAGGCTGACGTCTCCGGACGAATGAAGCGCCCCGAGATGGTTCGGGCCCGGCGGGTGAACCACTTCTTCCTCCAGGACCACGGTGCCGCTCGTCGCAGTCCCACGAGCGACGATTTTCTCGATAGGTAACCACGGCGTGGACGCATTTGTCGTTAAGGAGACCGGAGCGGTACTCGTCTTCGAGGGATAGCCGAAGTAGACGATGTTGCCCCGGTTGCCCTTGCTATGGCGGGAGGTGCTGCCGTCAAGGTCAACATAGTGTGGTGTGGCCGGCTTGTGCCCGGCCCGCTCGGCATCGTATTCGGTTTTATGCCGAATCTTTACCCAGTACGGCAGGCCCGTCTGCAAGCTGTTCGGTTGCACCACCGTATTGGTTGGATTGCCCGGAACAGGAAGGACATTGGTTTCATGCGGAGCATACCCGGGATCGACGGATGGAGACCAGTCCGGAGAACCCACGACGTAGGCTGTCCACAACGGATCGGGAGAAACCGCCGGGTCCTTGATGAAAGACGCCTCGGTTCCCATGGTCTTCCGTAAACGCGAACGGGCTTCCGCCAATCCGGCCTCGGCGGCATACAATTCCTGAATCGCCTGCTTGTGGTTCCCGCTGATCTGGATTTCGGTCGAGGTCGTCTGCAAGACCGTTGCCGTGACGATACCCACAACGGCCACCAGCAACAAAACCGCGACCAACGCAAAACCTCGGTTATGGTTCACGGTCGACCCTGCCAATGACCGAATGCTTCCAGTGTCGATATGAAATTCCATGAAGAGGTCGTTTCCATGCGGGTCCGCTCATCTGCTGACAGAATACGGGATTGACCACAATACACCCGAACCTGTGCCTTGTTTCAACTCGGAATGGGACTTGCCTCACCCAAGCCGGAGAGTTATAGTACTTAAATGTAAGTGGGCTTATGGCATCGAGGTGATGCAGGGAGATCAAGTCCGATGGCCGTGACGAAAGAGAGGTTGACGACCACAACGCTCAGTTTGCCCGAAGAGCTCATCCTGATGCTCCTCAACGAGGAGAACGGGTACTTTCACCAGGTCCCCGGCTGGGATTTGAACTGCGCTGTCGCCGGCGCAGTACTCGCGGAACTCTCCCTCCTGTCGCGCATCGACACGGACATGAATTCCCTGTTCCTCGTAGATCAGACCGAAACGGGCGACCCCGCCCTGGACCCCATTCTGAAAGAGATTGCAAGCGAATCGGTTCAACGGAGCACCCAATTCTGGATTGAACGGCTCGCCCCCCGTGCGGAGTCAGTCATTGATTTGACTCTGGATCGCCTGGTCGGCCAGAAGATCCTGGAATACCACGACGGCGAATTCTGGACGCTGAATCATACCGGCTGGCAGACGGAACTGTACGGCAACTCCCGGGAAAGCACTGCCGGGCAGTTCATCAAAACGCGGATCGGCAGGGCTATCTTCATGAACGAGATTCCCGATCCCAGAGACATTATCGTGATTTGCCTCGTCAATACGTGCGACGTCTTTCGCTTCATCTTCCAGCTCGATGAGGAGTCGGAAGAGCGCATCCAACTCATCTGCAAGATGGACGCGATCGGCCGGTCCATCGCCGATGCAGTCGCCCACAACCTCGCCGGCCCCCTGCTTCGACATTCGGCCCTGACCAAGAAGATTCCGGCTGTCTCGCTGAGTAAAGTGTTGTTCAATCCACACGTTCGCAAAGTCAACATTCCGGCCCTCTTTGCGGACCTTGCACACGAATATGGACCGGTGTTTGCGATCCGCCTGCCGTTTGCGAAGCCTATGATCTTCCTGGCCGGACCCCGGACAAATCGCTGGGCGCATAAGCGCGGGCGCATGTACCTGAGAGCCAAGGACTATCTTGCCGACTTCGAGAAAGTCTACGGCGCGTGCGGCGTCCTACCTTCCCTAGACGGCGCCGACCATTTCCGGCTTCGCAAGTCCATGTCAACGGCGTATTCCCGTAGAAGAGTTGAATTGCAACTGGACCAACTCTTTCATCTTGCCAGAACACATATGGCGCATTGGAAGGTTGGAGACTCGTATACCGCGAGGTCCATGTGCCGGCGAATGATCAACGCACAAATCTCGCCGTTCTACGTCAGCGTGGATTCTCAGGACATCATCGACGACCTGATGACGTACAAGGAACGGGCGCTCAAAACTCACATCTTGAAGAGCCTGCCCAAATTCATGCTGAACACGCCGGGCATGAAACGCCGGGCAAAAGCCGTGGACACGTTGCTGGAACGGATCCAGAGTGTCCACACGCCCGCCCAGCGCGCCGGTTGCCCGAGAGACCTTGCGGATGACTGGCTGAGCCTGCACGCGAGCGATCCGCAGTTCATGCCGGAGTCGAACCTGCGTTTCGCTCTCTCTGCAGCGCTGATTGCCAGCGTGTACCTCGGCGATGCCTTCAGTTTTGCGCTCTACGCCATGGCGTCACAGCCGGAGATCTACGCCAAGATCCGGAGTGAAGCCGATGCCCTGTTCGACAACGGCGATCCGAACGGCGAGAACTTCAACCCGTCCGCCATTGACGTCACGCACCGCTTCCTCATGGAATGCCTGCGCATGTACCCGATCGTCCCGATGTCTATTCGAACCGTGATGAACGCGTGCGTGGTCGAGGACTACGAATTGCCGGTCGGGACAAACATCTACATTGCCCAATCGGCCGCGCATTACATGGACGACGTCTTTCCCGACCCGTTCACGTTCGATATCGACCGCTATCTTCCTGCGCGCAATGAGCACCTCAGTCCCGGGTACGCCCCGTACGGGCTGGGTACGCACACGTGTCTCGGCAACCGGCAGATGGACCTGAAATTGGCCGTCAACGTGCTAATGGTCGCGCATTACTTCACGATCGAGGTAGCCCCCGCGAACTACAAGCTCCGGTTCGATCCTCTTCCGTCGATGAAACCGAGCAAGAAGCTGAATTTCCTCATCTCCGAGCGGAGGCGCGAGATTAGCGTCTAGTGCCAAATGGGGCCCGCTGACTACGAAGTTGACCGCCTAAAGGGGTTTGCGAGCCAGGAAACAGTACAACGGCGTGAAGATCCCCGACTTGCCACCCGCGACGTAGGCGTCTGCGGTTCGATCCAGGAGACGGACGACTTCCGCGGAGCCCTTCGGAAAGAGCCGCAGCACCTCGGCCAGCTTCGATCCCGCGATACAACATCTGCGGCCCCATGGAAGCCTGCACACGAGGTTACCCAGTGTCCCGTACCGCGTCTCCATGGGTTGATACCAGGGTGTGGACGGCCCCTCCTTGACGTCGCGGTCCTTCCCCTCGATGACCTGAAATCCCGCCGCTTCGAGCGCACGATTCACTTCCCCGAACGTCGCGATGTCCTTCAGCGCAATGCCACGCATAAGTTCCCGCTTGATGGCCCGGTGCCGGCTGTCGTTCGGATCGTACTTGTCCGTCAGACACATGTCCTGACCCCAGAACAGGGCTCCGGGTTTCAATACACGGAATATCTCCGCGAACGCGCGTGGCTTGTCCGGCGCATGGCACGTTGACTCGATGGCATAACCCCGGTCGAACGTCTCGTCTTTGATGGCGCTCATATCCATGAAGCTGCACGTCTCGTAATCGACCATGTGGTCGAGCCCCGCCTCGGCGTTCAACCGTTTCGCATTTGCCAACTGGATGTGATTGATGTTGATCCCGACAACCCGGACACCGGCCTCACGGACGACCCGGCGCATCGGGCCGCCGATCCCGCAACCGACATCGACCACCGTCATGCCGGGGTGCAACTCCAGCTTGGCGATCATCAACCGCTGGTGCCGGACTTTGGAATCCCCCAGACTCTCCTGAGGCGTGAGGGGTGCGAAGTGCAGGGATTCGCCCCAACCGTACACCATGAACTCGCTGCAAAGATCATAGTAGTCTTTTACCGTTTGGGTGTGGTCGTATCCGTTCACGCCAGCAGCCTCCGGCGTCGCCCGGTCGATCCAGCCGTCGAAGTGCTCCACGCGACGGGTGACGTCCCCCTCCCGGTACGCTTCCTTGAGCGCGTGCAGAAGTTTGCCTAGTTGCATGATGAGATTTCTCCTTCCACTTTTGTGTCCACTGCGAAAACCGTGTCAGCAGTGGAGAGGACGGCGCCACCGGCGGCCTCGTCCATCGGCACTCATTCCGAACCATCCGGATAGAATTGCCTGCAATACCGTCGATACGCGCCAATTTCCCCGTCCGAGCGACAGAGTAGCGGGCGGGGCCGATGCTGTTTTCGGCCCCAGATGACGACGTCCTGCAACACGTCCCGGCTCTGAGCCGCCATGATGATTTTGTTCATGAGCCTGGTGCGCAGGCGTAACGGCAGGAAGCGCATGCCCACGATCGGCCGCTTCGGTCTCAGGATTTGACGCACGTGGCTGACCAGCACCAGTTCGACGAGTCTGCCGTCGATGGGCGTAGTCAGCACCCACAAACATGTGAAATCAGTCTCATGTCGTCTCCTCTCTGTCAACTCGTCCGCCTATTGTCTTCCCGGATCGTGTCCCGAGGCCTGGCGTAAAAGAGTTTTGCCCCACGCGCCTGCCAGCGGGCGGGTAGAAACATTCAGGATGCCACGGCAGATAATTTGAAACGCACCACTGTAGCCTACTGAAACCATGGAGTCTAGTATTATGTGTTGCACTCCTATAATTTTATACTTGTCATTCCACAGGTGAAGAGACACCGACGAGGCAGGGGCTTCCGCCTCGTTGGAACATAAGGCCAAGGAGCTTGGACGTCATGCAGTGCAATAAATGATGCTTGCATATCTTGTTTGGCTCAGCTATAATGTTACTTCAGGATTTCTGTCCCGGCAACCCGAGTGTCACGGCCCTGCCCTCCCGAAAACGCGTGACAACGACCAGGACAAATCGTACGAATCCGGAAGAGTAATCGAGTGAACCCTACGCCCGCCAAACAATCCAATTCTCGTTCCCTCGCGGATCTGGCCCCGGATGAAGTCAAATCCACGGTCGATGGATACACCGCGATCTACGACGCCGGCCTGGAGAGCAGGAAAGAGCGTTATCAATCGCTCGTCAATCACTACTACGACTTGGTGACCGATTTTTTCGAATTCGGCTGGGGCCAGTCTTTTCACTTTGCCCCACGGCAACGAGGCGAGAGCTTCAAGGCGTCCCTGCTCAAGCACGAACAATTTCTCGCCGATCGGTTGTCCCTGAAACCGGGAATGCAGGTACTTGACGTGGGGTGCGGGGTAGGAGGTCCGATGGGTGCTCTGGCCCGCTATTCCGGGGCCAGCTTTGTCGGTATTAACAATAACGCCTACCAGATCAAGCGCGCGAAACTGCACACACGGGATGTCGCATCGTTATGCCGCTTCATCTGCGGCGACTACATGCAGATTCCCGAAGGTGACGACCAGTACGATGCCGCCTTCGCCATCGAGTCAACGGCCCACGCACCGGACAAAACGGCGGCGTTCCGGGAGATCTTCCGCGTCCTGCGTCCGGGGGCCTGTTTCGCAGGCTACGAATGGTGTCTCACCGATGAATACGATCCGGAGAACGCGAAGCACCTGAGGATCAAGAACGATATCATGGTGGGGGGTGGGTTACCGGATATCGCCGTCACGTCAAAAATCTGCACCGCATTGCGCACGGCCGGATTCGAACTCCTGGAAGCCTGCGACCGCGCCCCCGAATCGGATCCGGAAATGCCCTGGTACCGCGCCTTGCAGGGTCGAGACCTCAGCATGGGGAGTATTCCGCGTACCCCTGTCGGCCGCGCCTTGACCAATTTGGTGTTACGGGTTGGGGAGAAATTGCGGCTGGTTCCGGAGGGCGCCCGCGAGGTCAGCACGCTGTTGAATGCAGGGGCGGACGCGCTGGTCGAAGGCGGCAAATCCGGAATTTTTACTCCGATGTTTTTTTTCCTGGCACGCAAACCCCGTCGCTCGGAAGACTGAATGAAGTCGGTGTTCGACTCCGGGATCCTTCTCGACGTCGCTCATTCCCGTCGCGATCTGCCGATGGAGAAGATGAACGCCGTTATCGCTCAAGACAAAGAATAGGTGGGAACCGCTTCAGGCAAGGGCGCCGTCGCGTCGGCAGCAGAGACGGCGGAGGCGGTCAGTTCCAGCCGGGCCCGACGCCGCTGCTCGTAAAGACCGAGCGCGTGCAGGGGAAAATACTGCCGATACAGGACGTAGTCCAACAGCGCCGTACGGAAAAAGATCCCGGCCATGTCTTGTTTGGGCCATGTCCCATCCGCTTCCTGGGTGTCGAGCAAAAACCGGGCGCCCCGCGAAATCGCGGTCCAGTTCGAATCCCCCGCCTCGAGGAGCGCAAGCATGGCCCACGAAGTTTGGATGACCTGACTTTCCTCATGCGCGACGTAGCGGCCGGTCAGGCACCCGCTGTGGTGCTCACCCCATCCCCCGTCTTCCCGCTGGCGGTCCAGTAACCACCGGCAGGCCAGACGTAGGGCCGGATCACCGGGACGGGCCCCGGCGGCCAGCAGCCCCCTGACCCCGAAGAAGGTGCCGTAGATGAACTGAACGCCCCAGACGCCGCGCCACGACCCATCGCTGGCCTGGTTCCGGCGAAGCCAGGTGTCAGCCCGTGAGACGGCGCTCATCATCGCCCCATCCGTGATTTGCGGGAAGTGCTCCTGACAGGCGGCGAGCGCCGCGAGACAAGACGCGGTGCACTCGACGTAGGAATGTTCGGTCGTCGACTCGCCGAACATCTCGGCCGGATTCAGCCACTCAAGAGGAACCACGGAGCGTTGCGCCTCGTAGCTCCCAAAACCGCCATCGCGGTTCTGACCGCGCAACATGAACCGAACCGCTTCGTCGAGCATTGTCGTGCTCGTGGCCTCGCAGTCCGCGGCGATAATCCCAAGCACCGCTTCCGCGGTGCAGTCGGTCACCGGCCAGCCGTGCCATCCCCCTGGAAAACACCAGCCGCCCTTGGGGTCGCTCCGATAGGCCTCGCGAAATCCTTCGAAGCTGGTACCGATTTGTTCCCGGCGCAGGAAATCGGCTCCGCGTTGGAGGGCGGTTCGAACCCCGTCGAACTCGGGCACCGTCGCCAGCGCCTGCAGGGCGAATCCGGTATCCCACGAGGAGCTTCTCGCTCCGGTCACTCGCGCTCCACACTCCTCGTCTTCCCAGATCCAGCCGTCCAGCTTCGCGAACGCCTGCCGGCAGTCTGAATCGTTTGGATCACGCAGCCATAACGCAAGAATGTTCAGGAAGCCGCTGACCGGAGAGATGCTCGTGTGGCTGGTGGTTTGCAGCTCCCATTTGATGTGCCGAATGATCGATTCCATACATCGGGCGCGCAGACGTTTGCCGTGGAACCGCTCGACTACCCGCGCCAACCCATATCCGGCACGGAGCCACACGCTGGGTCGCGCGTACAGGTCGGCGCTTCGCAAGCGATTGCGGCCCGCGGAAAAATTCACGTTGGCAAACCCCTGGGGGAACAACTCCTCTCGTAACGACGCGATCGTGGGCGTGACGGGTGCTTGAAACCGATGCGGGTAAATCGCCGCCATCGCCATATAGATGAGCCGGGTATGGCAGTACCAATTCGAGGGGTGTAACACGATCCAGCGCGGCAAGATCCACAACTCCGGGAGAATGGCGTTGACCCCGCGCCAGTCGTAGAGATGGAGAAGCGCCAGCCAGAACTTCCCCCAACTCGGGATATTGAGAACCCCTTCTGCTTGCATGAATCGACGGGCCGGCTCGATTAACGGATCATCCCGTTCGATACCGAGTAATCTCGCCGCGACGTACACCAGGGTGGTGACAAACAGGTTGGGTGGTGAGTGCTCGTGTAAACCCCATACGCCTTCCCGGAGACGGGTCCGTTCGAAGGAGCGTAGCACACGCCGGCACCGGCCGGGATCGAGCGGCCGCTCCATCATGTGGAGCAATAACACATATTGCGCGGTCAGCATGGGACACCACACCATCTCACCCTCCCAAGCGCCATCCTCACCCTGGAGACGTAACAGACGCGCGCACGCGCTCTTCAAGGCCGGTTCGGCATAGGGTGACGCAACTTCCCTCGGGCGGATGGACTGGGGGTTACTCACGCTCGACGGCATGGAGACCAATAGCGCACGAGCCAAGGTGTCCCGAATTCGCTCGTCTTGTGCTCCGCCCTCGCCTCTCGCCTTGCGCAGATGTATGACGCCACGCAGGAGCCACTGGAGACGAACGGCGAGCGCCTGAACGACGTCGCAGGCCCTCCGCCAAGCGAACTGGTCGCAGGATCGCGGAATCGCCCCGGCAACCGCCCGAAACACCATCGCGCAACCCGCGAAACTCATATGGGATACCGATATGTCTTCACAGGCGAGCAAACGCATGGTCTCGTTGCGGAACGCGGAACTTGCCCGCCAACGCCGGTAGATCGCGTGTCTGACTGCCACCACCTCGGCCCGGTGATCGGCAAAGGTCTCATAGAGCTCCATGGCAAGGAGCTCGGGAGTGTGGGTCGCTTGGAAACGCTTTGTGGTGAAGTCGTGAAAGTCCTTGCCTTCGGCCAGCGTCAGCGCATCGCCGAAACCCAGGGGCATTCCCACCGCCGTCAGGGGATGGTAGTGCCCGGCCGCATCGCCGATCAGCACTCGATGGGGGCTCCCGTACGTGACGCGCGGACTCAGTTCATTGGCCGCGGCCTGGAATTGCCCCGCCCGTAGCGCTTCGATAAACGCAGGCCTGAGTGTTTCCGGCAACACACCGGCATACGCGTCCGACAGAAAGCCAATCCGGTCCCAGGGTGTCCAGCCGTCCGATGGGACATCGACGATGACCCGGACGCAATGATCTCCCAAACGGTACATGAGAATTGGACCCGGTCCACCACACAACACGTGCCCATAACCCTCCAGCGGTAAACGCACCCCTCTCAATGTGACCCCCACCATCCGCGAGCAGGTCTTCGGTTTGATCGATAAGCCCAAGGATCGACGCACGATTGAGGCCCGGCCGTCGGCGCCGACAATCCGCGCGGCGGATAGGGATTTCTCTGTACCGTTGCAGGAAAACGTGACGCGCGCGTCTTCCACTGAACGGACCCACGCGTGGGGAATAAAGTCGACACCCGGTTCGCTCTCGATCGCTTCACGCAGATTCGAGACGATCGCCGCATGCTCGCACGCCAAACCGTGAAGTCCCTCCGGATAAGGGAGCACGATCGGCTCCGAGCCGTCTTCCGGGAACACGACAAATCCCTTACCGGTGGTGCTGAGGGGCTGCGTATCGAGCCTGATGCCGAAATCGCGTAACATCCGCACGGCAAGCGGATGCAGCCATTCGCCCGCCATTCGTTTGGAAGCATTGGGATTGGCTTCGAGCAGAGCCACCCTGGCGCCGTTCCGCGCGTGAGCGAGCGCGCACAAGCTGCCTGCCGGACCCGCGCCGACGATGGCAACGTCGTAGCGCCGAACAGTGGCGTCACTCATTGGACAATGCTCGCTTGCGAGCGGCGGCGATAGCGGACCCGGCACGGTGCCTTGGGACCCGTCACCCAACTCCCGTAATTCGGGGCGGGAAACGCCGTGTCGAGATGAAAATCGAAGCGATCGAGCAGCACGGTCCAGATCGCTTTCAGTTGCAGGTAAGCAAAAAGTTTCCCCATACACACGTGTTTGCCGCCGCCGAAACCGATCAGGGCGTACTGATGTTGCTTGTCCTCGCAAGCGGGAGGGTCAAAACGCTCCGGAGAGAACCGTTCCGGGTCGGCAAACACGTGGGGCAGCCGGTGAGAGACTGCAGGGGACACCATGGCCAGGGTGCCGGCAGGCACGAGATGGTCTCCGTAACGCACGGGTTTCAGCACCTTGCGGATCAGCATGATCAACGGCGGGTGCATCCGCTCACACTCACGGACGGCGTGTTCCAGCGCCACTTGTCGTTTGAGACTAGCAAGGGTCATGGCTCCTTCCTCACGGTAAACGTCTTGCATCTCGTCTCTGACCCGCGCCAGGTATGATGGTGCCCTCACGAGTTCCAGACCGGTCCAGGTTGCGAGCACCGCGCTGGTGTGTTGGCCCGCGAACAAGACCGTCAGCAAGATCCCAGAAATTTCGTCGTCGCTCAAAGCACGGCCATCCTTGTACCGGGCGTGCATGAGTGCCTGCATGAAATCATCGGGACAGGCCCCGGAAAACCGGCGTTCCGCCATGATCCGGCTAAAGAGTTCGACCACGTTTCGCCGGGCCCGGTCGCGGCTTCGATGCGCCGCGGTCGGAAGTCTGGGGAGAAAAAATCCCAAGGTGTTGATGCCTTTTTGCAGATCGTGATACGCCTCGGCAAAACCCGAGTCCACCTGATCCCGGACTTCCTGTCCAATGAGGCAACGACTGGCGATCTTGACGGTGAGTTCGTTCAACGCGACCGGCAGATCGGCTTCACCCTCCTCGCCGAGGGCGTCGGCGAACCAGCTCGTCTCCTCGAACATGATGCGCGCAAACCTGCTCATCGCGGCCTCGCGGAGCGCCGGAAACAAGAATCCCAGTTGCTCGTCCATGAGTTCGGGGGGGGCATCGTACGCCACGCCGCGTCCGAAGATGGGTACCGTGAATTGATAGACGGCTTTGGCGTTCAGTTGATCCTCGGGCGCCCTGAAGTAAACTTCGTGGGCTTCGGGTCCGGTGAAGAGAACAAACTCTCGGGGACCGAGCCGGAACCGGAAGAGATCGCCCTGCTCGCGCCAGCCGCGGCTCAACATCGAGACCGGATCCTTGAGAAAATCCGGCAGATGACCGATCAACGGCCATCCACCCCCAAGCTCGGGAACGGCTTTTGCGACGCGCGGCGAGAACTGCGCCGAACGCAGGGTTGCCACACTGTGAGACCGATCTTCCACCCCTGCTCTCCTCAATAGACAAACGGCAGCATCGAAAAGCGCACTCGCTGCGTGTAGCGTTCCCACAATTCGCCATACTTGGCTCGGCAGCGGTGCTCATCACGTCTCGAGCGATGCCACAACAAACCCGCCAGCCACACGGGTAACAGGTAGGGTACCCAGGATGCGAATCCGGTGGTCAGGGTGAACGCGAGGTAGATGCAGATTTCACCGGTATAGTTGAGATGCCGTCCAATGCCCCAAAAGCCGGAGACCAGCAGGCGCCCGTCCATGGACCGGGCGGGTTGTCCCCAAATCATGATGTCGGGGTCACGCTTGAAGCGGTGCTTTTGCTGGTTGGCGCCGCGGAAGACCCAGAAGCCGAACAACAGGACGATCGCAGCCGCGGCAATGGGAGACAGCGGTGCCGATGCGTGGATCAGCCACCAGCCGGGGAGGCAGTAGAAAAACGGCACCAGCACGTAGTCTCCCCAAATCAACATCCATCCGAAGCGCTCACTGACGATGTCCCAAGTGTGGATCATGCCGTATTCGAACTGGAAGTAATTGAGCACGTACAGGAAGGTGAAGATCTGATAGAGCGCCATGGCCAAGGTCAGCCCGCCGTAGGTTTCGTACTGCGCGACGGCAAACGAGGCGTTGAGCAGCGCCAGGCCGATGAGGGAAGGGCGGTAACTGAAAAGCTTCAAATCCACCCCGAACCAGGTGGGATTGAGTTCCACGCCAAAGAAGAAACCTTTCCACGGTCCCGGTGGTGCATCCCCCAACTCGGCTCTTCGCCAATACAGCCAGCCGGACAAGGCGAATGCGAATACGTTGGTCACCACGAACAACGCGGCGAAGTGGGTATGCAGCACGGAAAGAGAAAACCACCCGAAGACCTCGGCGAGACAGGCCACGATCACGGTCATCAGGAACAAGGCAAGGCCGTTGAGCTTGTAGGTGTGCGTTTTTCCGCCGATCTCCGGCCCCGTCACCCGCCGTCCGGACAGGAACGCCGAACCCAGAAACAACACGCCGACAAACACCGACACCATGACCGTCGCATCGAGCACCGTGCCGGCCGACAGCGTGGACAACGGGAAGTGCAGCTCAGACGCCGGCATCGCCGTTCTCCGTCCCCCGCACCATGTACTCCCGCCACTTGCGCACGGTCACGTTTTGAAAAGCCCGCACCGCCGGATTGTACTCGATGGGGGGAGCGTCCCAATGTTGCTCGTAACCCTGCTGCTCCGCTTCGACCGCAACGCCGTCCTGGGCGAGTAAAGGGCCGATGAGTACACGGTTCGAGATCTTCAACACCGCGGTCATGGCGAAACGGGGAATACGAACAGGCAGCAAGGGCACCTTCAGCGACTTGAAGTAAAACAGGAAAAACGCCCGGGTAGTACGCTCATCGATCGGCAGGACGAAAAGCCAGTGTTTGATCGCGTCATCGGTGTTCGACCACTGGTAGGGGTATTGATAGCACAGTTCCATATGAGTGGTATCGAGCCGGTGGTGATCGACAAACAGTCCGGAGATGCGCCCGCGCCCGACCCGCGTATCGTAGGCCACGTGCACGTCGTCGCCGACGGTCTCGCAACGGGTGAGAGTGGCGTCTTCTTCGAAGGGACGGTATTGACGGTGCAGGTGGGCGTGGGTGAAGTCGCTCACGTTATCGATCACCATCGAGTGGTGGGCCGACCAGGTGAAAACCAGCGGCTCGCAGGCCCACCGCTCGGGTCCCTCGAGTTCCGGGATGTCCGGGATCCGGCGCAACTCCGCCCGCTCCGGTTCCCCGGGGAACAACCAGACCAGACCGTATCGGACCTTCACGGGATAGGTTCTGAGCGGGAGCTTCGGGAGACCCCGTCCGGAGAGGTCGTGGGGGATCGCGACACAGCGTCCGTTTCCATCATACTGCCAGCCATGGTAGGCGCACACGAGCCGGCAGCCTTGCACCTCGCCCAGGGAGAGTTTGAGCTGGCGATGCGCACAGCGATTCTCGATAGCGTGAAACGAGCCGTCCTTTCCCCGGAACAGCGCAATGGAACGTTTCCAGAAAATGACCTCGACCACCGTCCCCGGTTTGACGCGGTGCACTTCCTCAACCGCGTACCAATAATCCGGGTCCATCCCCGCGGCACGGGCTTGCTGGCGCAAGCTGCCGGCTTCCTCGAAGCCGGGTGGCGCACCCGGCGCCGGAATCACGTTGAGCCTTCTTTTCGCGTTATCCATAGGCCTGGCTCGGAGAAAAATTGTCCACGGGTGCCGCGGCGGTCACGCACGGACGTTTCGCGAGCGGATTCGTGATCGCGTTGCGATGGTAGTGAAAGGCGTAAGCCTCACGAACCGCAGCACGGATACTGGTTGGCTGATAGCCGAGTTCCCGTTTCGCTTTGCTAGTGTCGGCGTGACGGCGCTTTCGTAACAGGCGGATGGCGCCGGGGGTGAACCGCTGGGGAAAGCTCGGGTGAAACCGGCTCAGATAAAAGCTCGCCACTTCCGAAAAGCCGAGCATCAGGCGGGTCGGAATCCGCCGGCACGGTCGCGGGAGTCCCGAGACTTCCTCGAACAGATCCAAGATCTCGGAGATGGTTTTGTACTCGCTGCTGAAGATGTACTTTTCGCCCGATCGTCCTTTGTGCATACACAACAGGTGTCCTTCGACAATGTCCCTCGCCGCGACAAACTCGAACCCCCCGTCGACGTAGGCGCGGATCTTGCGGTTGGTGTAGTCGCACAAGGTCCGTCCCAATCGCGAGGGGAAAAAATCACCGCCCCCGATCACCGCACAACACGTGGCGACCACGACGTCCTGTCCCTTCGCCGCGGCCTTCCAGCACTCGTGCTCGACGAGCGCTTTGCTGCGCTCGTAGGGCATCGTGCGCTCCATGGGATAGAACTGCATCGTCTCGTCGCTGGGAGAGGACGGATTATCCAGATCGTACCCGACCGCACTGAAAGAGCCCGTCACCACCACCCGGCCGGCCCCCGCCTCCCGCGCAGCCTGCAGCACGTGGCGGGTACCGAGCACGTTGCACTCGAACACTTCCCGCCGATGGGCGCGGTTGCCTTCGATGGTCGAGACCTTGGCCGCGACGTGATAGACGCCTTGACAGCCTTCGAGCGCGCGCCTGGTGGCATTCAAGTCTCGAATGTCACCGAACGAGCGTTCAACATCAAGGCCTTCCAACGCCTCGTTGTTGTCCTCGTGTCTCAGCAACACCCGGACCCGGACGCCATCGTCGAGCAGCCGGCGCACAAGATTGGCGCCCACGTGCCCGGCCGATCCGGTAACGAAAACAGGCGGCGGAGAACCGGCGAATGCGCCCGATCCTGAGGTCATCTAGTATCCTTCCGAAGTCTTGCCGTGGGAGCGCTTGCGCGATGTGAAATTAGTCTCATGGAATCTCTTCTCTGTCAACTCGCTCACTAACTGTCTTCCCGGACCGTGTCCCAAGGGGTGTGGTAGGAGCGTTTTGCTCCACGAGGCTGCCGCCGGGCAAGAGCGGGACGGTGAGGGTGCCCATTCTTTTTAACAGCCTTGATTTACGTATTATAGCCCACTGAATGTTTTGAGTCTAGTATTATTTATTGCACTCTTTTGATACTCAGATCGACCTTCTGCCCGCTGAGGCTCACATCAACGAAGCGGGGCCGTGCCGCCTCGTCGAGTCGTGAGGCCTGGTAGCGGGCCATGCGGTGAGTGCAATGCATGATACTGGAATCTCTTATTTCATTAAGCTATAATGCGCCCTCAGGCTTCCTGCTGCGGCACCCTGAGTGTCCGCGCCCTCCCCTACGGAAGCCACATGGCGATGATCGAAATGCACCCCCAGCACACAACCGCCAAGGGAACCAGCCGGGTCGCCGCGGCTGCACGCCGCCGGACAGCGAAGGCATGAGCTCCGCCACTCTGGACCGCTACACCGCGTTCATGTTGCGCCGCCGATGGCTGGTCCTCGCGTCGGCCGTGGCAGTCATGCTGGCTCTGACGGCCGGCGTCCAATTCATCAACATCTCCAACGACTGGCGTGACATGTTGGACGAGGACAATCCTCAACTCGTGGCATTCGACGCCTTGGAGGATACCTACACGGCCACCAATGCGGCGCTGGTCGCGGTCGCGCCCAAGGGCGGGTCGGTCTTCACCCGCGAGGCGCTCGGCGCCGTCGAGGAGTTGACCGAGGCCGCGTGGCGCGTGCCCTCGTCCACCCGGGTCGACTCCTTGACCAACTATAGCCACACCGAGTCGGTCGAGGACGATTTGAACGTCGAACGGCTCGTGGACGACGCGGGATCGCTGAGCGATGACGACCTCGCGCGGATCAAGGAAATTGCGTTAAACGAGCCCAGTGTCGCGGGCCGTCTCGTTTCCCACGACGGGCGCGTTGCCGGACTGGTCATCAGTTTCACCTTGCCCGAGCATTCGGACGCCGCGGAGATCCGGATTCTCAACTATGTCCGCGGCCTCCTGGAAGAGGCCAGGGCGGCGCATCCGGACATCGCCTATCACGTCACCGGCAATGTCTTCGTGAACCGAGTCCTGACGAAGGCGGCCCAGGACGATATGGGAATTCTCGCGCCCGTCGCGTTCCTCGTCATCGTGTCCGTCGCCGCCATTCTGCTGCGCTCCCTGTTCGGCACGCTGTCCCTCGTCGCGGTGCTCCTTTTCGTCGTCGGCTCGACCATGGGCGTCATCGGCTGGACCGGTTTGGTGCTCAACGCCGCCAACTCCGGCGTTCCCCTCATCATCATGACGCTCGCCATCGCGCACTCGGTCCACGTCGTCGAGAAGATCGTGTCCGGCATGAGCCGGGGTCTGGATAGGGACACGGCGGTCGTCGAATCGTTGCGCGACAATGCCTGGCCGGTCTTCCTGACGACGGCCACGACGATGATCGGGTTCCTCAGCATGAACGCCTCGGACTCTCCGCCCTTCCGGGTCCTCGGTAATCTTGTGGCGTTCGGGATGTTCTGCGCCTACGTGTATTCCATGACGCTTCTTCCGGCGCTGCTGTTGGTCCTGCCGTTGCGCGCGAGTCCCGTACGCGCCGGGCGTTCCAATTTCTTCGATCGCCTCGGCGCCTTCGTCGTCGCGCGCCGCGGGCTCCTGCTCTGGTCCATGGCCGCCGTCGCGATTACCCTGATAGCCGGCGTGCCCCGCGTCGAGCTGACGGACAACTGGACGACGCATTTGGATGAACGTTACGAGTTTCGGCGCGATACGGACTTCGTCATCGAGAACCTGTCCGGCGTAGAGACGCTGGAGTACAGCCTGAGAGCCGGACGCGAAGGCGGCATCACCGATCCCGGCTATCTGCGCAAGGCCGACGCTTTGGCCGAATGGTACCGGGCCCAGCCGGAAGTGGCTCACGTCCGGGCGTTTTCAGACATCATGAAGCGCCTCAACAAGAACATGCACGGCGACGACCAGGCCTTTTACCGGCTGCCCGAAAACCCCGAGCTTGCCGCGCAGTACCTGCTGCTCTACGAACTTTCGGTTCCCTTCGGCATGGACCTCAACAACCGAATGGACATCGGCAAAACCTCGACGCGGATGACCGTCACGCTCCACAGACTGAAGTCCGAGGAGATGCGTGAGCTCGAAGTGCGCGGGCAGGAGTGGCTCCGCGCCAACGCGCCCGACCTCGCGTCCGAGGCATCGGGGTACAGCCTCATCTTCGCCCATCTGGCCATACGGAACACCATGAGCATGTTGTGGGGCACGATCACGGGTATGGTCCTCATTTCGCTGCTCCTGATCGCGATTTTCAGAAGCGTACGCCTCGGCCTCATCAGCCTCGTGCCCAACCTCATCCCCTCGTTTATGGCTTTCGGCGTTTGGGGCTATCTGTACAGCGAGGTGGGGCCCGCCGGCTCGCTCGTGACCGCGATCGCCTTCGGCACCGTCGTCGATGACACGATTCACCTCATGAGCAAGTATCTGAAGGCGCGTCGCGAAGGACTTTCCGCGTCCGAGGCGGTATGCTACGCTTTTCGTTCGGTCGGTCAGGCGTTGTTCACCACAACCATGATGCTGGTGCTGGGCTTCCTGGTGTTCGCTTCGTCGGGATTCGCGATCAGTTGGATGCTCGGCCTCCTGGTGGCGCTCACGATCGGCTTCGCGCTGATCCTCGATTTCCTGCTCCTCCCGCCCTTGCTGATAGCCATCGACCGGAAGACATGACTCAGTGTTTTTCCAATACGGAAATGAGCCTAAGACTTCAGGCCGATCCTTCGTTGGACAACTCCGCTTGTTGACCAGCCGGTGAGACAAGAAATGTCCCGACGAATTGCCATTATAGGTGGAGGTGTTTCAGGGCTGGGCGCCGCATGGGCACTCCAACGACACCCGGACCGCTTTGATTTTCGGCTGTTCGAGGCTCAGGAGCAGATCGGCGGCAATGCGGTTACCGCCGATATGCCGCAGGATGACGGCAGTTCCATTCCCTTCGACATCTCCGTCACTGCGTGTATCCCATCCGTGTATCACCACATCCTGTTGCTGATGGAACGATTCGGCATCGAACTGATCGATACCAGGTTCAGCTATAGCGTGAAATACGGCGGCCAGATCTATGCCCACGATTTCGATTCCGATATCAGGGAACAGTTGCAGCACGAGATTGCGAAGTTCCAACGGCTCTTGAGGCGTCTGCGTCGGGTTGGCTGGCTGACCCGTGCCCAATCGAAGTTGCTGAACGCCCTCAACCCGTTCAATTACATCAGCATAGGAACGGTCCTGAATCTGGGAGGCTTCTCGGGGGACTTCAGGTACAAGATCCTGAAGCCCATGTTCGTCAATTTCCTGATGGCAACAAACGTGTTCGACATGCCCGCGGCCCTCTTCGCGAGGTACCTTGAGTTCTTCGATATCGAAACCGCCACGACGATGCAGACGTGGGACCAGGGGACCCGGCGCATCTACGAGAACCTGTCAGCCGATTTTCGGGACAGGATCTACCTCAACCGGCCAGTCCGAAAAGTGTATCGGCAGGCGTCCGGCGTCGTGGTTGAGGACCAGGATGGTATACAAGAGGCGTTCGACGACGTGGTCTTCGCATGCAATGCGAACCAGACGTTGATGATTCTCGATAAGCCCACGATGCTCGAACGCTTTATCCTCTCGTCGATACGGTACGAGAGCGAACTTCACAACCACACGGTTGTCCACTCCGACTCCTCAGTCCTTCCCGACAATGAAGTGAAGGCCCTGGCCACGCGGAGCAATCATATCGAACAGTACGGTGCGAGACCGGACAATTACGAGATCACGTACATCATGCACAACCAGCAACCGTGGGCCAACCTGTCTGACAAGCCCTGTCTGGTCACCTACAACCCGATCAGCCCGATCGATGAACGAAAGATCGTCAAGAAGTGGTGGTTTCAGCACATCGTCCACGACGTGCGTCACGTTGTCCTGCTCGTCAACCTGTTCCGCTGCATCCAGGGCAAGAGACGCACGTGGCACTGTGGGGCTCATACCCTGGTCAACAGCCAGGAGACCTGTCTGGTGACCGGGCTCGCCGCCGCAAGGCAGCTCGGCGCGGATTACCCCTTCGACGATCCTGCGGCAAAGCGGTCGTTCAACTATTACGGGGGCATCCTGCACGGATGGCGTTTCAGAAGGGCATAGCGCTGGACGTCACGGACCACCTCCGCAGGACGCATGTCATGAACAAGTCCCTATTCCGCACCTTCCTGACCGTCATGTGCATGTTCGTGCCGGCGGGGACCGCCGGCGCACAGTCGATCGAAGAGGCACGCGCCGTCTATGCCGAGGGCCGCTTCACGGAGGCTGCCGATCTTGCCCGGGCGCTCGACACCTCCGAAGGCTATGCTTTGGCGGCCAATTCCCTGGCGATTTGCGGCTATTACATTGCCCCGGATAGCGAAAAGGAGGGCTTGTTCAGGCTGGCCGTGGAAGCCGCGCGAATGGCGATCCGGCTCGACGCGGCCAACCCGGAGGCCCATCTCCAATTGGCCCATGCAATGGGACGCCGCGCACAGGTGACCGGTATATTGAAGGCGTTGAAAAAGGGTTACGCCAGTCAAATACGCGATGCCGTTCGAGAGGCGCTTCGGCTGGACCCGGACTTGGCAGCCGCCCATTTGAGCTTGGCCGCCTGGCACGCAGGAGCCGTCAGCAACGGCGGATTCTTTGCCAGCCTGCTCTATGGGGCGAACGAAGAGGATGCTCTCGCGCATTTCAAGAGGGCACTCGCATTGGCGCCTCAAGAGAAGGTGGTGCTTCTCGAGTACGCACTTGCTCTTCTGAACATGGATACGATTGGCAACCACGCGGAGGCGCGCGACCTGCTCGAGCGCGCGATACGACTACCTCAGAAAGACGCCCACGACCGGATCATTCACCGTAAGGCGGTCGAGCAACTGGCGGCTCTCGACGGCGAATGACCGGCTGAAGGCGCCCCCTCCCGCCCTCTTTCTCAAGGAGAGGGTGTGATCAGGATACCGGACGATTGCATGTTCATGGTGAGTTTCAGGGATTCTACGTGTCAGACCTGCCTACCTGGCCCATTTCGTTCTGGTCCTTTCGCTGGATAGGACTGGGGCTTTCGGTTGATTGCGTCCATTGCCGGTTCTCTCTAAAATTCATGGTTTCGTATCTGGGATCGAATTCCAGGTACCTTTTTTACTAAACCTTGAATGGAGGAAGACCTCATGTCCGCAGAACCGGATATTATTTACACAAAAGTCGACGAAGCGCCGGAACTGGCGAGCGGATCGTTTCTCCCGGTCATCCAGGCCTTTGCCAATACCGCCGGGGTCAACGTCGGCAGGAAGGATATTTCGCTGGCCGGCCGGATCATTGCGCAATTTCCGGACTCCCTGAAGCCGGACCAACGGCAGCCCGACGATCTTGCCCTCCTGGGCGAAATGGTGGAAACGCCGGACGCCAACGTCATCAAACTTCCGAATATCAGCGCATCGATTCCTCAAATCAAAGGCGCCGTCGCCGAATTGCAATCCCAGGGATATGCCATTCCCGACTACCCGGAAGACCCCAAGACCGATGAAGAAAAGAACATCAAAGCGAAATTCGACAAAGTGAAGGGCAGCGCGGTCAACCCGGTGTTGCGACAAGGCAATTCCGATCGTCGCGCGTCGACCTCCGTGAAACAATATGCCCAAAACAATCCCCACAAAATGGGGGCCTGGGGCAAAGACTCCAGAACGCACGTGGCCCATATGTCGGGTGGGGATTTTTTTGCCAATGAAAAATCGACGACGATTACCGAGAACACGGCCGGAAAGGGTCGCATCGAGTTCGTCGGCGCGGACGGCAGCACAACCGTGTTGAAAGACAGCGTGACTTTGGACAAAGGCGACGTGGTCGACGCCACGAAGATGAGCGCCGGCACGTTACGTCAATTCTTCAAGGAACAGATCGAAGACGCCAAGCAGAGCGGCATTCTCTTATCACTGCACATGAAGGCCACCATGATGAAGGTCTCGGACCCCATTATATTCGGTCATTGCGTGTCCGTGTATTTCGAAGACGTCTTCAAAAAACATGAAAAGGTGTTTGCCGAACTCGGCGTCAATCCTAACAACGGGGTGGGGGACGTGTATGCCAAGATCGGTACTTTGCCTGCCTCGCAGCAAGAGGAAATCAAAGCCGACCTGCAAACAGCCATGCAACAGGGCCCGGACCTCGCCATGGTGGACTCCGACCGGGGTATCACCAACCTGCACGTACCCAGCGACATCATCATCGATGCGTCGATGGCCGCCGCGCTCCGCGTCGGCGGGAAAATGTGGGGTCCGGATGGCAAGGAATACGACATGAAGGCCATGATCCCGGACCGCAGTTACGCGGGCATTTATCAAGCGGTCGTCGACTTCTGCCGTGACAACGGGGCATTCAATCCGGCCACCATGGGCAGCGTGCCCAACGTGGGCCTCATGGCTCAAAAAGCCGAAGAATACGGATCGCACGACAAGACCTTCGAAGCTCCCGGGAAAGGCACCATCCGTATGATTGATGGAGCCGGGAACGTCCTGCTCGAACAGGCCGTGGAACAAGATGATATCTTCCGCGCGTGCACGGTCAAGGATATTCCGATTCAGGACTGGGTGAAGTTGGCCGTGAATCGGGCCAAGGCGTCATCCACGCCCGTGGTGTTCTGGTTGAACAAGAACAGGTCTCACGATGCGCAACTCATCGAAAAACTGAACCGCTATTTGAAAGACCATGATACGACGGGTCTGGACATTCAAATCATGGCGCCGGTGGATGCCATGAAGCATTCGCTCAAACGGGCCAAAGACGGGCAGGACACCATTGCCGCAACCGGCAACGTGCTGCGGGATTATCTTACCGACCTGTTCCCGATCCTGGAACTGGGCACGAGCGCCAAGATGCTCTCCATCGTTCCCCTCATCAACGGCGGTGGCTTGTTTGAAACGGGCGCCGGCGGATCGGCTCCGAAACACGTGCAGCAGTTTGTGAAAGAAGGGCACTTGCGATGGGATTCTCTCGGCGAATTTCTCGCCTTGGCGGAATCCTTCGCTCACCTCAGCCGGACCCGTGACAACAAAAAGGCGCAGGTCCTTGCGAATACCCTGGACCGGGCCACGGGCAAACTCATGGAAAACCGCAAGGCACCCGGCCGGGTGCTGGGCGAGTTGGACAACATCGGCACCCACGTGTATGAAGCCCTGTATTGGGCACAGGAACTCGCCGCGCAAACCGACGACCCGGGGTTACGCGAGAAATTTGCGCCGGTGGCGAAAGAGCTCGAGGCCAACGTGGAGAAAATCCTCGACGAGTTGAAGGCCGCGAAAGGCAAGGCCATGGACATCGGAGGCTATTACCACCCCGACCCGTCCAAGGTCGAAGCGGCCATGCGCCCGAGCGCCACGTTCAACAACATCCTGGCCACCCTGGGGTGACCCAATCCGACAACTGTAGGGCACAACGATCGTTGTGCCCTACAAGGGACAAGGCTGGCTCCGAATCCTGTCCTCGGCGCTTGTCCCCGACTTGACCGGGGATCTAATCGGGGATCAATCCGCTGACTGTGGTGAGGGGCAACCGGTACAGACCCCCATCATCCTGCGTCAAGACGCTGAGGTAAAGCTCCCCTTCGAAGCCATCTCGATAGCCTTTTCATACGGGAGCACGGTGACGGCCCCGACCTTCAGAACCCGTTCGCCCCGATATACCCCAAAGGCCTGCCGAATATCGCCTGATCGCAGCAGGACGTTCAGTCCTCTATTGAATCGTTCTTTCCACGTGCCGGAAGATTTTATTTCAAAACCGACCACCTGCCTGCCCCTCTTCCAAATCAGGTCTACTTCATTGCCGGATTCCGTGCGCCAGTAGAAAAACTGCGCCCCGTGAGACTGCCACGAGTTGAGCGCCCTGAACTCATTGAGGATAAAGGTTTCAAACAGGACGCCCGTTTCGGTTGCCGAGGGCTTGTCCCGGTGCAGACCCGCCAAGGCACGCTGCACCCCGCAATCGAAAAGGTAGAACTTGGCGTGGCGACCTCTTTGACCTTGGCTTTGTTGCGATAGGCGGGCAAGTACCAGCCCAGTAACGTGTCTTCCAGGATACTGAAATACCCTTGGATCGTAGACCGGGCGACGCCCACGTCCCTGGCGACGTTGGTGATGTTCAATATCTGCCCGTTCATCAGGGCGGTGACGGACAAAAATCTGTAGAAACTGTCAAGGTTTCTGACGAGGGCTTCCTGTTGAATTTCCTCTTTCAGGTAGGTCTCGACGTAAGCATCCAGAAATTCGATTTTCTCCATGCTGGCGGTCGACGTCACGCTCAAGGGCAATTGCCCGTAGCGCAAGACGTCCTGCAACCTGAAGTCCTCGCCAATCTCAAGCATGCTCAGCGGAAACATCTTTTTTGACAAGGCCCGGCCTGCCAGCATATTGGCATGGGACCTCTTGAGTTTCCGGGCGCTCGAACCGGACAGGGCAAACCGGTAGTCGTGCCGGCTCTCGAACAACAAGGCATGCACCTCATCCAGCAATTCCGGGAGTTTCTGTACTTCGTCGATAATGATCCAGGCCTTTCTGTTTCTCAGTGCCGCCACTTCCTTGGCGAGCAGGGACGGGTCCCGTTTATATCGAAGGTATTCACCGGACTTCAGCAGGTTGAGACGCAAGGCCGCATGGCCGAGACGTTGCTCCAGCCACACGGATTTCCCCGTGCCCCGCGGGCCGAACAGGAAAAAACTTTTTTCCGGCAGCGTGAGTGTTCGAGCGTACATGTCGTTGATTCCGTTAAATTTACCGTAAAAATAACGGAATGAACGATGGCTGTCAATCTCACAAACCGTGACTTTCCGACTTTCTCATACGTGAATGCTGCTCCTGAAGAGGTTTCTCGCCACCCGATTTCAGAGGTGGCTCGGGAAATCTGAACAAGGGGGATAAGTGACATTGCTGCTCACGAGCGGCATCATGGCCGTCAATGAGGAGGACCCATGACGAGACGACTCCGCCGAAACCATAGCCCGGCTTTGAAGGCCAAGGTGGCGCTGGCGGCCATCCGCGGGGACCAGACGCTGGCGGAACTCGCCCAGCAGTTCGACGTGCATCCCAACCAGATCAAGCAGTGGAAGGAACAACTCCTGGCCGGCGTGCCCGAGGTCTTCGACAGTGAGGGGAAGCAGGCGGCCGCCTCCGAGAGCGATGTCACCGCGTTGCATGCGAAGATCGGACAACTGACCCTGGAGAATGATTGTTTAGAGGGTGCGCTCAGCAAGGCCGGTCTGTTGCCGAGCGCAAGACGATGATCGACCACGAGCACCAATTGAGCATCAGCCGTCAGGCCAAGCTGCTTGGGCTCAGTCGGGGCAGCGTCTACTACCAGCGCCGGCCCTCTTCCCCGGCCGATCTGGCGTTGCTGCGCCGGCTTGATGCGTTGCACGTGGACTATCCCTTTGCTGGCAGCCGGATGCTGCGGGGCTTGCTGCGGCAAGAAGGCGCTATCGTGGGCCGCCAGCATGTCGCCACGCTGATGAAGCGGATGGAGATCGCGGCGCTCTATCGGCGCCCCGCCACGTCACACCCGACGCCGGGCCACCAGATCTACTCCTATCTGTTAAGGAAGCTGGCCGTCACCCGCCCGAACCACGTCTATAAATCTCCGCACTCAAAAGCCCAAACTCCAGAAGACGTATTACTGTCCGCGGCAAAAAAAATCCCCCTTGCGTCTTTCCCGTAAATGCGATGAGGCTTAATGAACGATCGACGATACAACAGGGAGGCTTTCTCTGCCCAGGCAATGTCACAGAGCCCTTTGAAGCGAATCTGCGAACGCTGAAAGACTTTGACAAACGAAAAAATCTTGTCAAACTAAAACTTGCACTCTCACACAAACGCCGGGTAGAGGCTCTCGAAAGACTGCATGCGATGGGCATCAACCGAGCAGCCCTCTTCCCAGGCCTTGGAGGTTTTGCCGAATCATTAGGAATATATCATCCATTAATGTTTGCTTAACCCGCCCAAGACAAAATTCGCAGTTTCTCTAGCCTTCACTTGTCGATTCTTCCGTCAACTCCAGCTTTTCCACGTAAAAACTCAGGCAATCTTTGATCTGCGCCACGGCGTCGATGGGGGTTTCATAGGCCCAGACGGCGTTCTCGGCTGTTTGGTCTCCGACGCTGACGGAGAAATATGACGCATTGCCTTTGAATGGGCAGTGGGTGGAATGGTCCGTCCGCTGGAGATAGGACATCTGCACGTCTTCACGAGGAATATACGTGGCCGGTGGAAGCGGTCCTTCCTGCAGTACCAAGGCCCGGGTGGTCTCGGCAATGACGGTTCCGTTAAACGAGACCTTGATGCGATTGGGGTTGCGCTTGATGGTGATCGCATGGGGGTGACCTGGACTACTCATACGGTTTCTCCTTTCTTTATTGCATGAACGGACACATAATCGGCACAGTTCTGACGTTGCTGTGCGTCGCTTCATCTATTTTATGTGACGTAATCGCACCTCGGCAATTGTAGGCATTCGCGGGCCATGAATCTTGCTCGGAAACGAACGCTCAGGCAGTAGATGCACATGAACGTCGGCCCCAAGTCCGAAACCACTGCCGATCAATCGGCACCAGGCGATTTCGTCCCTCTTCCAAGAAGACAGCTCCTCCTGGCGCTGACCGGGGTGATGCTGGCGATGCTCCTGGCCGCGCTCAGCCAGACCATCGTCGCCACCGCGATGCCCCGCATCATCACCGACCTGGGCGGGTTCGACCGTTACACGTGGGCTTCGACCGCCTACCTGGTGGGGTCTGCGGTCGCGATCCCGATCGTGGGCAGACTCTCCGACCTCTACGGGCGCCGGATTTTCTTCCTGCTGGGCATCGCCGCTTTCATGATGGGCTCGATTCCAACCGGCCTGAGCCACACTGAACCAACTCATCACGTTCCGCGCCATCCAGGGCATCGGAGGCGGGATCATCATGACCACCAGCCTCGTGGCCATCGCCGACCTGTTCCCACCCCAAGACCGCGGCAAGTTTCAAGGACTGATCGGCCTCGTGTACGGCATGGCTTCGGTGATCGGGCCCACCTTGGGCGGCTTCATCATCGACAACTTGTCATGGAACTGGATATTCCTGTTCAACGTGCCGGCCGGGATTCCCGTGCTGCTGCTGCTCGCACGGACTTTCCCACGAACCAGGCCCGAGGTCGAGAAACGCAGCTTGGACTATCCCGGAATGGCAACCCTGACACTCGCCATCGTGCCCATCCTGCTCGCACTGTCATGGGGCGGCATCCAGTACGAGTGGGGTTCGCCGCAGACCGCCGGGTTGCTCGCATTCGGGCTGGCCATGGCCGCGGCCTTCGTGGTCATCGAATCGCGGGCTGATTCTCCCATCGTGCCCTTGGACGTCTACCGAAACCGGACGGTGGCTGTTTCGGTGGTCGTGATGTTCTTGAGCGGACTCGCTCTGTACGGCAGCATCATGTTCGTCCCTCTGTTCTTTCAGGGCGTGCTGGGTGCTTCCGCGACCACCAGCGATAGTTTCCTGACGCCCATGATGCTCGCGGTCGTGGTCGGAGCTGTTCTGTCAGGGATCCTGCTCCGCAGGACCGGCGGACGTTACCGGATACAGGCCCTCTTCAGCACGGGACTTATGACGATGGGGATGTGGCTCATCTCCACCATGGACGAACGGACGAGCTTCGCCGGTGCCGTGGGATGCATCATGGTCATGGGGCTTGGCTTGGGTGGGACGCTGACCGTATTCACCGTGGCCGTACAGAACTCGGTCCCGTTCAGGTTCAGGGGACTGGCGACTTCCATAATCCTGTTCTACCGGGTGGCGGGCGGGATGCTGGGTCTCGCCGTGCTGGGCGTGGTGTTGACGAAAAGGTTTTCCTGGAGGTTGGAAGGGGCGCTCTCCGGTCCCGTGAGAGCCGCGCTCTCCCCCGACCGGCTCGACGCCATCAAGAACAACCCGCAAGTGCTGTTCGATCCGTCCACCACCGACACGCTCAAAGCCGAATTCGCGGAGGCGGGAGTTGACGGGGCGCGCATGATGGATATGCTGCTCGACGCGCTCAACGCCGCGTTGGCCGGAGCGGTAGGCGACACGCTCTCGGTCGGCGCGGTCGCGATATCGCTGTCCATCGTTGCCGTGCTGTTCCTGGGCAAGCCGGGCGCGCCGGCTCATGCGCCGGAGCGTGGATGACTTACGGCGTCCCGACCAGGCGAAACCCGACGTCGTCTCGCAGGAAGGCGGACAGATTCCAGTAGCGATTCGAGGACCGCAGGTACCTCGGGTAGCTGGTCCAGGCACCGCCACGCAACATGTGCCGTGAACAATTTCTGCTCTTCCACGCGCTCCCATCAGCCGGAGGCCCCGGGTACGTCTTGTTCCAACAATCCTCAATCCACTCCCAGACGTTCCCGCTCATGTCGTACAATCCCAACCCATTGGGTTGCTTTTGCCCGACCTGGTGGACCCTGTTCCCGCTGTTTTTGTCATACCAAGCGACCGAATCCAGGTCATCGCTTCCGACGTAGAGGGACGCCTGACTCTTTTGCCCACCCCTGGCGGCATACTCCCATTCCACATCAGTCGGCAGCCGATAGTGTTCTCCCGTCAACTCGTTCAATTTCTTGAGAAACATTTTGGTGTCGTCCCAACCCACGTTCTCCACGGGACACCGGGGGCAGTTCCGGAACCTGCTCGGATTCCTACCCATCACCGCCTCCCACAGATCCTGGGTCACCTGATATTTGCTGATCCTGAAACTGTTGACCTGTACCTGACGGACCGGCGTTTCATCGTCATCGCAACTGCTCTGCTCCTCCGTACAGCCCATGGTGAACGTGCCGCCCTGAACGGTGACCATCTGCTGCTTGAGGTTTTCCAATAACGACGGCAACAGGTCCTTGAGCGTGGAGGCCCGTTCCTGCGCCGCCACCTGTCGTTTTGCTTCTTCCGTCTGCCGCCGCTCGGTTTTTTCGATCTTCCTCCCTGCCGCGGAAAGCAGTTCCAGGGTCGGCCTGTAATATTCGGAACTTTTTTCGATATTCACGACAAATTGTTTGAGCGAAGCTTGACCCTGACGGGCGTCATCCACTTTCGTGCCGTGTTCAACCAGAAGTTTGCCGAAAAAAAAGAAGAACTCCAACGGGGGTTCGGTATCCAGGGCTTCGATTTTCTCAAATGCCCGTCTCGCGGTTTGCGGCTCGCCGTTTTCAAGTGCCTTCTTCGCTTCCAACAGGTATTGATCCGCCAGAATATCATCGGGCAGATCTTGGGACACCGCCGTCCCGCAATAGCAAAGACTCAGGATGAAGCAAGCCAGGGTCAACATTGTTCTCATCTTCGCTCTCCTCCTACCGTCGGCGAAACGTGAATATAAAAAAATGGCAGGCCGATTCACATTGGCGCGGATATTAGTCGAGCGCCACCAAAGCGTCAAGGAAGCGGAAACGCGCGGCGCCCAAACCGACTACTGCAGGTTTCTCGGGACAATGCGGGATCGAATGGTCCACGTCCGATACCCCCCGTTCTCGGGATAGTGGCTGTCGGCGTGGGCGGACCGGGCCGTCACCTCCACGTCAACCGCCCGAATACTCGGCGCGTGCGTCGTGGAACGCCCCAGGGCGTCACGATACGAAAAGGTCAAGTCCTCGATATGCTCCGCCACGGGTTGTCGTCCACCCCTTCCCACCTTGCGTCGCAACGTGGAGGTCGAGTCATCGTACAGGTAGACAATGGATTCCTTTGAATCAGTGGTCACACCGTTGCCGTTCAAATCGGCTCGAACGTGCAATTCCGTGGGATGGTAGTCAAGCCCATAAAAATCATTCGAGGAATCGGCATCCCGATTGACTCCCATGGGATCGTAGCCTGCCATGCGAATCTCCCTGGCCATCATGTCCAGGCTGGCGCGAGCAGTTTGTTGCATGGCCAACACGTCCTCTTGAACGATCTGGCGCTTCACCTGACTCAGGTGCACACTATACACCGCACCAATGGTCAACAGGCCCAAAGCCAAGGCGATCATCAGCTCCGTTAAGGTGACTCCTTTTTGGTTGGTCAAGAATTGGGAATTCATCGTTTTCTAAGGGGCAAGAATCGTGGATACGGTCACGGAGTGCCGGTCGTCCGCCCACGATACCGTCACAGTCACTGTTTGTAGACTTGGAACGGGAAGGCCGGTCTCTATCCTGACGACGCGCTGGTACAAGGAAAAGTCCGGAATGTCGCCATAGGCTTCCACGGTTTCAAGGGGAGCCCGCGCGTCGTAGCCGGTGTTTTTCATTTGTTCCAGTTTATCCTGAGCCAGGGTCGAGGCCGTGGTCAGATGCTTGCTTGCCGCCGCGCCTTTACTCGCCGTGATCGCCGCGCCTGCAAAAGCCAATACGGCGACAAAAAAGAGCGCCATCGCAATGACGGCCTCCAGGAGGGTCAAGCCTTTGTGGTTAGTCATCAGGGGATTTCACTTGCACGCGACCCGTAATCGCAATCGTGATCTTTTTTTCTCCCGAAGCGTTGGAGACCCTTATCGTCGCAAGACTGGAGGCTGTGCCTCTCGGATAGAAGATCGGATTATTGTTGGACTGAATCGCGACTCCCGCAAACTCCTCTTGGATCGAGCGGGCTTCGACAGCCTCACCGGGATCGGCTCTTCCATTATTGTTATCGTCGTCCAAAATATCATAATGCTGCGGGTCCGCAAAAAAAATACGGACTTCATTTCTCTGTCTGACGGCTTGGGCCCTGGCTCCCAAGAGGTCCGCGCGGATTTGTCGGACCGCCCCATTCAAGCGGTACTGCGGCAGTTGCGAGGAAAGCCAGATGCCGCCCAACCCCAACACCACCGCCAAGATGCCGAGGACAATCATCAATTCCGTCAACGTATATCCCGATGACCCATCAGCGGGACGTACAAGATATGGGCTACAGGGTTTCACTTCGTGCAACTCTACCTCCTCTCACTCCTCCTTACCTTCCTCTCCCTTGATGGGAGAGGGAGCAAATTGTCGGATTCCGCCGCGCCTGTCCTGAGCATAGTCGAAGGAAGCGTAGTCGAAGGGCTAATCCAACCTACAAATCTACAAGAACATGGATTCATAGATATCGAACAGTTCCTGATAAAAAAACAGTGCCGTCATTGCTCCCAACGCCAGGAACGGACCAAAGGGGATGTATTGCCCGCGCTCCATGCCGCGAAAGGCCATGAGGCCGATGCCGACCATGGCCCCCGCACATGACGCGAGAAATAAGGTCATGCACACGTGCTGCCAGCCGAGGAACGCGCCGATCATCGCCAGGAGTTTAATGTCTCCCCCGCCCATTCCTTCCTTTCCGAACAGGTACGGACTGACGGCCGCAAGCATCCAAAGGATCCCTCCTCCCAACGCGATGCCCAGCAATGAACCGGCCCAACCCAAGGGAAGAATGAATGCCGACGCGAAAAAGCCGATGACCAGGCCCGGGAGAGAGATGCCGTCCGGGATCAAGAAATGATCGACGTCGATCATCGTCACCACCAACAGCATCGACAGAAAAAGCGCATACACGAGGGCGCTATGGCTCCAGCCAAACGTGGACACGATCCCGAGATAGCCTGCTCCATTCAGACATTCCACCAGGGGATAGCGCCATGAAATCTTTTCTCCGCACCATCGACAGCGTGCTCGCAACCAGAAAAAACTCAGGAGAGGAATGTTATCGAACCAACGAATGGACGCCTTGCATTGCGGGCAATGGGACCCGGGTCGAATGACGGATTGACCGCCGGGGATCCTCAGAATGCAGACGTTCAGAAAACTCCCCATGACCAATCCTGCCACAAACAACAAAATATAGAAGGCTGGTTCCTCTATCATGCTATATGTCGTGACTTCACAAAAACTCCCGTTTTTTGCTCCTGGAACGTTTGTTCCACTTTACTTTTCCAGAGATACCCTGCTAGTATTACCTACATAATTCATCTTGAGAACAATTTCGGTGCCCTATGGCCGTTCAAACAAAAGTGAGCAAAAAGAGAGACCTGCTTCCCATTAGGCGGAAACGCCCGGAAGCACTCACCGAACGGGAACAGGAAATTCTTCAACTGATCTGGTCCGGTCTCAAGAACAAGGAAATCGCCGAACGTCTCGCGATCAGCGTCAAAACCGTCGAAGCCCATCGCGCCAATATGATGAAAAAGGTACGCGTCTCGAATGCCGCCCAACTGTTAAACGCGGCCATCCAAGAAGGTCTGATCCAAATTCAGTAACGCTTATACTCCCCGTTGTCGAACAACTTCATACGCGACCACCGCAACGCTTGCCGAGACGTTGAGCGAGTTCACCTGCCCGCGCATGGGAATGCGGGCTTGAGCATCACACTGGTCGACAATCCTGGACCTGAGTCCCCTCCCCTCTCCCCCAAACACCAATAGGGTCGGTCCCTTGAAATCCAGCTCGGTATAGAGTCGGGGAGAGCGAGGATCCAACGCCACGGTCTTCATCCCACGATCCTGCAAGCGTTTGATCAATGTGCCGATATTGGGGCACCGGGCCACCCGAACGTGCTCGACGGCGCCCGCGGACGATTTTGCCACACTGGCCGTCAAGCCTACGGATCGGCGGTCAGGAATAAACACCCCATGAATACCAGCCGTCGCAGCCGTTCTGAGAACCGCCCCGAAATTTTGCGGATCCTCCACACCGTCGAGCGCAAGGAAAAACCCCGGCTCATCTTGTTGTCCGGCATGCCCGAGGATCTCGTCTTCCGAGGCATAGGATTTGGCCGCCACCAACGCCACCACGCCCTGGTGATGTGCAGAGGAGACCAGTCGATCGAGTCGTTCACGCGGTTGAACCTGCAAGGGAACGCCTTGGACCTTGGCGAAACGAATGATCGGGGAAAATTGACGATGGCGGTGCGACAGGAGGATTTTTATAAACGTACGCGATCCGGACCGTAGCGCTTCCGTGACCGCCCGAATCCCAAACAGGAAGTCGCCGGCCTCACCGCTTCCACCGGGTGCTCCCGTCCGGCCGGTCTTCGAGGAGAATCCCTTTGGCCGCCAAGGCTTCTCGTACGTGGTCGGCGGCGGCGAAGTCTTTTCGCGCCCGCGCTTCGGTCCTTTGTCGAATCTGTTCTTGAATCCACTCATCGGTGCACTCCTGCTCAGCGCGCATCCGGCTTTGCTCCAAGCCGAAATCCAACTCGCGAAAAACCCATTCGTTTTCGTTGAGTTGAAACAAGCCCAACGGCGCGCCACATTGCCGAAAGATTTCACGAATCTCCTGCCGGCCCTTCCCGGACAATCCTCCTTGAAGGGCTTGATTGGCCGCGGCCCGAAGTTGCTGAAACGCCGCCAAGGCCGCGGGGGTATTCAGATCATCGTCCATGGCCTCTTCAAACGACTCCTGAAAATGAGTCAAGGCTTGACCCAAAGAAATCCTGGAATCCGTATCGGTCCCGGGCTTCTCGGAGAGACGGCTGAAGAGGTCATACACGTTATCCAGCGCGGACTTGGCTTCCGCCACGGCCGTATTGGAAAAATTCACGTCTCCACGATAGTGGGTCGAGAGCAGAAAATACCGTATCGCCTCGGCCGTGACGGGTTCCGGACAATTCGACTGATCGAAAATATCCCGTACGGTAAAAAAATTCCCCAACGACTTGGACATCTTTTCCTCATCAATGGTGACGAAGCCGTTATGTACCCAATAGCGGGCGAACGCCTGTCCCGTTGCGGCGCGGGACTGCGCAATTTCATTTTCATGGTGAGGAAAGGTCAAATCCTTACCGCCTCCATGAATGTCGAAGGTTTCGCCCAAATGGCGCACGGACATGGCCGAACATTCGATGTGCCAGCCCGGCCGTCCCGGCCCCCAAGGACTCTCCCAGGCCGGCTCCCCGGGTTTGGCCGCTTTCCATAGGGCAAAGTCCATGGGGTCCTGTTTTCGTTCATCCACTTCGACTCTCGCACCGGCCTGCATGTCATCGAGGTGACGTTGACTCAACCGCCCATACTCCGGAAAAGCCGACACCCGATAATAGACGTCGCCATCGACCTGGTAGGCAAAGCTTTTTTCCTGGAGCGTGCCGATCATCTGCAGAATCTCCGGCATATGTTCCGTGGCCCGCGGTTCCACGTCCGGAGTACCGACACCCAACCGTTTCATGTCACGGACATACGCCTGCATGTATTTCTCGACGACTCCGTCCCAGGGGATGCCTTCCTCCGCCGCCCGGTTGATGATCTTGTCGTCCACGTCGGTGAAGTTTTTGACGTAGGTCACATCGTAGCCTTGATAGCCGAGATACCGCCGGAGCACGTCAAAGACGATCGCACTGCGAGCATGACCCACATGACATTCATCATACACGGTGACGCCGCAGACGTAGATTCCCACGCGTGGAGGCGTGATGGGAACGAACGGTTCTTCTTGATTCGTCAGGGTGTTAAAAATCTTCACGGAACGTTCATTCAGAGGTCGGCGAAGCGGAAGAAGGGCCCAGGGCCTTTTTCATTTGCCGTTTGATGATCCAATATCCCAGAACGATGCACGTCACCAGGACGACGGTGAACAGATTGAAGTATTGTTCCAGGACCTCTTTGACCCACGGACCCAGCAGTTGCACGGTACCGGCGACCAGAAAAAACCGGGCGCCCCGGCTGAGCAGCGACGCCACGACGAATACGCGAAAATTAACATAAAACGCGCCGGCCCCGATTGTAAACACTTTATAGGGGACGGGCGTCAGGCCCGCAATCAGGATCGCCCAGCCCTCATACCGTTGAAACGTGTCATGGATTCTGGAGACGCGGTCCTGCCCCATCAGCCGAAGCAGGAGCGGCTTCCCTCCCCACCACCCGATGAGGTAGCCGAACATACCACCCAGGACGGAGCCGATAGTGGAAATCGCCGCGTAATACAGGCCCCACGATGGATTCCCCAGGGTCAACGCCAGCAGTAAGACGTCAGGGGGAATCGGAAAGACAGAGGACTCTGCAAACGCCAGCAGAAACAACGCGGGTTCGGCGTACGGAGATTCCGACCAGGAGACCACCCACTGATACAGTGCCTGGAGCATGGTGTCTCGTCGCCACCCCTCAGGATGACCTCGTTCGCTTTGACAACGCGGATGCCCATGCCGTCAACTTTTTCATGGCGCGGTACTGCGTCATATCGAAATGCAGCGGCGTCAGGGAAACCCTGTTGCCGGCAATGGCATCCACGTCGGAATTCTTTCTTCGGTTCCAGGACACCTGTTCTCCGGCGATCCAATAATACGCGTTCCCACGGGGGTCGACGTTTTCAATGACGGAATTGTCATATCGTCGCCGGCTTAACGACGTGACCTGCATCCCTGTCACGGATTCAGCCGGAACGTCGGGCACGTTGACGTTCAATAACGTATCGGTCGGCAACCCCTCCTGCAAGACCAGGGTGGCCACCTCGACTGCGACCCCGGCCGCCACCGGGAATCGAAATCGTTTCAGCCCATCCAGTGAGACGGCCATCGAAGGAATGCCGCGAATCGCGCCTTCGAGAGCTGCGGCCACGGTTCCGGAATTGGTCACGTCGTCACCAAGATTCAGCCCTTTGTTGATCCCCGACACCAGCAAATGGATCGGACGGTCACGGAGTACCCGGCCCACGGCCACAATGACGCAATCCGACGGCGTGCCGTTCACCGAGAAAACCTGCCGGCCGATTTGCTTCAATCGAAGGGGCTTGTGGAGGGTAATGGCTCGCCCCATGGCGTTCTGTGGCCGTTCTGGCGCGACCACCCAGACGTTGCCGAGTTTCTTCAGGTGTTTCGCCAGGGTGCGGATACCGGAAGATTCGACGCCGTCGTCATTGGTGATTAAAATGTTCATCCCGGACAGTGAGACGCACGTACAATAAAAAAGCCTACCTCAATTCCGTTGAGGTAGGCTTTTTTCGAAACTCGCAACAGACAGTATGACAAACGTCTTTAAATATTTTGCATAAAGTGAGTAACGGCTTCCTGGTCAACGGCGCCCATGATGGCGGAAGAAGGAACCGTCGCCGACTTTTTCCCCGTGAGCCCGCATTCGATCTCGTCAAAAATCATTTCCACCGGCATGGACATCCCGCCATACACGTGAGGTCCTGCCACGATTTTGGCTTTCGAGTACCCATAAATGGCCGTCGCCACGTCTTTGGCCAACCACCCGACGTAATTGAATTCCGGGACCACAATCAGTTTGGCCTTCGAGCACAGTTTCCGCAATTCCCTGGTGGGGAACGGGCGAAGCGACTTCACTTTAATCAATCCCGCCTGAATGCCTTTGTCCTGGCACATCCGGATGGCTTCGCGTGACTGAGCAGCGGCGCTTCCCGACGCAATCAGCAGCACATCGGCACCCTCAACGTCTTTCGTCTCAATCAAGCCGTCCATGTAGAGATCGATATATTTTCTGGACCGTTCCACTGCCGCCCAAACCTCTTGTTGCCACACGGCGTGGATATTGTACGCCATGAAATTCGATTTTTGGACGGGCGCGTCCCGCGACAACCTGGCCGGAGGATTTTCCGCATCCAAGACCGGAACCGCTCCTCTCCAGGAATCTCGAGGCGGCAATTTGAGGCTTCGATCCTGCATGGAACAGTAGCCACGGGCATGGGTGACGAAAAAGCCATCGCAGCACACCCCGACCGGAAGGGTGACGTCATTCCGTTCACTGATAATGAACCCCTTCATGATGTAGTCAAACAAGTCTTGCTGATTCTCGGCGTGAAAGACGATCATACCGCAATTCAACAAGTACGACACTTCAATGTTGTCGGGCTGAATGGCCAACGGCGCGTTGACGACCCGGCAGGTAAACATGGCCACGGCGGGGAGGCGGTGGCCCGGCCACGAGGCAATCGGTTCAAGCCCCCGTAACGTGCCAGGGCCGGCCGTCGCGGTAAAACACCGCACACCGGCACGGGACCCGCCGGCAATGGCCGACATGACGCCATATTCCTCCTCACCCCGATAATATTCCTTGACGTACCCTTCTCCATACAACACCCCGATCAACTGCATGGTTTCACTTTGGGGTGTAATCGGATAGGCGATCGAAAGATCAACGTTGGACCGGCGAACGGCCTCTTTGGCGGCTTCACTGCCCGTAATGAATTCCCGTTCACGCGGCGCTTCGAAAAACATATGCTCAGGGGAAACCGCCTGTTGCCGTTTGGCCTCCGCATGAGGATCCTGTTTCTTGCCCGGACTGGAAGGTGCCGGAGCCGTACTGGTAATCGGGTCGCCTTGCGGATTGGTTTTGACTTCCGTTTCTAATGCGTCACTCATGGCTTACCCTCCAGGGTGGCGACAATCCCAGATCAACCTTCTGGGGTTGCGTGATCGAAAATAAGAGTCCTAGCCTTCACGCTGCATATCTTCGGCTTTATGCCCGAAGGCCTCGGCACTTGCCGTCCCTTCTTCTCCCAGCGGAATGTCCAACGGATTCGTATGCGTTTTGCCGTCATGCACGTGGGATTGCAACCCCGTGAAACGGACACTCTCGCCGCTCTCCGGCAAGGCAATCCCCATTTCCTCACGAACGCGTTTGAACACCTGTGCGGTCTTTCGAATCTTGGCTGCATCGGAATCGCGAACCGTAAACATGGCATCTTCATGACCCTGTTCCGCGCAAATCGCCGACGTCCAGCAATTCGTCCCGGCTCGAATCATTTTCAGCGTCAGATTGGCGTAATGGCAATGCACGCCGATGAAAATGCATGCTTCAATTTTATTGCCCCAAATCGTGAGATTGGGATGATTGGGGTTGATGACTTCCTCGGGCTCGATCTTCGGGTACTTGGGGCGGTAATCGGGCATCGGGATAATGAGCACTTCCGGGATTTGGGCTGCGAGTTCCAAGACGGCTCTGGCCTTCTCGGCCGCGTGGTCATTCCAATTCCATAACACCAGGGGACCGGGAAAAATCGTCGCATTTTTTCTCGTGAACATGGCCCTGGCCATTTCTTCCATCGCCTTCTCTTCGGGAACTTCATGCCCGAACGTCAGTCCATGCTCCGGTAGCGGAGGGAGGACACCCAATTCGGCCGCGGACGGAGGATGAAACCCTGCCGGACCCGGTTCAACGATTCTTTCCAACTCAGTTGCTCCCACTTTTATCCTCCACTCATTGTTTCCGTGTTGAGACGAATGCCATCCTGCTGATCTAACGCAATCCCTTACATTTGCCCGCGAACGGGATTGGCCAAGACCGCACTGCTGGTTTTTTCGCCATAGGTCACGTTTTCAGTCAGGGCCGTCTCGCCGATTTGATCAATCATTTCCATTTTGATGGCATTGTGCTTGGCCATGTTGTCGCACACCCAGACACACTGCGCACAGCCCTTACAGCGATCCACTGCCACGTAGGCGGCTCCATATTTGAACCCTTTATCCTCACCGGCCGCATTGTCATACAGGATGGTATTGGCCTCCGGACAATATTGCGTGCACAATTTGCAACTCGTGGCTGCACAAATCTCGGTTTCGATATTCGCAACTAAATACATACAGGCCCCTCTCGGTCAGTTAAAGAACTACGCCATGGCTGGCGTGGTGGCTGTCCGTTTCGCTTGCACCCAATCATGTTCGACGGCAAACTCCCAGGCCGCCTGGACCACCGCCAGATTTTTCTCGATCAATTCCTGTTTTTTCTTGAACTTTCTCTCGACCACGCTATCCAGGGCGGCCGTTCCTCCGGACACCACAAAGCCTTTTCCCAGAAACCGGTCTTTCACCGCTTGGGCCAGGGCCTCCATATCCGTCAGACTCGTAATGGCACCCATGGCGCCCACCATGGCCATATTCGTGGCCAAGTCGATTCCGGCCACGTCAAGCGAAAGTTTCGTGGCGGGCAGATAGAACAGTTTGGCATTCAATTCGGCGAGTTCACGTTCCTGATCAGGCTCGAGTCTCATGGGCCCATCGTGGTTGATCAGGGCAATCCCGTCCTTTTTCAATCCAAAATAAAACGGATTCGTGTAGCTTTTCCCATGGGTAATCACCTGCGGGTGAAAGATCATGATAATATGGGGGAACGTGATTTCGCCGATTTCATAAATCGGTTCGTCAGAGACCCTCACGTAACTTTCCACCGGCGCCATTCGCTTTTCGGAACCATAGAACGGCACGATGGTGCTTTCTCCACCGGCGTTGATCACCCCTGTACTGAAGATATGGGAGCCCGTGACGACCCCTTGACCTCCGACTCCTGCCATACGAATGTTATAACGAATCGCCATTGTCTTCCCCCTCCTCTCTCGTCACGTATGCACCAATCCTTCCTCTCTCAGTCGACCAGTCTTACCGCTTTTCGACGGCGGCGGCGGGTTTCGGGAGATATTCTTTGTACCCGTACAACTGGGACAAATACTCCTTGGCTTCATCCGTAATGTATTCCGAGAATTTGTAGCGGTCGGTCTCCACGGTTTTGGCGTCTTCCATCACCTTATCCGTCGGGATCGCGTATTCGATGTTACAGGACGTGTAGGCCTGGATGTAGCTGGGGCCGATTTCTCGCGCAACCAGCACGGCCTTTTTGATCACACTTTCAACTCGCCGCGGGTTATTGGGAACCACCGTCGCCACGTACGCGCAACCGGAAACTTTGGCCATACCCAACATATCCATTTTCTCGAACTTCTTCCCGAGCGGCGCCATTTTCAACACCTGATTCTTATTCGTCATCCCACTTTCCTGACCACCGGTGTTCCCATAGACCTCATTATCCAACATAATGGTCGTAAACTTTTCTTTTCTGAACCACGAATGCAGGGTTTGGGCGAACCCGATATCCGCCATGCCGCCGTCCCCGGCCATCACGACGACGTCTTTGGGTTTATCGCCAAACCGAAGGCGAAGGCCTCGGGTCAATCCGCTGGCCACTCCGTTCTGGTCTCCATAATTGCCATACACGAATGGGATGGCGGCTTGTGAGATCGCCAACCGGCCACAACCTGCCGTCCCGACCGTGATGGTATCTTCCGGATTGGGAAACGCCACTATGGCCAGCCGGATAAAGAGCGTCATGGCGCATCCCGCACACATAGGGTGTTCTTCCAAAATTTCCTTGAAGGTTCCCACCTGGGAGACCGAGACTTTTTTCCCAAACGGGCCATGCTCCACCATGTCCCGGTATTCTTTCGGCATGAACTTTCCAAACCCTGGTGTAAATTTGACATAATCGAGGCTCATCGTGGATCCTCCTTCTTGTATATGTTCGTATTATTCCGTCAGCAACTCAGTCCACCGACAGTATGTCCGGCATCACGCATTCAGGCTGTAATGCGTTCTTTCCCCTTCTTCTCCTACGCTCCGTTTCTCGGCGCATTTCCGGGACGTTTCAGCAACATAACGTAGATGAGGCCCTCTAGTAAAGACCTCTTACCAGCCAACCCGTCGCTTCCCCTCCTGATGCTCCGTGGAGGCGCACCATCATTGGTTGCTCGCCAACTGACTCCACGAGCCACCTTGAACCAGAGACTAGACGTTTATCCTAAAACCGAACCATGGAAGAAGGCAACAAAAAAGAAGACCCACCACTCTAAAAAGAAGCCCTATACAGGGATTTTGAGGCTAGGCCTTTGGCCCCATGTTCCTGCTTCAACGAAATACGAGGCGGGGGCAATCCGCGTCCGGTTGCAACCGTTGGAAGGAGACTCAAGCGCGTAGACGGGCTAATCCAAAATATACTGGAGAGGATCAACGACTTTATCGTTTACGGCAATCTGATAGTGAAGATGCGGTCCGGTCGAAAAGCGCCCCGTGCTACCGACCAACCCGAGGACGTCGCCCCGTTTCACCTCTTGACCGTACCGGACGAGAATCTTGGAAAGATGGCCATAGGTCGTCTCGACGCCATACCGATGATTGATCCGAATAAAATTACCCATCCTCGAATCATACGCTGCGACGACCACTTTGCCTTTGGCCGGAGCCCGCACGGTTTCTCCACGGGGGACACTGATATCCACGCCCGCATGGAAGGCCTTTTTTCCGGTAAATGGTGAAATACGTGGTCCGAACTTTGAACTCACGGGGCCTTTGACGGGCCAAATGGACGGTGTCGCGGCCCAAAGACCAACGCGTTCTCCCGCTGTTTTTTCCAATTTGGCCAGAATGCGGAGTTGTCGCACGGTCTGTCGATCGAGCCAAGACAACCCTGTTTTGATGTCAGCCGCCATCATCGCGCCGGAGTTGCCGGGATACTGGTCCGGTCCATTCACCGCGAAGGCATCGACATCCCGGATGCCTGATGCCCCATCAATGGAGGCCTCATACGGAACCTCTTCGCCGCCTTGTCCCTTGACTGCCTCGTCTTCCGCTTGTTCGGGCTCGAGCCCGAACATCACTTGCAACTTTTCGTTCAATGATTGGATGGTCAGGACACGCTGCCGCATTTCATCAACGGCTTCGGAAAACTCGACCACCTGTTCCTTGGACTGGTCGAGTTCTTCATGCAACCCTTCGAGTTCGGCTACCTGATCCGTCACCTGGTTCGTCTGTATCACGTAATGCACCAGGACACCCACTTGCACGACGGATAAAACCAAGGCAGCCAGTAGGACTCGTTTGACGGTACTCTTGCGCACACTGATCCTGAAAGGATTCCCTGTCAATCCCCGAAAAAGCACAAACATCCATCTGTCATCAGAGAGATTCACGGAATCGAGTCGGGGTCGCGGGTAGCGATGGCCCTTGGGTGGCATGCACTTGTGTACTGGGGTACGGCGCATACTTTACTGAACACAATCCTCAAGGGTCAATCAGGTGGAATACTGCTTTTGATAAAGGGACCGCCGCCCACTACCGGGGAGAAATGAGTTAGAGCGGCAGGCAGGTTAACGGGGCACGTGGGTCATGGCCTTGACCCACGCCAGATATTCGCTTGAGCCCTTCACCACCGACAAGGCGAGAATTTCGGGAACCTCATAGCTGTGGAGGGTTGTCACTTCGGCTTCCAGAGCTCCGTAGGCGTCGGCAGTCGATTTCATGACCAGCAGCCATTCATCTTCCTCGCAGACTTTGCCTTCCCATTCAAAAACGGAAATAACGTTGGGCACGACCGTGACGCAAGCCGCCAGTTTTTTCCCCACCACGCCCCGACCGATCCGAAGCGCTTCTTCCCGGCTCGAAGCCGTTACCAGAACGACAAGGGTGTCCACGATCGACCCTCACCTTGCAAGACCATGTCCCCTGGACCTCCTGCCGTCTCAACGCTTGAGGCGTTCGGGAGCTTTTTCCACCAAATCCTTCGTGGCAAGCCGCAGTGCATCCTGAAGGCCTTTCGGGTAATTCATGACGGAATCCTCCAACCCGCGATAGAGGCTTTCCGTTTCCCGCGCCTCAAATTCCATGGCAAAACCCCACAGTGCAGTGTCCGGCTCGCCCGCCGGGGTTAACTGCACGAACATTTCCACTTCAGTCCGGGTCGATCCCATCGGCAATCCGGCCACCCACAACAGCGTGCCGGCGGGACCCAACCCGTACGTGGAAATATGCCGCTCCCACCGCGTCGAATACAGTTGTCCCCGCAAGACATAATCACTGGGAGGCAGTGGTTGATCCTGGTCGACAAACGTCACGGAAGAAAACACGTTCGTCTTGCGAATTTCATCCGCCAGGGCACGCGCAAAATCGCGTGTCGGGGAAAAGGTCAATTTGTCGACGGGTGCGGGGCTCTCAATCGTCTCGGGCCGATCATAGGTCGAACTGGCATGAGGCACGAAAGGAATCGCGGCTGCCCAATATTGTTCACGCACCTCCGTACCCCGCTTATCTTCAAGAGGCACGACCACCAGACTGCCGGCTACCTGCTGGTCAGACGTCGCGTCCAAGTACGTCTTGTCCGGGGGAGGCGGATACTGCCAATCCCGTGAGCCCAAGCAGCCCGTTATCGTCAATGACACGATCATAAGAATACCGCACGCCTTATGTACGACAGACAGGCGACTCATATGTTGCCTCCTTTGGCAAGCAACAGTTTCCAACCGTTGCAATGATGGGTAATGCATGTACGACCACGACTTGGCATATTGCCGCACCTGTCACGTCGAACGGGATAACGATGCGACTTCAGTGCCTGAACCCTCCGGCACCCGCGAACTGTTCCATCAGCTCTGAATACGTTCGGGTAACCGGAAATTGAGGATATTCGGAACAAATCGTATCCGGGGGACGAAAGAAAAACCCGGCATCGGCCTCCTGCAGCATCGACACGTCATTATAAGAATCTCCCGCAGCCAACACGTGAAAATTCAGACTCTTGACGGCTGCGACCGCGTGGCGTTTCTGGTCCTTTTGCCGGAGCGAATAATTCCGGATGTAGCCTTCGCCGTCAATCTCCAGGGTGTGACAGAATAGGGAAGGATAGTGCAGTTGTTTCATCAGGGGACCGACCAGGTCATAATAGCTGTCCGACAAAATAATGACCTGACACCGCTCCCGCAGCCACGTCAAAAATTCCACGGCGCCGTCCAGGGGTTTCAGACCCGCGACCACCTCCGTGATATCCGACAGCTTGAGATGAAATTTCGCCAGAATGTCCAGGCGAAGCTTCATGAGTTCGTCATAGTCGGGGATGTCCCGGGTCGTGACCTGCAAGTCGGCAATCCCCGTTTTCTCGGACACTGCCAGCCAAATTTCCGGAGTCAGCACGCCCTCCATATCCAAACAGGTCACCACGGGTGATTTCATACGCCCCTCAAAACCGCTCACGTTTCGGATGAAAAATAAAAGGACAACACGGAAAGAATTCCAGAAAGGAGACTATTGTATAAAAACCGAAGAGAGACTACAAATTTTTTCATCCCGAAGGCGGCTCCAAAATCCCGGCGCTTCCATCCGGTCACTTACCCAAAGGCAATGAGCAGGCCGAACGCGAGGTAGCACAGGCCATTGAAAATCAGATGATAGGGCTTCAAGACATGGGACCGTAAATGAAATTTGAGATAGACCGCGGCCAGGATCGTCAACCCTATCCCCCACAGAGCTTCCTTGCGCGGAACCCATGGCGTCAACAACACCCCCAAGGCAGGAAGCAGGCTGCCTTGAAACACCATCGCCCCGGTGATGTTGCCGAAGGCCAGGGTATCCCGGCCACGCCGCACCCAAATAATACTATTCACTTTTTCCGGCAATTCGGTGGCCACCGGCACAATCAACAACGACAACGCCAAGGTGGAAAGCCCGAGCCAGGCGGCCAAATGCTCCACCCCGTAGACGAAACCCTTGGCCCCGGCGATGATGAACCCGAATCCGATGACCAGTTGCAGGAGGACCGTGGGGAGGTTCTCGGGAATGCGGAACCGGCTCAAAAACAGGGGGTGATCCGCCTCGGTTCCGTGACCCTGCTCAACCAGACCCTGTGAGGCGCGAATCGTCAACAGCAAATAGATGAAATAGCTCAAGATCAAGACCAACGCCAACGACACCCGTGCTCCTTGCCACTCCGGAGGCACGAAAATCGCGAGAGTCGCCAACGCAAAGGCAAAGAGAAACCAATTCAGGTCCCGGTGCACGCCGGTGGGTTCGGGACGAAAGGCCTGAGCCCACCCGCGACGCCGCGCGGCGAACGTCCCCATCAAGAAAAACGTGACGGTCGAAAGCATGAGCGGCGCACCTAAAATAGCCCCCACTCCGACGTCGTGCCGGACCGACAGATCCCCGCTGGCGGCCAACACGGCCACGACCGGGACCATCGCCTCGGGCAAGGCCGTGCCCACGGCCGCAAACACCGATCCCGTGACCCCTTCCGAAATGTTGAGCCGTTGGCCGAAATGTTCGAGCGCGTTGGTAAACGCTTCCGCGCCGACCAGGATCACAATCAACGAAATAAGTAAAATCCACAATTCCATAGGGTGAGGCTTCCTCGACGAGCCACCGTCGGTGGCATGGCACCGTGGACCTTGCTCACGACATGACGTTGCACTAGACTATCGTCATGAGCGATGAAATGGGAATCATCGTGGGCTGTCTGGCCGGGTTGCTCGCCTGTCGATTCGGAATCCGGTGGTGGCGCAACCGAAAGGCGGCCAAACAAGCCGATGAGCTTCTCTCCAACGTGGTGAAAGGCAAAGATGCCTTTCGCCGGTAATGCGATATCCCCGCTCGGGGACAGGAAGGGCTCAAGCGCGTAGGTATCAAACCGCAGCTTGGTTTGGCAACACCAGGCGCCTGACGTTTCTTTTTCTCGTGAGGGAGCCCCCTCATCCGTGTTCTCGACACCTGCCATTTCATGAGTGACGCCTCACAACGCGCCCGAATTCATCTCCACCGCGGCAATCTCTCGGAAGCACGCCATTGGTACGCAGAAGCCGTGAAAGAGGCACGGAATGGCGAAAAGGATCAGGCCCTGACCGCCGCGTTGGGCAACCTCGGCAACGTGTACGCGCAACTGGGAGAATACACCGAAGCAGAAGCCTGTTATCACGAAGTGCTCACGCTTCAACGCCGTGAACACCATCCGTCAACAGTGGGAGAAACGTTGGTCAACCTCGGCAACCTCAAAGCGGAGTCGGGCAACTTCGAAACGGCCAGGGCGTATTATTTAGAGGCCATTGACGTCCTTCACCCCATTGAACACCATCGCGCCCTGGGCATCCTGTACAACAACCTGGCGTTAATGGAACTCGCCACCGGGCAACCCGGCACAGCCGTCGTTCATTTTCAACGGGCACTCGAGTGCCACCGCACGGTCGGTGACGAATTGGGATTGGCCAACACCTTCAGTCAATTCGGCAAGGCGTTGCTCGCTCAAGGAGACCTGCAACAAGCGGAACGGTGTCTCAATAACGCGAGTGAACATTTTATCAAGCTCGGGCAGGAACCCAGCGAAGCCGCGGTGCTCCGCCTCCTGGCCGATATCTACGAAACCAGGGGCGACCACGTGTCCGCGTGGCGTTGCATGGAACGAGCCGTTCACGTGGACAGGCGGTATCACCTCCCGGAAATCGAGAACGATCAAGAACGCCTCGCCCTCTTCCACGCACGGGGAAAAGAGGCTCGAACCTCATCCGCGCCGCCGGCGTCCCCTGCAACGTTCAAAAATCAAAGGCCAGTTGAATAGGTCCGTCGAGCTTGTGACTCGCGCTCGGAGAGAGCTTGCCCCGGACGCGATCCGGGGGCTGGGGTGAGGACTCCCCACCCGTATTGCGGACGCCAATTTCCTGCAGAGGCCCGCGGCACAACCCGCATCGATGCCGTTTCGTGGAGAGGGTGTTGCGTTGGCGATGAAACGCGTGCCCGCACCGCACACAGCGCCACGTGAACTTCGCGGAGTCTTGGGCTTCTCCGCCAAGCGTATGATAAATCGTGATCCCCAAGCCATTGGCATTCATCAAGGCCATGATCCGTCGAAATTCCCGTCCATGCGAAGGACACCATTTCTTGACGTCGAACTGCCATTGATGAATCATCTCATGGGCCAGGGTCCCCCGTATTTCTTCAAACGATTGCCCGGAAAGGAGCGGAACCGACAGACGAATGATGCGCCCTTTACCATGTCGTTCCTCAGGGGCCACCCAAGAAATACGCGGGCCCGTTCGGCTCCGAAACAGGCCGGCCGACGCCGTCAGGCGGGTGCTCCATTGAATCTCAATGGCCGGCAACCGGTTCCCGAAATACGATTCGTTCAACTCTTGCCAGATCGACTGAAGATGCTCGACGGAAAGGGGAACGGTGATTGGAGTACGAAGCGCCATGTCCCTCCACACTGCTCCTCATGGAGTATGAGGCCACGCTATGGTACCATGATTGCTTGGTAAACCAAAGGGTTGGAGGTCGGGTTACGCCCTTCGACAAGCTCAGGGCTAACCCGACCTACGGAAGCTGTCATCCTCGACATTTTTAATCGAGGATCCAGTGTCTTTTCTTCTTCCTCCGTTTGCACGGATAACGACACTGGATTCGTGAGTACACTAGAACCATGATCCCCGAAGCGAACATGATGCACCATCTACCGTCCGATCAAGCCTTCATGCACGAAGCGTTGCGGGAAGCGGAACAAGCCGCTTCCGACGGCGAAGTGCCCGTGGGAGCGATCCTCGTGCATGAGAACACCATCGTGGCCAGGGGACGAAACACCAGAGAACGCCAACAGGACCCCACAGCCCACGCGGAACTCATGGCGATCCGGAATGCGGCCGTAAAGTTGCAATCCTGGCGATTAACTGGCACAACCCTATACGTGACGCTGGAACCTTGCCTTATGTGTGCCGGCGCCATGCTGCAAGCGCGGATTCCTCGCTTGGTCTTCAGCACCTGGGACCCCAAAGCCGGGGCATGCGGGTCTCTGTTCGCGGTCCATGAGGATACCCGCTTGAATCACCAAATTGCCGTCACGTACGGGGTATTGGAAGACGAGAGTCGTGACCTGCTGCAACGGTTCTTTCAACGGCTCAGGCAGAACCAGCCCCTGACCATGACCTGACAGAGCTTACCGATATACGGAGAGGTGCGAGAGTGGCCGAATCGGGCGGTCTCGAAAACCGTTGACCGGCAACGGTCCGTGGGTTCGAATCCCACCCTCTCCGCCATACCATCAACAGCAAGGCGACGCAGAGTGGAGCCACAGCTTCAACCAATAGCTGGACAAGACTACTCGTCTTCCTTCCCGGCCTAGATACTCTTGCTTCCCGCCCCCATGGACTCTCACCAAACCACTCACGGTTTAGTCCGTCCTTTGGCAAAGCAGTAACCGTTCCTCGGCTTTCTTCGGCCCGAAAGCCACCCATTTCCCATCTTTGACCGAATAACAGAACGCGCAGGTTCGATCCTCAAACGGAGAGAGCCCCATCAACCAATCAGAGGAAAATCCGGATTGATATTCCAAAGGCAAAAAGGCGGCAAAGGATGAAACCACTCCCGCCGGGCGTGCCGAGGGTTTGTCTTCCGGGAGTTGTTCGGTCATCCGACCCCACCTCCCGTTTCTGCGACCCCCGCTCGATGCAGGTCCCGCACCGTCTCGGCCAACCGGTCAATGGTGTGCGCCGTAATATCCCGGAACGACAACATGGCATCCTCATGGCCGGCCTGAGCACATAGAGCCATCGTATAGCAAGAGGTCCCGCCTCGGACGATTTTCAGTGTGAGATTGGCTTGGTGACAATGAACTCCGACAAATAACCCAACATCGATCCGATTATGCCAGATGGTTAAGTTGGGATGATTGGGGTTAATCTCCACCTCCGGATTAATCTTGGGGTATTTGGGCCGGTAATCAGGCATAGGGATCAACATCGCCCGTTGGTGGGGCATCACGCAGGACTTAATCGTCTCATAGAGATGGCGTACCGCCACGGCTTTTTGAGCGGCAGCCTCATTCCATGCCCAGAGCACCAAGGGGCCTGGAAAGATCGTCGGCACCTTGGCCAACAAAAACTGTCGCGCGGCCTCTTCAAAGGCCGCCTCCTCGGATACCCGATGCCCATAAAGAATGGCTTGCCCGGGGTCCGGAAGCCGTACTCCCATATTCGCGGCAGCCGGAGGAAGGAAATGCTCGGGGCCTGGACGTACTTCATAGGATGCTTTCATTCATTCACTCCGCTCTTGGTCATTCATACGATTGCATGGCTCGGTGATGACATCAATGACATCTCCCACCTGGGCCATACCGGAACATTCCAGCACGACAACTTTAACTTGGCAGTTGACGACTAACTCCTTGAGCCCCCAAGCAATCTCATCCCGCGCATCACAACAGACGCATCCGCCACTGATTTCCCGGATCTCCTCAACCAGGTTCGCCGCCAGAGGTCCGTCGACACTGACGGCACCCGCTTCGTTCATCAGGACGCCGGCTCGCACCCCACGCTGCTGCCAGTGCCTCAACAATTGAAGGAGCAACGTGTTTTGCCCGCACCCCGGAACCCGGACAGGAAGGTGACGGAGAGTTTTCGTATCATTTTCGATCCTTAGTCATTTCGTCAGCCGCACGACGGAACCAGGCAATCGTTCGCTCTAGATGATCGATTCCATAGAGCCTTGCAAAGTCTCTGGTCTTCGCATGCTTGTCATCTTGCAATTCAGCCAAGCGTTCTCGAATATACGTCGACGTCAACCGGATATGGCAACGGACCTCGATGCAGTTTCGCCATTGCACGTACGAACGAGGAATCACGTTATCGCTCACGTTTGACTCGGCCCCAGGAACGCATTGAAATTGGATGCCACTCGAAACGATAACTCGCGCCAGGCCGACGCAAAATTCTCGGCCGGCACGACTGGGCGCGTGCCGTTGTCCCACTCAAGCAGGGTTGATCGTCGGTACTCGATCCCCAATTGCTCGACGATGTTTACCTCGTAACGCCGCATCCAATCGATCAAATCCAAGGTCAACGTTGCGCACGCATTTCGCTGGGATGTAGTCGGCGCGTTCAACTTCGGAAGATCTGCATCGGACCAGGGCGGGCAATCCAGCGTCGCATGTGTTGTATATCGAGGTTGAAACTCGTAGCGGGGCAGGAAGACGCCACCCCACTGACCATCTCCGTAGAACACACCAAAACCACGCAGCACGACACATCGGCCCCGCGGCATCGCCAAGGCATACACGCTAGCACAGTCTTTGCGATCGGCGGGCGGCGCGATGCGATCAAAGCCGATATCGAGCAGCCAATTGCCTTCGGGCCGCAGAATATCGCAACCCCAGCACCACATCTGTTGGCTTAGCAGGGCCACCGCTTGTGCAAGGAGTTCACCTTCAGCGCGTTCGTGATCATTCACTTGAAAGGCTGTTGACATCTCAGTCAGCCTCGGCAGTCGCAATCGATGCGATGTTGGCCAACAGCCATGCGGAGGCAGCAAACAACTGCAACCAATCCCCACTGGAGCTGATCCCGTAAGTCAGCATGCTGGCAATCCAGCAAACGCTGGCAGCCGTTTGTCCGAGCCATTCGACGCGCAGGGCCCGTGCCAGTCGGTTTCGCCCCACAACAGACGCGATCCCCCTCCTCGCGGCCTCGCTCATCGCGGTCGGTCCACTCGAAGGCGCGGCGAGTACCCACCCGGCTGCCCCTTCGTCGTTCCCCGTCAACATACGCACTCCTGCCCACAACAGGAGAGATCACTGAGATACATGCCCCAGTTGCGGTACGTTTCCAATCCTTCCGCCGGCAGCCCTAACGAGGTCGCTATGGCTTTGGCGACGACGGCGAAACGTTGTCGATACTTGAAGATAAAGCAAAAGACGTGATTGTCATGACGAACAGCGGGGCCGCAGAGAAATACTCCCGGCACAATGGTCGACTCATCGTGCTCGCTCAGCAACGGATAGCCATCGACGCGTCGCCCGAACAATTCTGCGACCAGCTTGTGACTGCCTTCAAATCCACCTGCCAAGAGTGGCGGCACACGAGTTTGAAACCGACGTCCGTCCCGCGCTGTGACTTCATACGTGGCGTCCACGCGGGTGACAGAGGCGATTGGCGTTTCCGGAAACAACTCCACTTGTTCCTCGAACCAATCTTCTCGCATCCGTTCCAGCGAATACGTTGAGAGGGCGATACTGGGATCGTAACTCTCGTCTTGCCACGGACAACTTTTGTCGAACAATCGTACCCGTTTGTCGCGATACGCCAAGTGGTAGGCCGCGTCGACACCACTCTCGTAGCCACCGACAATGATGAAGTCGTCTCCGCCAAGTTCTTCATAGCTGGCAATTGTCGCAGTGTGTCGACAGAGTTTGCTGCCAACAAACCCACTCAAACGTGGGTATTGGAACTCGCCAGCGGCCCAAATGACATGCTTGGCTCGAAAAATGTCATCGGCCGTATCGATGCGAAAATCGTCGCTAACTTTTGTTATCCGCGTCACGCTGGTCTTCTCGCGTATCGGCAACTCGAAAAACTTCGCGACTCCCCGCAAGTGCAACGCATATTCCCTGCCCGTCGGATGCTCAACCTCTAAGCTGAACGCGGGCGAAACACCAATCGCGATCGAGTTCAAATCGAGCATACCCATCGAATTGGTCGGAAATGAGGGGGTGATGAATCGAGTCTCGGCCGGCCATGAGGCAAACGACGATCCGACCGTGTGTCGCTCAAGCACGATAAAGCTCTCAATACCGGCATGCTTTAGGGCTATCGCAACCCCCACACCCGCGGCACCACCACCGACGACGACGACATCGTAAGTATTAACGTTCGTTGCAGTCGTCATCGAGCGTTCCTCTCGGTCACTGCACCGCTGCAACAACCACACAGACAATCGCAACGGCGGTGACGCACATCACTCGAATCAACCGGGCCTGCATCCCTCCTACCACCCCGCCACACTCATCCGTAGCGCGCTTCACATTTGAGCGCGCTCTCGTCGAACCCTTGTGAGCCTAATCCAATCCACTCGAATATTTTCCCAGTGCGACCGATCCGGCTTATCCCCGCCTCCGGAATGGGCGGTCCGACGTCCCAGCCGCCATTCATGGCCAGCCCTCTACCAACTCGACTTTTTCACGCCGGGAATATCCCCCCGTAAGGCCAACAAACGAAAATCGATGCGGGACATGCCGAATCGTCTCAGGAATCCACGGGTCCGGCCTGAAATAAGACATCGGTTTCTCACTCGGCTTGGGCTGGCATTGCGGGGCAGCGCCTGCAGCCGCCGTTGCGCCTCCATCCGGTCTTCCAAAGAAGACCCGGGATTTCGGATAACTTCCTTTAAATTGGCTCGTTGGTGGGCGTGCCGCTTCACCACCTCTTGTCGTTTTTCATTCTTAATGATGCAACTTTTTTTGGCCATAGGACCTTCCTTTCCTCAAGGTGTGATTTTTTCCCAATGTCACCCTTTTGGATTAACCATTGTCTTGGTTCATTCATCCACCAATTTCGACCAACCAATCGTTCTCTGAATACGCTAGCTGATTGGCAATCAAATACAGCTGGGCAGTGAGAGGAACGAGCTTATGAGTTGAAAATGATTTGAAACGCCAACTGATGGCTAGCATGCCAGCAATTGCTTCTGCTGCCTCGGCTTATACCAAGACACTTCGCTTTCATGAATAACTTTTCAGTGAACGTCAGAAATTATTAAATGAAACGTCTTTTTTCTGGAGATGAGTGTATGACGAAGAGGAAAGGCCGAACAAAGAAATGTGGGAGTGTGGGCGCTACCAAGGAAGCAGGTGATGACGGAGCGCGCGGGGTTGGCTCTTTGTTCGGTTACCGCTTACTCAAAAAGGCCTTACATAATCCCTATCCCAGGCTCAGGCCTACAGTATGACGTTATAATACCATGTCAGAAAGCCGGCTAGAGGATTCTCCTCTCAGATCAATCGAACCGCTGGAACCACTCGACGATTCGCGGCCGTTGTGGCTCGCCGCGTATAGGGGCACTCCCCTCTTCCCGTGCTCGCAGCAAGCGGTAGCGGGTGAAAAAACTTGACTCTGTACTGAGGTACGGAGTGTATACTTCAGACATGAAAAAGACCGATAAAGAACTGATGACGATTGGAACCTTAGCCAAGGCAGCCGGGGTTGGGGTAGAGACAGTCCGCTTTTATCACAGGAGGGGTCTTCTGGAAAAGCCATCTCGAACGTCAGGTTTTCGAAAGTACTCGGAATCTGATGTACGGACAATCAAGTTTGTGAAGAGAGTTCAGGGGCTTGGATTCTCTCTCAAAGACGTTCAAGATCTCCTAGGCCTTGCTCTTTGTTCCCGGGAAACACGACCCTTTATTGCAAAGACTTGTAACGAGAAGATCGATCAAATTGAACAGAAGATAGCCGACTTGAGTAGGATGGTGGGAATGCTCCACGAGTTTTCCCTAATCTGTGGAAGTGAAGCGTCGAATGATTCTGAATGCAGGCTCCTGGATTGCTTTGAAAACAATTGGGAGTGCTGCAAAAAATGAGGAGGAGAACGCCATGAAAGATTCTTGTGGATGCTGCAAAAATGGCAAGTGTGCATGCAAGACAACGACGTGTGGCTGCTGTTGTGGAACTGAAGTTTGTCGCTGTGGTGCGTCATGCGTCTGTGGTGATTGCTGTAGCGGGTGCTGCAAGGCCTCGAGCCGTATGTAACTGCAATTGAGTCTCAATCTGACGTGGAGGCCATTAATTTGCGGACATGGGACTGACTAAGAGCTGGGGATCTATTCGCTGGGTAAAGAGGTTCATTCGCCAATCCAAATGGGGACCCGTCGCACGGCCCGATTTACCCAATTCAGCAATGAAGTCTCCTTGCGCAATACGATCGCCCTTTTTTACCAAAATTTTGTTCAGGTGGAGAAACGTGGAGGAAAGACCATGGCCATGATCAAGAATCAAGGTAGCCCCCGAAAAAAACATATTAGGGTGGGCCAGGGTGATCACTCCACCCGCGGGGGCTTTGACTGGAGTTCCAATGGCCTCCGCAATGTCTACACCAAAATGTGGCCGGCGGGGCTCACCATTCAGGATGCGTTGGCTGCCATAGACTCCTGTTATTTTTCCCATGACAGGCCAGATGAAACCATCCTCAAAATCCGTACGAGGCGCATCCAGCATTCTGGCAGCTTTAGCTAACCGGGCGTCTTCTTGAATTCTAGCAAGATCCCGTTTATGAGGATTGACCTTTCGAGGGGGTAACCCGTTAATGCGCTGAATCTTATATTTCCTTTTCTTAATAGACAGAACACGATGTTCTTTCTTCCCGTTGGGGTAGGTAATTGCCAGCTTCACCCTCTGGGATGCATCTCTTCCAAAACCCACCAAAAACATTCCTTGGGGAGATACGCGGACTTTCCGTCCATCTACCCATACTTTGGCCCCCGGAACAGTCGTGCCTTGAACCAGACCGCCCTGAACCATCGGGCCCTCCAAAGAAAGACTCTCTTGCCCTGCCCCTGCTGCCTGAACATAAACCGCCCCCATCCACCCCAAAACCAATAAAGACAGAACCCTCACCATATTTTTCAATGACCTTATTAAGGTTGCTTTTTCTTCTTCCAGTCGATTGGGCTTCGAGCCAATATTTAAATGGATTGCAGGGGGAGATGTGGCATGGGAAGCCTTGAAGTGGCCCCATACCCTGCTTTGGCAATTGAATGGAATATGACGTGTCACGTATTCACCCGCACATCGGAAACCTCAGTGCTTGCGAGGTACATGCCCTCCATGCGACCGGCAATCATGTCCACAGCCCTGTATGCCCAACCCGCCCCCATAAATGTTCTTGAGCGTGGGAGGAGGAGCGGTCGAGCCTGGTGGAGGATCCGATGACGCCCGGCTTTTGGCCATAACATCAGCCCCTGCCGAAAATACCGACGGGGTCTTCTCCAACGGTGCCCCGCATTCGCGACAGGCCGTCACCGGCGCATCATGCATGTTCTGCCAAAAGGAAAACCGCTTGGGACAAAACAATGACTTCAAACAATATTCGGCTTGATATTCATAGATGGGCATACACTTCCCTTTCTCCTTGCCCATTCAGCGTCAAGGCATAATCCGGTTCTTCACGGAGTTGACTGCAGCATTGCCTGCCTTATTCGTCTTTCGTTCTTTGAAACACCGTCACCCCGCCGACCAAGGTCCGGACAACCGCACCACGAAGTCGCCACCCAGCGAACGGGCTGTTCCGCCCCTTCGACCGAAACCGCTCCGGATCAACCGTCCATTCCATCCTTGGATCGATCAACACCACATCAGCCTGCGCACCGGCGGCCAACGTCCCGCACGATAGGCCAAGCAAACGGGCCGGGGCTGACGTCAGTTTTTCTATCATGGATTCCAGGGACAACAGGCCCCTTTCTACCAGCCGAAGAGAAAGCCCTAAGGCCGTTTCAAGCCCGACTATTCCAAATGGAGCCTTGGACAACCCCCACTGCTTCTCATAGGCAGCATGCGGGGCATGATCGGTGGCTATGGCATCAATGGTGCCATCCTGCAACCCGTCGCGGACCGCCTGGACATCCGCATTTCGACGGAGGGGAGGATTCATTTTCGCCAATGCGCCCTGCTCCCGCACAGTCTCTTCGGTCAACATGAAATGATGGGGGCAAGCTTCCGCGGTCACCCGAACTCCGGCGGCTTTGGCCGTCCTGACGGCCTCCACGGCATTCGCCGTACTGATATGCGCGATATGTAGATGACATTCCGTTGCCTTGGACAACGCGATATCCCGTTCCACCATCCTGGATTCCGCTTCAGAAGGGATGCCTCGGACTCCCAAGAGACGGGAAAGGGCCCCTCGGCCATACATCCGCACCCGGCCAATGACAGATCTTCGCAATGATCGATCACCGGCAGATCCAAGGCCCGAGCCTCTAACATCGCCTGTCGCATGACGGCATGCTCCATCACGGGACGGCCATCATCCGAGACAGCCACACATCCGGCCCCACGCAAGCCCCGAAGGTCTGCCGGCTCTTTCCCTTGTAATCCCTTGGTGATGGCCCCGATTGGATGTACGCGAACCAGCCCGGTAGCATGCACCCGGTCATGAATGGTCTCGGTCACAGCAGGGGAATCATTGACGGGATTGGTATTGGGCATGCAACAGACGGTCGTCAACCCTCCGGCAGCGGCTGCAGCAGTTCCAGTCTCGATGGTTTCTTTGTACTCATAACCCGGTTCCCGTAGATGGACGTGCAGATCGACCAATCCCGGTGCCACGATCAACCCGTCCGCCTTGATAAGGTCGGCATGTGAGGGAAGAGCCGTCTGTGGAGGCGTCACCTCGGCGATACGCCCTTGGCTGATCCAGACATCCCCCACACCATGCCACCGTCCAGGGTCGATGACCCAACCGCCTGAGATGATGCATAAGTCGGCAGGATAGTTCAGGGATTCCCCTAGTGCGGGAGCATGGTCAGCATGCCGATGGTCACCATTCCGGTCAGCATCATGGCAAACGGCCAAGCCCCACTGGCCGCCCCGTGCCGGCCATGTAAGTCGGGAACCAGATCGGCAAGACCGATATACAAAAAACTGGCGGCGGCCAACATCAAGGCATAGGGCACGATCGGCTCCGCATAGGCCAAGCCCCCAAACGCCAACACCACCCCTGCGAGGATCGCCATACCTGACAGGGTATTGGCCCAAAACGCCTCCCACTGGGAAAATCCGCTCGACAGCAGAATGGTGAAGTCACTCAACTCCTGCGGAATTTCATGACCCAGAACCGCCAACGTCGTGACCAGACCCAGAGCAGGGGACGCGACACAGGCCACGCCGATGGCAATACCGTCGGCAAAGTTATGAACGGCATCGCCGATCAGGATCAATGCCCCGGCTTCTCGGCGAACGGTCGAGCCCTTCGCATGCCCGCGAGGCTTGAGTTCAGCAGCCTCCCCGTGCGCATGGCGCCAGATCACCATCCATTCCAGAATAAAGAACAGGACCAACCCCGCCAACAAAGCGATGCCCGCCTCATTAATCGAAATGGCTTCGAGTGCCTCGGGAAGCAGCCCGATGGTCGCAGTCGCCAGCATCGTGCCGGTCGCAAACCCCAGCAGATTCGGCATCATCCATTGCCGCCACCCATCCGGTATAAACAGCACCAGACCTGCAGGTAATAAGGCACCCAGGCTGCCCAGCAACCCCATCAAGATGACAAACATCCATGTGGATTCTTGGGGCAGGCTCACGCGTTTGGGCCGATCTGGTCAGGGCCACAAACCTGACCATGATACATCGAAACCCGCCCGGTGTTAGCCATGTCCATGGACCGGTGGCAGTTCATGTTTGACTCGTGGCAATAATTCGGTGAGGTTGCAAGGGCGATGATCTATGTCGAGCTGGGGAAGGATGATCTGTTCCATGCCCAAGCGGCAGGCTCCGGTCGACCCCGGCAGCAGAAACACAATGGTGTCGCCGCACACCCCGGCATCCGCCCGGGATTGAATGGTAGAGGTCCGGATTTCACGGTAACTCAGCCAGCGAAATAATTCGCCGAAGCCCGGAATCGGCTTGGAAAACAGCGAACGGACGGCCTCCGGCGTCACATCCCGTTGGGTCACGCCGGTCCCGCCCGTCACGATCACGTATTCCACCGCCGGGTCCGCCACCCAGGCGGCGATCGTTTCCCGAATGGTCTCATATTCATCCGGACACAGTTTGCGGTCGGCCACGCGATGCCCAGCCCGCATCAATCGATCAACAATGGCGGAGCCACTCGTATCCGTTTCGATCGTTCTGGAATCCGAGACCGTCAAGACCGCCACCGCCACGCTGAGGCCGGCTCTTTTAAGGTCTGCTGTTTCCGTGGTTGCACCCTCTGCCTGACTCATTCCATCACCTCATGGTTCGATAATATAATCATCCGTGTGCTGACTCCGCCGCTCTCTCCGAATGACACACGCCGGACGGACGGAAGCCAGATGCCAGCCACCTCCACAAATTCGTTGACATAACTTTCCATCCCGATCACCGCCTGAGCATCCAGCGAAAAGTAGGTCATCACATAATGACTGGACGCTTGCCGGCCATCCGGGGCGGTGTCGTACCGTTCTATGGTATTCACCCGGCGTTCGGTCATGGGGGTGATGCGCCCGATTTGCGTATATTGTCGGTTCTTGAGGCGGTACCAGGACTCGAGTCGTCCTCCGGTCAACAGCACACGGCGCCCCCGGGGATGAGCACAACCGGCATCCTCTTCGGAATCGAAGGATAAGATGTAGCGGCCGTCACCATCCTCAAACGGCGAATAGGCCAAATGCATGCCCTGCGTCCACAGCCGTTCGCGCACCCATTCCTGTAACGCCGGATCGGCACAGGGCAAGTCCACGGTGGTTTCTTGTCGAGGCACCAACTGAACCGTTCCGAGGACAATCGTTCCGTTGTCGTTGAGGGTGACGTCGGCTCGATATCCGCCAAACTCTTTGGGCCACTTGTACATCCGGGCATGGGCCTCTCTGACCAGACGTCGCGCCTCGGGGTCGTCGGTCAGCTTCAGGCCGTGTGCTATTGTTGCGTCAGTCACGCCGTTTCCCGCTTCTCCAATACATCGTGGCTTCCATCATCATGATGATGTTCCCCATCCAGCGCCATGGCTTGCACATCCTGTTGCGTCACCTCATCCGTCGTTTTATGAATCTTGAACTGGGTCGTCTTTCCCGGTCCTTCCAAAAACGCGATGACCGTTTCAATGGGCGGACAACCGGGCTCCCGGCACTCCAATTCGGTCACCATGACCGTGGTCTCTTCCGGCAAAGACCAGGCCGAACGAGCCCAGGATTTGATGCGATCCGCCTGATCCGGATCAATGCGGCGGCGGCCTCCAAATAAATTCATCATTTCTCCCCCACGCCTTCCACGGCAAAGAGCGCCACCGTTCCGTCATCGGCTCCCGCCGCCAGACAGACATCGGTCGGACTCCAGGCCACACAGGACAGGCCTCCCGACACAGGCAGCTCCTGATTCACCCTCGGCTTCGCCTTCCCGGGCTTCCACAAGCAGAGCAACCCGTCTTCTCCTACCGTCGCCACCACCCGCTGACGGGGGTGACAGGCAATTGCCTGAATCCATCCCAGATGGCTGTTCAAAAGCCGACCACTGGATCCTTCGAATTTTTGGGCCGACCACGCCACCAAATCAGGGCCGGCTGCTGTCCATAAAGATTCTCCATAGGGATCGAAGACCACATGCCCGACCTTGCAGGGATAACCGGCCATATGCCAGTTCTGGTCGGTCGAGAGACTCCATAAATGGACCGACCCATCCAAATTTCCCGCGGCCAGATACTGCCCGTTCGAACTGATTGATAACGACAGGAGTGCCCCCTCATAGGGAAACGTCTTCACAGGAGAGTCCATCCCAACCTGCCACAGCGTCGCTCCTCCGTAACAGGAGGAAAAAATTTGGCCCGGATACCCCTTTCGCCAACAAAGGTCGGACACGGAACTCTTATGATCCGAGGTCTCCCATTCCACAGAACACCCGCCCGACTCCGACCACTTCAGGATCTGCAGGGTTTTTCCCGAGGTCATCGCCAGCCGTTCGCCGCCGGATTCCCACGCCAAATGTTCCACCCAGCCCTTTCCATCTCCCACCGGGACCACGGCACGCTCTTCTCCGGAATCGACGTCCCACACACGTCCCACTCCGTCTTCCCCGGCGGTTGCGAGAATTTGTCCTCCGGGATGCCATCCCTCCGCCAGTATCGCGCCTTGATGTTTCGGGTTACGGAAGACACACCGCTGGGATCCCACATGCCACACCGCGACTTGGCCGCTTGCATCCGCAGCCGCCAATCGGCTGCCGTCCGGTGAAAACATGACGGCATGGATGTATTCATCCAATGGAAACGTCCAGATCGACTGCAATTGGATTTTGGCCCGAGACCGCACTAAACGAGGCATAATCGAAACCCTTCGACCAGCCGGTCGCGATCGAGGTTGCGGCCGATGAACACCAATTGGTTCCCCCTCGGCTCCGTGGCCCGCCATGGCCTGTCAGGACGACCGTCGAACAACATATGCACGCCTTGAAAGACAAAACGTTCATCCCGTCCCTTCACATCCAGGATACCCTTCATGCGAAAAATGTCGGCACCCATGCCCGACAGCACGTCCCGAAGCCAATCATTCATCCGAGCCTCATCCACCTGCCCTGGTTCGGCAATCGACACGGAGTAGACCGACGGATCATGCTCGTGGGCTTCCTCGCCTAAAAAGTTCGGGTCGATTTCCAGTTTCCGGCCCAGATCAAACGCCCCCACATTCAACAGGCGTTCGATTTCCAACCGGGCATCCCGGGTCCGGTAGATTTTGGTCATGGGATTGATGGCCCGCACGCGGGCCTCCAGCCGCTCCACCTCCCCGTCGTCCACCAGATCGATTTTATTCAGGAGAATCACGTCCGCAAATGCGATCTGCTCCTTGGCTTCGGGACTGGTGTCGAGATGCTCCCAGATATGCTTGGCATCCACCACCGTCACAATGGCATCCAGCATCAACCGGCGCTTCATGTCATCGTCCACAAAAAAGGTTTGTGCGACGGGTGCCGGATCGGCCAGCCCCGTGGTCTCGATGACCATATAGTCGAACCGCTCTTTCCGTTTGAGCAAATTGGAAATTATCCGGATCAGGTCTCCGCGAACGGTGCAACAGATGCACCCATTGTTCATTTCAAAGATCTCTTCGTCCGCCCCTACCACCAGCTGATTATCAATTCCGACCTCACCGAATTCATTCACAATCACCGCCACCCGTTTCCCATGCTCGGTGGTCAGAATACGATTCAACAGGGTTGTTTTGCCCGCACCGAGATATCCCGTCAACACAGTGACCGGGACTAGAGCTTGCTCTTCGACTTTCATAATTGACCCCTTTCTGTTCGAACATCTTCCCAGCGCGACCGAGCCCGCTTATCCCCGCCTCCGGAATGGTCGGTCCGTGCGATTCCTGAAACTTTTACCCCGGGACTTCAACGGGTAATGGTGAGTCTTACCCGGACGGCGAAGCGAATATGAATCGCTTCGAAACTGAAGCAACCTGGTGGGTTAAACTTAGCCGAATACACGAAAACGGCAACGAGATTTTCATGAATGGTCCAATTCTTCCCTCGATCCTCCCCAATACGGTTATGAAGCAGTCTATTCTGTTTTTTCTTCTCCCGGCTGCAAACAGGGAAACCTGTGCGCCCAAGAGAATGAGTGAGACCGGAGAAGAGATCTATTGCAGGTATGCCAGCGATCCTTGGCGGGCACGAACTTGGTAAACGAGGACGTCTTGATGCCCATTTGTTCGGGTGGGAGTATTTCTGGTTACTGATGAGCACTCGTACGCTTCCCCGTCACGGAGACAGTTCTCAAGTCGAGTGTCTGGTCGAGCAGGTTCTAAGTGCGGACATCCGCGAGTTGCTGGCGGATCAAGGGGGATTTGCCCGTCCGTCGAGGGCCGAACAGGAAACAGGACTTTTGTTCTACAAGGACAAGGATTGTCCGCCACTGGCGAGAATGGCGCTGGCCAACGAAATCCGCTTTGTATGCCTTGCCCTCATACTCGCGTATGTGATCATCTTTTCCATTCCGGCAGGCTGACACAGACTGCATGGATTTGATCCGTGTATTCCTTTCACCTGCGATAATCCGAGATCGAGTCGCCGTTGTGGCATCATGCTTGCGGAATCCGTTTTTCATTGTTATATTTTATGCAATGGATCTATAAAACCAATGGAAGGAGGTTGGGCCGTGATCAAGTCAACGTTAACCGATAAATGGCAAACCACCATCCCGGCTGAAGTCCGCAAGGCGCTCCACCTCAAGCCTCGGCAGCAGCTCATCTATGAGGTGGTTGACGGCGCCGTTGTGGTGAAGCCCCAACCCGAAACGCTCAAGGATCTGTATGGCTACCTGGCAAGTGACCGGCCGCCTGCCTCCAAATCCGAAGAGCGAGCGGCAGCACGTAAAACAAGGGTTTCGAGATATACATGACCAAGTATCTTCTGGACACCAACGTCCTGATCCGCTTCATCCTCGGCGATCATGACACACACTCCCCGGCAGCCCGGAAGCTGTTTGGCGAGGCTTGTGATGGAAAATGCACGTTGATCCTGACCGAAGTGGCTGTGGTCGAGGCGGTGTGGGTACTGCATTCTTTCTACAACATCAAGCGGAACCCGATTACAGAAGGGCTGAGCAAGGTCATCCTGAGTGCCGGCGTCCGCTGCATGAAGCGTGACGAAATGCTTGATGCCTTGAATCGCTTTGCCTCAACAAATTGCGACTTTCTGGATTGCTATCTGGCTGCCCTGGCTGCGGCCTCCAGCGACCACGTGGCGACTTTTGACAAAGACTTCGATCAATTTGGCGACGTGAGGCGATGGGAGCCGGAAGCGTGAGTCTGCGCATTATTGTCAGCTCTTGGCACGTTTGTAGAACGTCACGAAGAACTTGGCGTCCTCTGACAGACGCACATAGTGAACTTCTTCCGGCAGGATCACGAAAGGCCTTTCCGGTGAAATGACCGCAAGCGGCGCATCGTCTCCTTGCAGAAAAAAGCTCACTGTCCCCGCCTCGACCGTGAGAAGCCCCCACGTTCCAGCCTGCAACTCATGATGATTTAGAATCTTGTCGGGCACGGTTTCGTTCGTGAATAGAGAGGTCTTGCCAGAGGCCTCTACGTCGTCCGGTAAGTCACGCGGTTCGGTCATCATGCTGCCTCCATTTCTCAAGAAACTTTTAATCCGTCACTCTATCGGTTCCGCTGTCCTGCTTGTTACCAAGATGGATAGCGCGAGATCCTCGACAGAGGCGATAGCCATGATTTCCAGCCTACGCCGGCAACTCTGGATTTCGTCTGCCATACGTTCAAACACGCAGGCGCGAACCCTGGACGAAGGTCGATAGCGGCAGGCGACGTGTTTGTTTGACAACGAACGGCTAATGGCCTATAGTTTACCCTCCGGATTGGGGGTTGTTCCCGGTCGGCGACTGGCTCTGGGGGGGTCCCGGGGCCTTTCGTTTTTTAGGGAAAGATTTTAAGACCCCAGCCGTCAACCTTCCCGGCGCGATTCCGGTATAGTTTCCGCTCAATGATGTCCCACGCCCGATTGGTTTGCGCGGGATCCATTACATGCCGGCCTATTGGACGCGCGGTCAAATCCGTCAATTGCAGGCCAGCAGAGTTGACCTTCTTGTTAGCGAAAATGATCTCGAAGCCCAGCCTCTCACGCTGATAGTTCCCTCCGTCGCGAATTCGGCGGAAGGCAAGCTCAAGCTCATCGTCTTCCCGCCTACCTCTCCGTTCGACCACCACATGAGTGATGCGTTTATGCTGATCCTGCTCTTGAAGGAAGGAATAGGCTCGCTCCATGCAAAACTGAAGCGCCAATTCGTATGGATTGTCAGGATGAACATACGTTCCAGCGTGTCGCTGCTTGTGGATCACGGTGGCGACTATGGTGAAATCGGCTTCGTCAATGAGCCGATTCAATTCATCCATGAAGGCGTCGCGTTTTTCCCGATTGTTCAGGAACACGAAGGGCGGCTTCTGCTGACGGATATCGCGCTCGTGCAGAACAACGATGTCGTGGCCGAAATGAGTGAACTTGAATTCCTGCACTCTGGGCACGACGTCATTCGCATAGTGATCCTTGCGAAAGATACAGAAATCGAGGGCAAAGACGGGATATTCCCGGTCAATGGACTCAAGACCGTGATCTCCACTCTCATCGACAAAGATTACATAGTCGCTATACGTCATTTGATCACGCGATTTTTTATGCGACCTTGATCTTCTTCAACAATTGCCTTTTAATCTGCTTCCCTTTGACTGTCTTGCCTGCAACGATACATATCCCTTTATCGGCCGCTTGAATGCCTTTCCAGTCTGTAATTGCTAATGCTGCTCCATGTGGTAGCGGATCGCAGTAATCGGGTCTGGCAAATCCTGACACTGCGTATCGTTCACTTCGTGCCCTTCGACTTGGCTTCCTTCGGCTTGGCTCAGGGCAGGCATTGAAACCGGATGCCCCACCAGTTTTCAGTTACGACTTCCGAGCCCCCTACGCCCTCGATGACGCGTTGCCGGCTTTTGGTTTGTCCTTCCTTGAGCACCTCGTGGGGGCCGCCGCAAAACTCGCGGATTTGGTCAAGCGCTTCCGTACGCTTGGAGGTATACAGGTGTCCGTCGTTCCCTTTGTACAGATACCGGACGACGCCGGAATCCGGGCTCTCCCGAATGACCTCGACACCGCCGCCACACCCCCCCGTCACGACCCCCAGCGCCACAATGAGCGCCCCCCCTGCTTTATATACGTTCAGAAACCTTTCGCGTGCTCGTCTGATTCCCCTCCTTTGTAAGGACGGGGACTTTTTCCGAAGAGGGAAAAGTCGGGAGGTAGAGTCTGTGTACAGGACGCCCCCCCCCAGTGCTCCCCGGTCGGTCGGCTCTACCTCACCTATCCTCCTCTTACAAAGGGGAGGGAAAGCCTCATACATCAACTCGCGTGCCAACGCCTGTCCCCGGCCGTTGAAATCGGAGAGTAGTGCACCCACGTCGGCTCTTGACCACGTTTGGAAAGTGGGCATAGGATATTTCAGAGGCAGGCATTGGTTCCTGATGTTCCTCCACACATTTTCGAGAGGGAGGTTTGGTATGAAGATTCGGACAATTCTCAGTGGCCTCATAGGTCTCTCACTTGCGTTGATAGTACTGGGTGGTTCCGTCTCGGCTGAACAAACGTACGTGCTGACCGTCCAGGAGTTGAACCGGGGACTGCAAAAAGCTCCGAGCCTCCAGCAGAAAGGGTTCATTCTGATTGACGTCCGCACCGGCGATGAACACATGACGGGTTTCATTCCCGGCACCGATTACAATATCGATTTTCGGGAGATGGGCCGCCGTCACACGGAACTCGGTGCCAAACTCGACGATCATATTGTCGTATACTGTCAATCCGGTCACCGGAGCAACATCGCCGCGGAAACGCTGGCCGGACTCGGCTACCAACACGTGTATAACGTCGCGGGCAGCATGAACGCCTGGGCCGAAGCCGGGTATCCGGTCGATTTCCCGCAACGTTGAGCGTCCGCGAGCGTTTTGTAGGTCGGATTAGCCCTTCGACTACGCTCAGGACAGGCGTCGCGTAATCCGACAGCTTTGCTCTCTACCTCCCCCTCACCCTGCTCTCTCCCACCAGGGGCGAGGGTCCAAGACAGGGCTACGGCGTCGATTCTTCCTCCCTGATTTCTGAAAAAGTCCGATCGAACTCCAGGTGCTTCTCCCGAAAGACTTCCAGGAGCGTCGGATCGAAATGTCCGGGTTGGGTCCGCGCGTTGCCATTCAGGATGATATCGCACGCCTTCTCATGGGAAAAGGCCGCTTTATACGCGCGCACGCTCCGAAGCGCGTCATAGGTATCCCCCAACATGACCATCCGACCGCCCAGGGGAATGGCCTCGCCTTTCAACCCTTGCGGGTAGCCGCTCCCGTCCCACCGTTCGTGATGCGTGAGGGCAATGTCCCGCGCGGTCTGCAATAACAACGACGGGGACCCGGCCAACAGATTGGCTCCCAGGATAGGGTGGCGTTTGACGATTTCCCATTCCTGTTCATCCAACGGCCCCTGCTTGTGCATGATCCTGTCGGGGATCCCCACCTTCCCCACGTCATGCATGGGCGCCGCTTCGAAAATCAGTTGAGCGTCCTGTTCGTCGAGACCGACGACCCGCGCCAGAATTCGGCTGTAGTGACTCAGGCGCTGGATGTGCGCGCCGGTCTCTTCGTCCTTGTACCGCGAGGCCAAGGTCAGGCGGACCACGGTATCGGCATAGGCTTTTTCGAGTTCGCGCGTTTTGTGTTGTTGAGCCGCATAGGCCGCCTTCAGGTCCCGGGCATAGGCCTGCAACTGCTGATTCGTCGTTTCCAGTTTGTGTGATTTTTTTCGTTCACGGGATAACAAGGCTTTCAGATCTTTGGCATACAGGGCCAGTTGCGACTTGGCCGAGCGCAGTTGTTTGTTGAGATCATCATCCGGGACGAATTCCTGAGAGAGTTTCATCGGCAACCAGGGGCTAGGCTGCGCTTGTTTGGCCGAGTGCCTGCCGGACGGTCTCAAGCAGTTGCAAGGGGCTGAAGGGCTTGACCAGATAGGCAAAGACCTCCGGCGCACCGTCGCCGGCCGCCGGCTGTTCCAGGGCCGTCAGGAGGATTAGGGGGATAGGCCGGGTGGCCTGATCGGCCAGTACGGCTTGGGCCACCTGAAGGCCATCGAGTTTGGGCATCATCCGGTCCAGGATCACTACGTCCGGCCGTTCCAGCCGGACCAGGTGCAAGGCCGATTCCCCGTCCGAGGCTACAAGGATGCGATAGGCCGGATCTTCCAGGGTGGTTTGAAGCAACAACCTCAGATCGGGGTCATCGTCCGCAATGAGAAGTGTTTTCATCGCCTCATGCCTCCCCTGCCCCGGCGGATCCCCATAGGAGACAAACGGATTCAGCCGCCATCACACACCGGATTTTCGGCTTCGGCTTCACCTTCATCACCAGGCACGGTCGCGGGGGCATCGCCCTTTTCCATACGCCGGGCGACGGTAAGGAATCCCGAATGGGCGATCATCCGCAAGTCCGGCCGGACGCTACGCCCGTCGATATTCCATGGGCGCACGAGGGTCTCGAAGGTTTCGATCAATCCGAAGGCCCTGGTCCGTTGCAGGGCCTCCACCGTCTGAACCACCTGGGGCACCGTCGGAACAAAGCTCAGATAAATGCCGCCGGCCCTGAGGGCAGCCGGCACGTGAGGCACGACGTTCCAGGGTTCCGGCAAGTCCAGAATCACCCGGTCGAAGACGTGGGGAATGCCCTCCACGTCCCCGCCAATGCCTTCATAGGCATCGCGTTGCACCAAATGGAAGTTGGCCACGGGGCCCAGGAATCGCTCGATATTTTTCACCGCGGTTCGCGCGAAGTCTTCCCGTCGTTCATAGCTCACGACCCGCCCGCGGTCACCGACCGCGCGCAGCAACCCCAACGTCAGCGCTGCGGAACCGACCCCTACTTCGAACACGGAGGCGCCCGGGTACACGTCGGCCCACATGAGGATCATGGCGATGTCCTTGGGGTACAGGACTTGCGCGCCCCGCGGCATCTTCAGCGTGTATTCCGCCAAGGTGGGCATCAAGGCCATCATGGTCTTGCCCCCTGAAAGACGAACCATGACCCCGTCGGGCTGTCCGATGAGGTCGTCATGCGGGATGGTCTCCCCGCTGTGTTGAAACCGGTCGCCGGCTTTGAGCGTGAGGGCATACTGCCGCCCCTTTTTGTCGACCAAATGAACGCGTTGGCCTGGTTGAAAGGTGGGCATCGCCCGCATTCTAGGAGCCTGCCCCCGGGGTTGCAACTTGGCATGTGCGCATCCCTTCCCCATTCCGTGAGGCACCATCCCAATTCCACGCCTCTTTTCACACCACAATCCGGCATCAGGCAGCATCCAACCCTCAGCGGGGCTGATGCGTCTCTAAAGACACTGGATCCTATAGATCGCCTGGATCCCCGATCAAGTCGGGGACAAGCGTCGAGGATGACAGAAGAAAGACATAGTAAGCGCAACCACAGCATTCTGTTCCAGGGGGGCTTCAACGCCAACCTGGAGCAGGCACTCATTGTATTATGAGTATCATTTTTGGTACACTCGATCGTGACCCGGGAATGGAAACGTCTGCCCGCATACTTCTACCGTTCTGACAGCGGGCGGGAGCCGGTTCGGGAATGGCTGAGGAGCCTCACGCCAGTTGACCGCAAGATCATCGGTGAAGACATCAAGGACGTGGAATATTCCTGGCCACTTGGCATGCCGCTGGTGCGTTCCCTGAGCCATGGTCTATGGGAAGTGCGCAGTCATCTCAGCGGGAGCAGAATCGCGCGGGTCATATTCTGTGTGGATGAAGGAAGGCTGGTGTTGCTGCACGGTTTCGTTAAAAAGAGCCGGAAAACCCCGAAGCAAGATATTGAGTTGGCATTAAAACGCAACCAGGGAGAAACCCGATGAAGAGGAAGAACGTCGGAACTTCGTTCGATAGCTGGCTGGACGAAGAAGGTATCCGGCAGGAAGTCACTGCCGGCGCCATCAAACGGGTACTGGCGCGTCAGGTCGTAGCGGCGATGGCACAAGAGGGACTCACCAAGACGGAGATGGCGCGGCGAATGCGGACCAGCCGTAGCGCCTTGGACCGGTTGCTGGACGCCAAGAATGAATCGGTCACGCTGGCGACGTTGCAGAAGGCGGCCACGGCCATGGGGCGCGAGGTGCGCTTGGAATTGGTGTAAGAACCCACACATGCTTCCCGTGTGCCCGCCGGGTGCGTTTTCTTGACACCCTTGGGAGAGGGTCGTAAGATGGTTTCTGTAGGAGGTTTCCTCCGCATTGACTATCTTTCGCACAACGCCCTCCCGGTTTTGGTCCGTTTCTGCTTCAGTGTGGCACAATCGAAAAGGACGCGCGGTCATCGCGCTGAGCGTTCTGTTTTTCGCCTGTCACATCGGCCTGTCCCGGGCCGAACCCTCCCTGGTCGTCACCGCGGCCTATGAAGGTGTGATCAATCCCGTCGCGGCCGAATATCTTCATGAAGCCATTGCCCATGCCGAGCAGGAACGCGCGCAGTTGCTCGTGTTTCAACTCGATACACCCGGGGGGCTGGACACGTCGATGCGTGTGATGATCAAGGACATCACGGGCGCCCAACTGCCCATTATCGTTTACGTCGCCCCGACCGGCGGGCGCGCCGCGTCGGCCGGGGTTTTCCTGACCCTGGCGGCGCACGTGTCGGCCATGGCGCCGGGGACCAATATCGGTGCGGCCCACCCCGTGGCCATGGGCGGCGGGGAAATGGACGAGGTGATGAAGGAAAAAGTGGAGAATGACGCGGTCGCCTACATCCGGTCCATTGCCGAACGGCGGGGCCGGAACGTCGAATGGGCGGAAAACGCCGTCAAGAAAAGCGTCTCGGCCACCGCCACGCAAGCCCAAGAGTTGGGCATCGTCGATCTAATTGCGTCGGACCTCGACGACCTGTTCCGGCAACTCGACGGATGGGACCTCGCCATCGGTGAACAGACCGTGACCCTTCAGACGCAGGACGTGCGCATCAAGGATTTTCCCATGAGTTGGCGACTCGAAACCATGAAAGCCATCAGCGATCCGAATATCGCCTACGTGCTGATGACCATCGGCACCATCGGGTTGATCGCGGAACTCTACAGCCCGGGCGCGATTCTGCCCGGCGTGGTCGGCGCCATCAGCCTGATCCTCGCCTTTTATTCCCTCCAGTCCCTCCCCGTGAACTACGCGGGGGTGCTGTTGTTCATTCTGGGCATCGTCATGTTGATCCTGGAGGTCACCGTCACCAGTTACGGAGTGTTGGCCATCGGCGGGGTCACCGCCATGGTGTTGGGGTCGCTGTTTCTCTTCAACGAGGATTTTCCCTATTATCAAGTCTCCTGGTCTGTTATGCTACCAGTCATCGCCTTGGCGGTCGGGTTTACGTTTCTTGTCGTCAATTTCGGCATCCGGGCCTTACGACGGCAAACGCCCACCGGCAGCGAAGGGATGATCGGCCGCATCGGATCGGCGAAAACGAACCTCACCCCGAAAGGCCAAATTTTCGTCCAGGGTGAAATCTGGGACGCCGTGAGTTCGGCGCCGGTGACCGAAGGACAAGCAATTCAGATCACGCAGATCGACGGCCTTACAGTCCACGTCAAACCCCTGGAACCTCAAAACGAGGGGCAATAAACCATGGACCCTTTCAGTCCTACCACGCTGTTCATTCTGTTTTTGGGGCTCATCATCCTGATCTCGAAAGGGTTGTACGTCCTGCGGGAATACGAGCGAGCCGTCATTTTTCGATTCGGCCGTCTCGCCAAAGGCCTGGTCGGAGCGAATGGACCCGGCATTATCATCATTATCCCGTTGATCGACAAAATGGTGCGCGTGAGCCTCCGCACCGTGACCATGGACGTGCCCCATCAGGACGTCATCACGAAAGACAACGTGTCGGTCAAGGTCAACGCGGTGATCTATTTTCGGGTGGTGGAATCGGAAAAAGCCATCGTCGGAGTAGAGGACTATTACTATGCCACCTCCATGATCGCCCAGACGACGCTGCGGAGCGTCCTGGGCCAGAGCTACTTGGACGACCTGCTTTCGAAACGGGATGAAATCAACGCGGACTTGCAGCGGATTATCGACCAGGCCACCGAACCCTGGGGGATCAAAGTATCCGCCGTGGAAGTCAAGAACGTGGACCTCCCGCAGGAAATGCAGCGGGCGATTGCGCGGCAGGCCGAAGCCGAACGGGAGCGACGGTCAAAAGTCATCCACGCCGAGGGAGAATTTCAGGCCTCCCAACGCCTCTCCGACGCCGCCAACATCCTGAGCCGGAATCCGGCCGCCTTGCAATTACGGTATCTCGAAACCATCATGAACGTGGCCGGGGACAAGAATTCCACGATCCTCTTTCCCGTGCCCATTGACTTGCTGAGCCCGTTTCTGAAAAAGACAGAATCATCGGATGCGCCGCCACCGGAAGCCCCCCCTACGGAATAGGACGGTTTTCACGCGGGCCCCGCCATCACATGAGTAGCCTCACGTCATGAAGCGTCTGTTTGCGGTTATCGGCTTGGGCCGATTCGGATATAGCGTCGCGGAATCCTTGGTGCAAAAGGGCTGTGAAGTCCTCGCTATCGACAGCGAAGAAGCGAAAATCCAATCAATCAGTGACATTGCGACTTTTGCGGTCCAGTGCGACGCGACGGATGAACGCGCGCTGAAAGCCGTCAGTACCCAAAACGTCGACGTGGCGGTGGTGAGCATCGGCGAAAACATCGAAGCCAGCATCCTCATCGTCCAAACGCTGGCCGAAATGGGGATCGCGTCCATCATCGCCAAGGCCGTCACCAACGCTCACGGGAAAATCCTCAGCAATCTCGGGGTCACCGAAGTGATCTACCCCGAACGGGACGCCGCCATCCGGCTTGCGCACAGACTGGTTTCCCCCGAGGTGTTGGACTACCTCGAATTGGCACCCGGGTACAGTGTCGAAGAAGTCGCGGTGCCGGACCGGTTTTCCGGCATGAGCATTGAGGAAACCAAAATCCGTGAGCTTCACAATCTCAACATCATCGGCATCAAGAAACAAGTGAACCGCATGATCAAGGGAAAATTAAAGAAAGAGGATACCTTTAATTTCACTCCCTCCCCTGACGACATGATCGAAAAAGGCGACGTCCTAGTCATGATCGGGAAAGAGCATGACCTGGACGGATTCAGTAATTCCGAATAACGCATCGGGGCGGGAAGACGCGCTACCGTCCCTGGCACCTCAAGAAAGAGAACGAGAAGACCTCGGTTTTTTCCTCCCCTTTGCAAGTGGGCGCATTTCCGAAGAGGGAATGCGGGTGGGGTAGCGCCCAACTCCCG
>MPMZ01000067.1 GCA_002238765.1 Nitrospira sp. bin75
CTTGGCGGGCAAACGCCCGATCAAGCCTATGGCAACCAGCCCAAGCCAATCCCGGCGGCGGCATAACCAGAGCGGAGAGCCACTTATCGACAGCCTGCCAACTGTTCAAAGAAACCGAGCCACCTCTTGATTCAGATCGGAATGAAGCTTCTGAATTAGGTGACTGACCCCATCACGCCAAGAATAGAAGTCCTCCTGACGGTTTCTGATGACCGTGAAATGCTCATTCGATCTGGCCAGATAAGTATCAATCTCGTCATCGTAGTTTGTGGTGAGATAGCAGGCAAAAGGCCACTTACTGATCAATTCGTAAAGAACGCCCTGTTTTTTTTCGGTAGGATTTAACAGAGGTTTGAGCAAATCAATCAAGGCATTACGATCTCCAAGATCACGCTCAGCCTGCCGAAAGAGTTCGGGATATTCTTTTTTTGCAAGATATTTCTCATACGATTTAGAGTCTGAGATACAACCCATCTTTGTAAGTTCTTTATAGGTTAATTCAGCCAGTTTGTGCCAAGATGGATAACCTAGTTCACAAGAAGGTCCAGACCCAACAAGAACTAAACACCGACCTTTATTTATATTCCTAATAAGACGCTTATCTAACATGTCATGACTTCCCCTTTCGCGTTACCGCGTGTCGTACCACATCTTCTTGAAGATGGCTAGGCAAGCCTCCTGTAACGGTCTAACACGCTTCCTCTTACACTTCGGGTAACGTGCTTTGTGACTATCTTGAAGGCGTTATTCAAGCCCCACGCATTCCCAATGTCCACTAGCGTTTCCCCGGCCGTTTCTGTCGTCCGTCTGGCGGGAATCTTGTTTCTGTTCGCTAGTTCGACCAGTTCATGAATCCCTTCTCCGTCCGAGATCAGGATCGGTGCGCAACATTCGATTACCCTACCCATCATGAGCGTCGCCAATCGCGCCGAATCGGTTGGAAGTCGGTCCCAATGGTTCCAGATAACCGGGGCGCACTCCAACTGATTCGCGCAATCAAGGATGCGAAAGCACGCCGCTGCATCCAGAATCTTTTCTTTCGGTACCACCCCAACGTATACTGAACCGTTGTTAGTCTCGACGCGACAACCAGCCTCTATGGTTTCCCAGCCTGAGCGTCCGAGGATAGCTGGCTCTCCTCCTCTCAATGCAGCACGGACGGGTTTTCGGGGTTCCCCTTTTCGCGCGCGCTTTGGTTTGTCGGCGGCGGGGAGGCGGGACCAATCCAGTGGCTCGTCAACCGCACTCATGTCGAGATCGACGACGTAGATGGTCCCTGACTCGTTGCATTTCGACAGAGGCTGTGCGACCTCGCAACCTGCTTGTCTACCTTGGAGTTCTTTGCCCTCTGGAGAAAAAGCGAAGGGGTGTGTCGATTTCCCTCGTCCTTTGTCATGAAGCGTGCACAGAGCGAAGAAGCGATTCTCCACCGCCCTCAGCCGCAAGATCGATGACCATTTGATCTCACTGACATTATCAAAACTCGGATTTACCCATACACGCGCACCTTGCTTGGCGAGAAATCGGGGAAGCAGACCAAGGTAGTGGTCGTGGCAAATGGTCGCTCCCGCTCTCACGCCACCCAATTCGAACGTTGGGAGCATGGCGTTCGGCTCCCAATCCGGCTTCTCGAACGCAACCGCGCCAGCAGTGGAATGCTTTGTGTAAATGCGACGATGGGAGCCATCAGGGTCAAAATGAAGGAGGACCTGCCAAGCGTGGCCGGTTGAGTCTATACCTCCCTCTATCGCGCCGACCAACAATGGAGCATTCAAGTCCCGCGCTAGCTTCTTCAACGACTTTATGCGTTTGGCGTCAGATGAGCGTATGTAGCCTTCTGGAAAGAGTGCGAAGTCGATGGTCTCGCCGCGGAATGAGTCGAGAGTGGGGATATCAGGCTCTTGAGCTCCAGCTCCTTCCGGCGGAACACCGTGCGACGTCCCTCTGTTCACCTTTGGAAAGATTAGGGCGACTCGTAGGCTGGATGCCATCGGAGCAACGGAAGTACTTGTATCCACCGTTGTCCGGATGGCCGGAGCAGCATCTTGCAGCGCGATGGCCGAGAAGCGCTGTCGGTCGTCGCTGCTATTCGCGTCGAGTGAGCACCAAGCGAAATCACGGGCGTACAGTCTGACCGTTGGCCCGAAACCTTTGAGTGACGGGACGAAATCTCGCAGAATGTCATACCAAGCCCGCTGTTCGTCGCGATAAGGGGGATCGTCATCCTTGGCATTGTGCTGTTCACACAGCGCAATCCAGCGCTCTCTGGAGAACCCTAGGGGTGAATCGTCTGGGTACGCGGAAAGCACCAGCTTCCGAGGGCTTGTAAAGTGCTGGCTCTCATCGAACTCCACGATGAATCCGGGATCGGGGACCCAGAAGTCAAAGGGTGCCAGCGTTTTGGCTCTGACGAAGTCTTCGAAGCCAAAGCCTCGGTATTCTTCCAAGACGGTGACCACGTTCCGTAGAGCGGAGTAGATGGAGGTTCCTTCGTAGGAGGAGAGGTGCGCTGGCCAGGAAAGCTTGTGGTTCTGCTGGCACTTCCCGTAGATGCGCTCCAGTAACTCGCGAACCCGTATCTTGCATTCGTGACACCGCTCAGAATGACGTGTTGGTCGAGTGATATGCGTTTTCTTCTCGGATGGGCCAGACGAGAACGTGACGGAACCAGCACGACAGCTACCGCCGCACTGGCACTCGACAATGTTGAAGCCGCGGGTCTTGAGGAAGCTATTGGACTCAGAGCCACCAGAGAATTTGTCCGAGCGCAGTCCCTGTCCCGTTGCTATTTGGTGAGCCACCGCAATGGTGTACTTCGGAGGAAAGTGACGGCCATCTTCAACCAGGCAGTAACCTCGGCCGTTCCTTCGCGTTGGAACACCCTCGCGGCTGATGCGGCGCATGGCTTCCACTATGTGTGCCTTCGTGATAAATGCCGGGATCATAGTCGATGAAATACTCGATTGACAGATGCCCTGAGTTTAAGGCATTGGAGATTGGAAAGGCAAAGACGATCCCGGAAACGGGAGTCGTTTTGAGAAAAATCGTCTTCATCAAAAAAGCGGAAGGAGGAAAAGCATGGGAGACCCGGTACAGATTGCGCAACGAATGCCGTACGTGCTGGAGATGGAGCCCGGCAAGTATTATTGGTGCCGGTGCGGTCGATCCAAGACGCAACCTTTTTGCGATGGGTCACACACGGGCACGGAACATTCCCCCGTGGAAGTCGAATTCACCGAGAAAAAACGAGTGGCCTGGTGTGGATGCAAACATACGAAGAACCAACCGTTTTGCGACGGAACCCACTCCGATCTGGAGGCCTAGCCGGAGAACATTCCTCGCTTGCCTCTTTTGTGAGAGTTTTTATATAATTCTGACCTTCATAGATTTCGACTGAAGTCATGTATTTTGTCTGCTAAGGAGGATGGGCAATGAAAAAGACGTTGCAAGGAATTTTGGGGGCAGCCTTCCTGGTTTTGGGAACCTCACCCGTATTCGCCAATGAACCGGGTGGCGGATATGAAGGCATCACCGCCATGTACTATGCGATGATCGGCCTTGTCCTGGCCTACGGCGCTTGGGATATTTTCTTCAAGAAAGACTGAGGAACCCCTGAGGAGTTTTCAATCGTCGCCTCCTTTCAGGCCCTATTTGGGCCGTGAAAGGGGGCGCTCCTTCTTGAGCAACGGCTCGATCACTTCGAAAACCGTCTGTGCGACAATCTGATACCCTTCCGCAGTAGGATGGATGCCATCCGCTTGGTTCAAGTCCTTCCGCGCCGCCACGCCTTCAAGAAAAAAAGGAATGAGAGTCACCGAATGGTCGCGGGCTAACCGCTTAAACACGGAGGCAAAGCCCGTCGTATAGGTCAGACCGTAATTCGGAGGAATCTGCATCCCTGCCAGCACGACCTCGACGCCCGCTTGCTGTAACCCTTCAATGATTTCCGTCAAATTCGAAGCCATGAGAGACAGGGGCTGTCCGCGCAAGCCGTCGTTCGCGCCCAATTCGAGAATGACCACAGACGGCCGGCTCTTGAGAATCCAGGCGAGACGGCGCAACCCGCCTGTCGTCGTATCCCCACTGACGCCGGCATTGATGACGTCATAGTGATACCCGGCTTCGCGCAGGTGCCGTTGCAGTTGCGCGGGATACGATTGGTCGGGAGAAACCCCAAGGCCCGCTGTAAGGCTGTTCCCGAACGCGACGATTCGAGGGGCATTGTCGACAACGCGAGCCGAAGCACTCGAAACGTGAGAAGACGAAACGTTGCGTGCAGGTTGCGTTTCATCTGACGGGAGCGCAGGCTCTCTGGGTTCGCATCCTCCGACTCCCGAGACGAGCAAGAACACACAGACGGCTATCCGGAGCCATCGGCCCGGTCGAGCGCCTTGTTGGGTGGCGAAATCGTAGAGAACGGAAGGGTCCGGAGCCATAGTGTATAATAGACTGCTTTGATGAAGGTTTGCCAATAGGGAAAAGACCGTTCAGGCCATGATCCGCGTTGAGAATCTGACCATGCAACTCCGTGGCGGTGGCCACGTGGTGTCCATCCTCAAGGGGTTGAGCTTTGAGGTGCCGCGCAAGCAGATGGTGTCCATTGTCGGCCCATCGGGGAGCGGGAAGTCCACCTTGCTGGGGCTGTTGGCCGGATTGGATAAACCCACCGCCGGCTCCATCCAATTGAACGGCCAGGAAATCACGGCGTGGACCGAGTCTCAACTGGCGCACTTTCGCCGTCAAAACATCGGGTATCTGTTCCAGTCGTTTCATCTGATCCCCACCCTGACGGCCCTGGAGAACGTCATGCTTCCCATGGAACTGAGCGGCGATTCGTCTGCACGGGGTCGCGCCGGGGACTTGTTGGAAGCCGTGGGACTGCAAGACCGCCGGGATCACTATCCCACCCAACTGTCCGGAGGCGAGCAACAGCGCGTCGCCGTGGCGCGCGCTTTTTCCTGCCGGCCTCCCATTTTGCTCGCGGACGAGCCGACCGGGAATCTGGACAGTACGACCGGGCGACTCGTGATTGATCTGTTGCTCAGGCTCCACCGCGATCAGGGGAGCACGTTGATCCTCGTCACGCACGATCCCACGCTCGCCGAACAAACGGAAAGAATCATCACGCTTCACGACGGCACCATTGTGTCGGACAAGCTGATTCCGTCTTAGCTCATGCAGCACACACGATTCCCCATATCGGTCCTGATGGCGTGGCGGGAAATCCGAGGCAGTTGGCGTCAGTTCGTCTTCTTCCTGGCCTGCTTGGCCGTTGGAGTCGGGGCCGTGGTGGGCATTGAATTGTTTGCGACGAACGTGGAAGGCCTCATTCTCCGCGACGCCAGGAGTCTCCTGGGCGGGGATTTGGAGATCCGCGCGGCCCATCAGTTGAGTGAATCCGGGAAAGAGACGTTGGCTTCCCTCCGGGAGCGCGATGTCGAGGTCACGCACGTGAGGGAACTCGTGGGCATGGCGGCTGTTCCTCCGGTGGAGCAGTCTCAAACACCTAACGCCCAAGCCACGCAGTTGGTTGAACTCAAAGCCGTTGAAGATCTGTACCCGTTGTACGGGAACGTGGAACTGACTCCCCGTCAGCCCCTCCATTCGTCGCTGGCGCCCATCGACTGTCCGGCACAACCCTGCTTCGGCGCCGTGGTACAGGAATCCCTCCTGATCAGCCTCGGGATTCAGCTTCACGATCACGTCAAAATCGGACAGGCCTGGTTTGCCGTGACGGGGATCCTCCTGAAAGAACCGGATCGTGTGGCTACCGGCTTCAGCTTGGGACCACGAGTCCTGATCTCCCGGCAGGCGTTAAACGCGACGGATCTGGTGAAAGAGGGAAGCCGCATTCGGGAGCGCTACTTGCTGCGCGTTCCGGAATCACTGGCCCTCGGCCCTCTCAGGGGCGAACTGCAAGGACGACTGGGCCCGGAGGGGGCCGGCGTCTCATCGTATCGTGACGCCCAACCGCGGATTCGGAGATTTCTGGATCAGCTCACCGTCTATCTGGGACTCATCGGTCTGACCTCACTGTTTGTGGGTGGGATCGGCATTGCCTGCACCATTCACGGATTCATGAGACAGAAGCTCACGACCGTGGCGATTCTGAAAACCCTGGGAGCCGACGCCGGACTTTTGATGAGGGTGTACCTGTTCCAGAGCCTGTTCATGGGGTGCCTCGGCAGTCTGGTCGGCGTGGCGTTGGGAATTGGATTGCAACGGCTGTTGCCCGCGCTCTTGGGTGACCTCATTCCTCTTGCCGTCAGCAGCCAGATCACCGTGTTGCCCCTTGCCAAAGGACTGCTCGTGGGGGTGTTGACGACGTTCTGTTTTACGATTTGGCCGTTACTCGCGGTCAGGGAGATTCCGCCCGCGTTGGTCTTTCGGCGTGAAGTGGAGCAGCATCACACTCCGGTCGAAGGTTCACGGTTCAGATGGATGTGGAACGCGTTGCGGGAGATCGTGCGGGACCGCCATCGGCTTGCCACGGCCTTCCTGATGGGATGCGGCCTCGTCGTCCTGGCCGCGTGGCAGGCACGCTCATTGACGTTGGGGGCTCTCTTTCTCCTTGCGTTTGGATCTGCCGTGGTGCTGCTTCAGGTTGGCACGTGGGGCTTGCTGCACGGGCTCCGCAAACTACCCCGTCCCCGATCATTCGTGGTCAGGCAGGCGCTGGGCAACGTGCAACGCCCGGGCAACTATACACGGGGCATGGCCGTGGCGATCGGGGTGGGCGTCATGGTCATCGTGACGGTCGCGCTGGTGAAATCGTCGTTGCTCGTCGCCCTCGGAGAACGCATTCCGAAGGATGTCCCGACGTTTTTTTTCATCGACATTCAACCGGATCAACGGGAGTCGTTTGAAGAGATCGTGCAACGGGAATCTCATCATGCTCCGTACCGGCTCACGCCCGTGGTCCGGGCGCGGTTGAGGGCGCTGGACGGCAACGTGATTGATCCCGAAGAGTACAAAGGCAAACGGAATGGATGGTACTTCACCCGGGAGTACGTGCTGACGGCTCTCTCGGCGCTTCCGCGGGATAACGTCGTGGTGAAAGGGAACTGGTGGACGGCCGATTCGGAACAGATGAGGAAGAGAGATCACGAGAACCGGGACGTCCCCATTTACGTGTCGCTTGAGGAGGAGGCCGCCCACAACCTTGGCGTGGACCTGGGGTCCACGATCGAGTTCACCGTGCAAGGGGCTCCCGTGTCCGCGGTCGTCCAAAGTATGAGGCAGGTTGACTGGGGAAGTTTCACCATGAACTTTTTCATGATTCTGTCACCGGGCGCGCTGGACGGCGCTCCCATGACCTACATTGCCTCGGCGAAGGTCGCAGCCGAAGAAGAAATGCCGCTCCAGCGCGCGCTCGTCCGAGCCCTGCCCAACGTGACGGCGATCAAGGTCGGTGACGTCCTGGCCAACGTGGCGAGGTTGCTGGAACAGTTGGCCTGGGCGATTCAAGGGATTGCGCTGTTGAGCATGGTGAGCGGAGCCGTCGTCATGACCGCGGCCGTCTCGTCGACGCGGTACCGTCGCCTGTACGAGTCGGCCATTCTCAAGGCGATTGGCGGGACGCGACGGATCGTCGTGGAATCATTTGCCGTGGAGTTTGCCCTGATCGGAGGGCTCGCGGGTCTCATCGGCGTGGGGTTGGCCAGCGCGCTCTCCTGGGCCATTCTGCATTTTTTCCTGGACCTCTCCTGGACCTTTCAACCCCTGGTGCTGGGCTGGGGACTACTGGCGACCGTGGGCTTGGCCGTGGCCGTGGGGTTGCTGAGCACCTTCAAAATTCTCGGCGAACCGCCCTTGGCCGTGTTACGGCAGGAATAGGAAAAAGGTGTGTCACAAAATCCTGAGCCGAATCGTGAATTGACAAGAAAGAGAAATTCCAACAAAATAGATAAGAAAGTAAGAATTCAGGAGTAAGAAAATGCGCGTCACCGAAAAAGGACAAATTACCATACCCATTTCGCTTCGAAAACGATATGGGCTTCAACCAAATGTCGAAGTGGAATTTCTCGCCGAAGCTGAAGGTATTCGGATACGGAAACGGGGAACCGGGTCCTCGAACCCTTTTCGTGCCATGAGGGGCGTCGTGAAAAAACGACTGGCAGTCGACCGGTATATCGAAGAGATTCGAGGGCGATGATTACGGCGGTGGATACCAGCATCCTCCTCGATGTCCTTGTTGATGCTGATGACGCCGATCAATCAGAAGCACTGCTTATCCATGCCTACGAACAAGGAAGCCTTATCATTTCTCCTGCGGTCTATGCCGAACTCGTGCCTCAGACTCAAAGCCAGAATGAACTTGATCGTTGGCTGAGCCTTGGCGGAATCGACGTCGTTCCTTTCACAAAAGAACATGCGTACACCGCAGGCCTGGCTCATGCCGCCTATCGAAAGGCTGGCGGGAAGCGCACTCGTATTCTGGCGGATTTTTTCATCGGTGCGCATGCTTTCCATGAAGCCAACGCGTTGCTCACGCGGGATCGGGGCTTCTATCGAAAGTATTTCTCCGGCCTGGCAATCGTTCCCAGTCGAGGAAAACGGTGATTGTCCAGGCGGAGGAGGCTGGTTGCGCAATCATTCGCCATCAAATGTCTTTTCACCAAGACGAAGCTATTCCCCCGACCGGATAAAGATCGCGTTCTCGATTCTTTCGAAGGCGTTGGTGTAAATCCTGACGTCCAGAATCGCGGTGTCTCTTCGGCTGTTCTGGCCGTGTGTCGAGGACGACTGTCTCGTCACCACAAAATTCAATCGCACCCGCGCCCTGTTGCCGATTTCTTCTATGAATGCGGTTGCCACCGTCTGTTCAACACTCTGAGTCGTTGTGGTTGGTTGACCCCCTAAGACACCCCCTATGACGCCGATGAAGATTTCCGCTTCAGGGCCGATCGACATGTCCTGCGCGGCACTTTCCGCATTGATGAATCCGGTGTTCAGGTCCGCGTTCTTGATCGTGTACCCCAAATCCTGAAAGACCGAGACGACGCTGGCGAACACGATCTTCTTGGGAGATTCGAATTCCCGCGTCTGGATACTTTGAATTTCCAGCGGGGTCATGGGAGGTTTCTGTTGTTGGACGGCGCATCCGGCAAGGGCAAGAACGACGGCGGTCAGCATGAGCCATACGTTGGTCAAAAACACGTTCACGTGGTCCTCCTGCGGGATGTGTCGGGCGTGGTCGATAGAGATGTGGTCGGAGTTCTGCTAATTAGAACTTGGACGTTCGGCTTCGGAAATCACTCACCACGTCGTCTTGATCGAATTTGATGATCAGGGTAATCATGCTTGAACTGCTTTCGAACCCTGATGAGCGTGAATTTTGGCCGGCGAGAATGATTGTCCAATAGCCCGATTGGCTTGAGGATTGAGAGATTTGCGCGGCTCGTTGGTACGTCCAGACTTCGCGTTCCGCTCCGTCACGGGTCGTGATGTTCGGCGCTCCGAATTTTTCCAATACCTGGGCTTTCGTCGTCTGGCCGACGATCAGGTTCATCTGGACGTTTCCCTGCGTGAGTTGGGAATTCCGCTTGGTTACTGGTTCAGGGGGTGCCACACAGGCGCTCAGAGTCATGACGACACCGACGATGATCACCAATTTGTGAATGTGCATGCTCATTTTCTCCCTGTTCGCGAATGGTGCCGAAGCCGGGGACTCGAAGTCGCATGAGCTGAAGCCCGCTCATGCTCCCACTAGGGGGCCACGCCCCCTCGTGCCTCGCCGTCTGCGGCTCGGTCACCCCATGAAGGGGGAATACCCCCTTCAAAACCCCCGTTCGCGTCCCGCCTTTACGCCTATCATTGATGGTGTTGCCTCTTGTGGGTAACACCGCTTATCGCTTGTCAGGCTAATGGTGCCGAAGCCGGGACTCGAACCCGGATGGGTTGCCCCACACGCCCCTCAAACGTGCGTGTCTACCAGTTCCACCACTTCGGCATGACAGGATTATAGGTAGGGGTTCGAAAGGTTGTCAATCAACGGAACCTACGGTAAAATCAGGAAATTGTCCTAGTGATAGCCTACACAGTTTGCATGTCTGATTCTTCTTCCCACACACCCGATTCTTCCCCCGGCAAGGTTGCGGCATTTTTTGATGTCGATAATACCCTAATCCCCGGACAATCCATCGAGATTCATTTCGTCCGGTACCTGTGGAAGACCGGCCTGCTGTCCAATCGCGTGTTGGTCGATAGCGCACTGTATTTACTCTTCAATATTCTCGAACTTTCGCTGAGGCCCCTGCGGGAACGAAAAATTTACCTGACCAATAAACGACCGGAAGGGGTCGAGCCCCTGGCGAAGTGGTTCGTGCGCTCGGAGATCTGTCCCCGATTGTCCCTTCAAGGGACCGCGGCCCTGGCCCAACATCAACAAGCCGGCCATCAGGTGGCTCTGGTCAGCGGCACGCCGGAGTTCCTGATCAAACCCCTGGCTCATTATCTGGACGTGCCGAACGTCCTGGCCGCGCAATTGGAAACCAATGAAGATGGCTATACGTGCCGGGTCCTTTCGCCCTATCCGTACGGTGAAGGCAAACGGCGTCTGCTCCAGACGTTCGCGGACAGTCACGGGGTGGACTTGGCTCAAAGCTACGCCTACGGCGACAGCCCCGGCGACATCCAGGCCCTGGAATCCGTGGGACACCCCCTCGTGGTCAATCCCATCCGCGGGATGGCGCGAATTGCGCGCCGGCATCGCTGGCCCACGACCCTTTGGGCCTAACGTCCGACGCGAAGTCATGAAGAACGTGTTGAAGCCATGACGACGCGAGATCCTGCCTCTCCTTCTTCCCTGCGAGTCACGGAAATTTTTCACAGTATTCAAGGGGAATCCACTCGCGCGGGGGAGCCGTGTGTGTTCGTGCGTTTAACGGGCTGTCCTCTCCGATGCACGTGGTGTGATACGGCCTATGCGTTTTATGGAGGGACCGACATGAGTCTGGAGGCCGTGGTGGATCAGGTCAAAGGGTATGGGTGTTCGTTGGTCGAAGTCACGGGTGGGGAGCCGCTTGCGCAACCGGCGGCGTTTGAGTTGATTACGCGCCTGTGTGAGGAACGCTTTGAGGTGTTGATCGAAACGAGCGGAGCCATCGACGTCGCTCCGGTTGATCCCCGGGCGAGCATCATTTTGGACGTCAAATGTCCCGGCAGTGAGATGGACGACCGCATGCGCTGGGAGAATCTCCAAGCGATTCGTCAAAAAGACCAGGTTAAATTCGTCATCGGCGACCGCTGCGATTACGATTGGGCCGTTGAGGTGGTCAAGCGATATCGTCTGACGGAAAAGTGTCCCGTGTTGTTCAGTCCGGTATTCGGCGCGCAAGAGTTGCAACCGTTGGCGGAATGGCTTCTTCAGGATCGATTGCCCGTGCGCTTACAGGTTCAATTGCATAAGTTTATCTGGGACCCCGACATGAGAGGGGTCTAGCAGGCATTGTTGTCTTCGTTCAGGAGGGAGAGGAGAGTCGTATGAAGTGTCAGGTCAAGGAAGGTCATCTTGCCCAGGAATCCACGGACGTTCTTGTTCTCGGTGTCTGTGAAGAAGAGAAGACGTTGCCCAAGGCCCATCAGGCGTTGGATGACGCGTTGGGCGGGCAACTCCGGGAGTTGAGAAGCAATGGAGAGTTTTCAGGCAAGAATCAGGAGTCGGCGTTGATTCATACGCGAAGAGCCCTTCCTGCCAAGCGAATTCTCTTGCTGGGGTTGGGAAAGAAGAAAGACGTCACCTTGGACCGGGTGCGACAAGCCATGGGCACGGCGTTGAAAAAAGTTCGGCAGACCGGGGCGGAAACGTTTTCCGCTCCGGTATTCGCAACTGATACGGTCAAGGCGCCGGCGTCTGATGTTGCCCAGGCGATGGTGGAAGGTGCCATCCTGGGAGGGTACCGGTTCGCGCACTATCGGTCCGACAACGAGGAACCGTCAAAAGACGTTCGGACCATGACTCTTTTGGCGAATCGCGCAAATCAAGTCAGTGGAATGAAAACGGGAGTCCGGCGGGGAGAGGCCAGTGCCCACGCCACCTCGTTCGCGCGTGACCTGTGCAACCACCCGGCCAACGTCATGACGCCCTCTCGCGTGGCGCAGGAAGCGAAAAAGATTGCCGACGACTCCGGCATCACATTGACGGTGCTGGAACGCAAGGACCAGGAAAAATTGGGAATGGGCGGCATGCTGGGCGTCTCCAGGGGAAGCCAGGAGCCGCCGAAATTCATCGTCCTGGAATATGCGGGGGGCAGGAAGAAGGACCGGCCCGTGGTGCTCGTCGGGAAAACGGTGACCTTCGATTCCGGTGGCATTTCGCTGAAGCCTTCGGAAAACATGGAACAAATGAAGGCGGATATGACGGGTGGGGCTGAAGTGTTGGGCGCGGTCCGGGCTGCGGCGCAATTGCGTCTGCGCATCAACGTCGTGGGTATCCTGCCGGCCACGGAAAATATGCCGGGCGGCCGAGCCACGAAGCCGGGGGATATCCTGCGCATGCTCAACGGCAAGACCGTAGAAGTGCAAAATACCGACGCCGAAGGACGCCTGATCCTGGCCGATGGGCTGGCTTATGCCGCCCGGTTCAACCCACAATGTATCGTCGACGTTGCCACGTTAACCGGTGCCTGCATCGTGGCCCTGGGTCAGTTTGCGATCGGGATGCTCGGGAATGATGACGCGCTCAAGGCCGATTTAAAGAAAGCCGGGGAACAAGCCGGTGAACGCGTGTGGGAGATGCCGCTCTGGGAAGAATATTTCGAACAACTCAAAAGCGACGTGGCAGACATGCGCAATATCGGTGGGCGTGGAGGCGGCATGATTACGGCCGGCATGTTTTTGAGCAAGTTTGTCGACGATTGTCCCTGGGTGCATCTCGACATTGCCAGCACCGATTGGAGCGCGTCAGAGCGTCCGTACATCGGCAAAGGGCCGACGGCCATTGGAACGCGATTGTTGGTCCAGTGGTTAATCAACCGCTCGGGTAAGTAGGGAATCCCTCATGCAGGCTGGTCGCCTGCACCTCAAGGGATGACCATGAGATACCTCTCTTCAATTGGTCATCCTCGACGCTTGTCCCCGACATTCGTAATCGGGGATCCAGGTGATTAGAGGATCCAGTGTCTTTTCTTTCTCCTCCGTACGTAAGGAGAACGACCCTGGATTCCTGCTTACGCAGGAATGACAGGTGCGGGTTGCAAGTGATTTCTCCATGACCATTCGAGACGCGGTCGGACAACTCTTGATGGTGGGTTTCCAGGGGACGGAACTCTCCCGGGCATTTCTCGATTGGCTGCAGGAGTGTCGGCCCGGCGGCGCCATTCTCTTTTCGCGCAATCTGGTGGATCCCGAACAGGTGGCGCGATTGACCAATGCCCTGCAAGCGCATGCGCCCAACTCTCCCTTGTTGATAGCCATTGATGAAGAGGGTGGCCGCGTGTCCCGTTTACCCCAGGGCTTTACGGCGTTTCCCGCCGCTTCCAAGGTTGCGGCGTGTCACTCTGCGGACACGGCCTATGGGACGGCGGAGGTGACGGCCCAGGAACTGCGGGCGGTCGGGATCAACATGAACCTGGCGCCGGTCCTGGACGTGAACAGCAATCCTGACAATCCGATTATCGGCGATCGGGCATATGGCACGCAGCCTGAACGGGTCTGCACGTATGGCATGGCCGTGATGCAGGGGCTTGAGGACAATGGCATCATCCCGTGCGGCAAACATTTTCCGGGTCATGGCGACACCATGACGGATTCACACCATGCCCTGCCCGTGGTGGAGGCTGACCGCGCGCGACTGGACGCCGTGGAACTCGAACCCTTTCGACGGGCGATCCGCCGGGGACTGCCCGCGATCATGACCGCGCACGTGCGCTACCCGGCGCTCGATGCGGATGCGCCCGCGACGCTGTCCCAACCTATACTCACCGATCTGCTACGGAACCAGTTGGGCTTTGAAGGCGTCACCCTGACCGACGATATGGAAATGCGCGCCATTCTTGACCATCAGTCCATCGGGGAAGCCTCGGTTCGAGCGTTGCAAGCCGGGGCCGATATGGTCGTGATCTGTCATCAGCAGGAACGGCAACAAGAGGCCGTGTCAGCTATCGAGCAGGCACTTGAACGAGGTGAGCTTTCGTGGGAAAAGCTCACGGCCAGCGTGGCGCGGATACGGGCCTTGAAAAAGCAACGTCTCGAGCCGTTCGAACCCGTCGATCCGTTACGGGTCACGCAAACGGTCGGGCATCCGCGACACAAAGCCTTGTTGGCGAAGATTTAAGACGGTAGCCGGTGTCACGGCGTTGAATCGGTGCCGGCATCGTGTCTTTACGGAGGAAAGCATGGGGTTGAAAAAAGGCGACATTATTGATGAGCACAAACGCCACCCGGAAAGTTGCGGCTTGATGATCAAAGTCATGGCCGGGGGAGCGGGTTTTGAAAAAGTCGTGTGCTGCGGGCATGAGTTGACGGAAGCAGACGTGACCCCGGCATTTTCACGCGGCAGAGGACGGAAACGCGGGAAACTCCCGCCGGCCGTGCTTCTGGATGAGAAAAAACTGCATCCGGATTCCTGTGGGCTCCGCGTCATGATTTTGGACGGGGGCGAAGGGTTTCAGGAAATCAGGTGTTGCGGCCATTCGCTCAGGCTCAATTCGATGAAAGAATTCAAATACGGCGAAGAAAAGCGAGGAGCCTTGCCTGAAACAGGGCCGGCCGGTCACGCCTGAAGGCCATGGCAGAAGTCTTGTAGGACCCCAGCCCGTTTGTTTTGGACATCCGAGATAATAAAATCTACGCCATTATCCCCTTGACATACTTAACTAAGGCTACTACCATGTTGGCATGGACTGGGATATGCTCACAGCCGTTGCAACATCAGAAATCGCTCTTCGTGTGGTTTGGGTTCTCGGAGGGGCACT
>MPMZ01000006.1 GCA_002238765.1 Nitrospira sp. bin75
GCTTTTGCGGGGGCATGCCTAGCTCGGCCTCCCCTTACAAAGGGGAGGGAAAAGAGAGCCCTTCTTTCTGGTTCCCACTTTGTGGGCAGTTCCTCATTCTGTCAACGAATGACTGAACACATACAGGAATGACAGCAGGGAATGTCCAGGATAAATGTGACTGACCATGCCTGACCCCTTCTATATCACCACCCCCATCTACTACGTGAACGACGTCCCGCACATCGGGCATGCGTACACCACCATCGCGGCGGACGTGCTGGCACGCCGGCATCGCCTCATCGGCGAAGAGGTTTTTTTTCTGACGGGTCTTGACGAACACGGCCAAAAGGTCCAGCAAGCCGCGGCCAAAGCCGGGATTTCGCCGCAGGAACATTGCGACCGGCTGACCCCGCAATTTCAAACGCTGTGGCACAAGCTCGGGATCTCCAACGACGGTTTCATGCGCACGACGGATGCCCGGCATCAAGCCGTGGTTCAACGATTCCTGCAGGAACTGTATGACAAAGATCTCATTTATCGCGCGGAATATACCGGCTGGTATTGCACGTTCGACGAGCGCTTCTGGACGGAGAAAGATTTGGACAACGGCCGCTGTCCCGATTGTCAACGGCCGGTCGAGCAACTCAGCGAAAGCAACTACTTCTTTCGCATGAGCCGATTCCAACAACGGCTGCTCGACCATCTCGACGCCAACCCCACCTTCATCCGGCCGGAATCACGCCGCAACGAAGTGCTGGGGTTCTTGCAGAAACCGCTGGAAGACCTCTCGATTTCCCGTCCCAAGTCCCGCTTGTCCTGGGGTATCGAGCTGCCCTTCGACGCGGACTACGTCACGTACGTGTGGTTCGACGCGCTGGTGAATTACATCTCGGGGCTGGAATACCTGCCTCCCCAACCCTCGGTCGATCGCTGGTGGCCGGCGACCGTGCACCTGGTCGGGAAAGACATTTTGACGACGCACGCGGTGTACTGGTCCACCATGCTCATGGCGCTGGAGATCCCCTTGCCCCGTACGATTTTTGCGCACGGCTGGTGGACGGTGGACGGAGAAAAAATGTCCAAGAGCCGGGGCAACGTCGTTGATCCGTATGCCGTGGTGGACCGCTTCGGCGCCGATGCGTTCCGCTACTTTCTGCTCCGCGAAATCCCGTTCGGGCAGGACGGAGATTTTTCGCACGAGTCCTTTATCGGCCGCATCAACGGCGACTTGGCCAACGGCCTGGGCAACTTGCTGAGCCGGACCGTGACGTTGATCCAGCGGTCTTGCCATGGCGCCGTGCCGGCGTCAGATCCTTCCACGGTCACCGAACTCGAAACCGGTCTGCAATCCGCCGCCCAAGCCCTCATTCACGAAACGGTGCCCCACCATGTACAGCGGATGGAATTCAATCGCGCACTCGAAGCGATGTGGGGACTGGTTCAACTCGGCAATCAATACATCGACAAGACCGCGCCCTGGGTGCTTGCCAAAGATCCCGGCAACGAGGCACGACTCCGGACCGTGCTCTTTCACGCAGCGGAAACGCTCCGGTTCCTCTGCCTGGCCACGTATCCCTTCATGCCCGATACCGCGCGGGAAATGGCCCGGCAACTGGGTCTCTCCTATGATTTCTCAGAAGCGCTCCTGAAGTCCCCCGTCGTCTGGGGCGATGGCACATCCGGCGCCACCGTGGTCAAAGGGAACGCCTTGTTCCCCAGAGTCGACGCACCCGCACCGCCGTCACCTGCCAAGCCTCAATCCGACACATCCGCTTCTTCTTCCAAAGATGAGGACAACCGAATCGGCATACAGGACTTTCAAAACGTCGAGTTGAAAGTCGCCAAAATCCTCACGGCCGAACGCGTCCCCAAGTCAAACAAACTCCTGAAACTCCAGGTCGACCTCGGCGCCGAACAACGACAAATTGTCGCGGGCATCGGGAAAAAATACGGTCCGGAGGACGTCGTCGGAAAGACGGTCGTAGTGGTGGCGAATCTGAAACCGGCCAAACTGATGGGCGTGGAATCTCAGGGCATGGTCCTGGCGGCCGGAGATGAAGAAGTCGAAGGGCTGGTCACGTTCAAGGACGTTGACCCTCAGCCCGGCACGAAGGTGAAATAACCTCTACCCCACCCTGCCCTCCCCTTACCCTTCGACTACGCTCAGGGCAGGCAAAAGGGAGGAACAAGTTCCATGTCGGGGCACGGCTTCGGGGAACCCGACCTTCACCTCTCCCCCTCACCCCAGCCCTCTCCCGCCAGGGTAGAGGGAGAAAAGAGTCTCGCCTCAAAGCCCGCGGGCCACGAGGTCATGAAGGTGGATCATGCCCACGACCTCTTTTTGACGATTCAGGACCGGCAAGACTGAAATGGGTTTCGCTCGTTTTTCCATCTTTTCCAGGGCCGCGTATGCGTTCTCGTCCTCGAACACACATTCCGGAGTCGCGTTCATGATGTCCTGGACCGTGAGGCCGAACACGTCTTTATGCGCCTCCAACACCCGGCGAACGTCATAGTCGGTGACCAAACCCAGCAACCGTTGCGCATCATCAATGATCGACACGGCTCCCGCCCGTTGCCGCGTCATTTCCGTCAACATGAAGCGCACGTCTCTCGTCCCGTGCACAACCGGGTTCGCCTCACCGGAGCGCATGAGATCACCGACCGTCAGCAGCAGCCGTTTCCCCAGTTGTCCCCCGGGATGATTGATGGCGAAATCATCGGGTTGAAAATCACGTAATTTCATGAGCGCCACGGCCAAGGCGTCGCCGACCACCAGTGCCGCGGTCGTGCTGCACGTCGGCGCCATGTTGAGCGGGCAGGCTTCTTCCTCTATCGGCGTATGCAGGACCAAATCGGAATGCTTGGCCATCTTTGAATTCGATTGGGCGGTAATCGAAATGACCTTCGCCCCGATTTTTCCGGCGACGGGGAGAATCGCGAGCAATTCATCACTCTCGCCCGATTTCCCGACGGCCAGCACGATGTCGTCTTTCTCGATGATCCCGACCCCGCCGTGCATGCCGTCGGCACTGTGCAGGAACAACGCCGGCGTCCCCGTGGACACCATCGTCGCCGCAATTTTCTGCGCGATGATGCCGGATTTTCCCACCCCCGTGACCACGACTTTCCCCCGACAGTCGAAGATCCATCGCACGGCTTCTTCGTACGCCGGACCCAGGGACGGCTTGAGCGCATTGATCGTTTGCACCTCGAGATCAATCACTCGTTTGATTTCAGCCAGGATATCCATGAACAAACTCTTACAAGAATCGCTCTTGCAAGCTTGCCGGTTCACACCAAGAAATGAAAAAAGTCATGGTTCTCTTTGCCTCCCTTTTGTAAGGGGAGGATGAGCTAGGCATGCCCCCGCGAAAGCGGGGGTGGGGTAGAGTTGAATGCCCATAGAGCACAAGGTTTCGCCATCTTATCCGCAGGGTGTACCTCCCCTCACCCCTCCTTACAAAGGAGGGGAACAGGGAAACCGGCCTGATTAGGGCTATTTTCGTATCAAGACGATGGAGATTGCCTTTTTGAGGCATAACAAAGAAAATATTTCAGCATATTCTCCGATTGGGAGTCAACGACACATAAGATTTTAACCTTAAGTTATTTTACTCTATATGCGAAACGCCCACGATCATGCCCTTCCAAGCCGAACCAGGCAGGCGATCAAAGACGTCTTCTCCAAGCTGGACTATGCCGCGCTTGGCGACATTTATTGCGAGGAGGGCGGTGAGGCTTTTTGGAAAGCTCATCAGAAAAAATGCCAAACCATGGGAGTCAGGATCGCCGAAGCCCTTGAGCGGAGGCTCCCCCAAAACGGAAGAAGCCTCTACGTGGGAGCGGGCGTGGCTGAACTTCCCATGCTGGTGCTGGAAACTCTTGATATGGATCGGACCGTCGAGGCTCATAACCTTCGGGAACGGGAAGTCAGCGTTCTCAACGAGGCGTGTCACGGCCTGCCTTTTACCATTCAGGCGAGCCGTGCCCAAAGAGCCCGTGGCACCTTTGATCACCTCTGGATGGCCAGCGTACTCAATGATCCCGAGTGTTTTCCGGAAACGTCGGTGTTAGCGTATGGCCGGGCCGATCCCGTGCGATTCGATCCCCTGGCCTTTCAACGGGAGCGGACACGCATCCGAAGACTGTTGGATTCGTGTTTATCCAAACTCACGCGCCCCGGACTCCTCTCCACTTCAATTGAAGAAGTGCCGTGGATGACGGATTGGCTTACCCGTAACCGGATCCCGTTTCACGTGGAAGAACAACTCTACCCGACGGCTATCGTCGGCGACCCGCTGTGCTTTATCCGCCTTGAGCCGGGCAGGAAATGAAGGACTCTCAATACAGATTCTTCGCTTTGCTCGGAACCTGTCCAGAGTCTGTCGAAGGATGACCACGCTGGTGCGGTCCGCCGCTCCCCCCTTCTCAGGGGGGAGCGGCGGGTACCGGAGTCTTGGGACGACTTGGATGCAAGCCTGAGCCGGAGAAGAAGTACGACAATGGGTTTGGCTCACTCACTGAAGCACGATTTCTACGGCTTCTCGATGAATTTACAGACGGAATTGATTCCCCGTTGCAGGTTTTCTTCGGCCGGGTTCGACGGCTTCTTCGTCCGTTCCTCCCATTGTTGGAAACGGGCGAGGATGGCCGCTCGTTTATCGGGAGGTTGTTCCTGTATGAGACACTTGACGGCATTCGCGAGCGCAAGGCCGTATCCTGCGAGAAAGTTAGAATCGACAAGGTAATTGTGTGCGAGCTTGCGAGAAGCATTTGGGGTCAAACGAGTTCGTTTAGCCATGCTGGTTCCTCCTTCTGGAATAGGGTGGGAGTGTGCGAATGATGGTGGATAACACAGCGTATGCTGTCAGACAGAGTAAAGAGGACGGAAACGAGTAAAGACGCCGTTACGTATAGCAATCCCTCTGCAAGGGGGACAACATGTTCATGGAGCAGATTAGTCGGCAGTATACTGCATTCTGTATCGAACGACCAATGTCATTTTCAGAAGACTTTTGTACGTCACAAGACAGCAGGGGGTCGGCCTTGGCTTGTAAAGCATACGAAGGGCCATGGGATGTATTCGTTGTCAGCGAGGAGTGCGTCGGGCGCCGGGCATGGATGCCCGCTGGGCGGCGAACACCGCGTGCACCTGTTTCCCCTGTTTGAGCAACTCTTTCCTCGCCTGTGCGAACACCTGCCCGACGAACGTCCAATCGGTGATGGTGACGTTATAGTCGCGGAATATTTCCGCCACATGCGGTTCATCGGCCGGCGGCCGTTGCGCGGGATAGTCCACCAGCGCCTCAAGCGTCTCCGAAGTCCAACCCGTCTCGGCAAACGCCTGCGTCAACGATGCCGCTTTCTCCGCGTCGAATTTCTCGGCCAGGGCGGATGAAAAGACTTTCCGCACAACGGGATCGGAACTCTTGAGAAACACCGACTGCGACTGGATCAGGGCATGGATGAGTCGATCGGCTTCAGGGCTGGATTCCGGCGGTAACACTCCGGCCTCGTGAAAGGTGGCCAGGATGGCCATGACCGATCCGATATGAGCAGCCGGCGTTCGTCCTGACCGGATCGGGCGAGCCGGGGAAGGTGGAATAAAAATCTCATTGAGCCGGCTATACGATCCTCCGGGTCGAGGGCCGCCGCTCACCACGTAGATGTCTCCATCCACGGCCGCGGCCCCCAGGCCATGACGTGCCGTGGGCATGGGCGCCATGGCCTGCCAACGATTCAATTGTGCGCTATACCGTTCGTTCTGATGAAAGGTTCCCTCACCGGATTCTCCGCCAAAAACGTAGATCCACCCGTTTACCACACTGGCCGCGATGCCACTCCTGGGGGTCGGCATATCGGCCTTCGCAACCCATTGATTCGACTCCGCATCATACGCCTCGACCGTGGACAGGTTTTCCCGGTAGTTCAATCGCACACGGCCTCCGATCGCGTAGAGGGTCTTGCCGATCGTGACCGCCGCCAGATGATCGCGGGGAGTGGACAACGGCGCCACCGCGGCCCATTGATCGATGGCCGGATCATAGACCTCCACGGCCGCGGGGTTCTCCTGCCCGTCATAGCCGCTGACGGCAACCAATTTCCCCTGTAACGTCGTCACGGCCAAGCCCCCGCGAGCCGTGGGAAGCGGAGCCCGTTCCGTCCACTCTTCTCCGGACGGATCGAACCGAAAGACCCGGTCTGACGGACTCCAGATCGTGTCATCCGATTTCGTAAACCCTCCGGCGACGTACAGGGCGCCATCAAGCACCGCGGCGCCGGCGTGATGCAGCGCCACGGGAAGATCCGGCTTTGCAGACCAGCGATTGGCGGCCGGATCATACGCCTCGACCCTGGTGCTCACGGACGATTGCCAAATCCTCCACGAACCCGATCGTTCAAACCCGCCGACGACGTAAATCAATCCATCCCACGCAGCCACGGCCACCTCGGTTCTTGCCGTCGGCGCCGGAGCTCCGGTCATCCAATGGCCTGAACCGGCTTCACCGGCCCCATGCGGCGCGTCCTGGGCCGTGACCCTCGATGAAGCCCCGCACCATAAGCAAGCAAACAACAAGACATACAACCAAACACTCCCGTCAGGCTTTCGAGGCCGGTCATGTCGGCGATTCGTCATCATACGTCTCTCACAAACGCTTAAATTGACCGTTCAGTTGAAAAACATCAGAGGCCGCCACTATAATCTCCGTGCACCTGATATCCTGTTCACCCTCCCACACGAGGCAGCCGTGCTCGCAAAGGTCTTCAGTGCCGGACTGCTCGGCTTAGATGCTCATTTGATCGAGGTCGAAGTCGATATCGGGGGCGGCCTCCCTCAATTTTCCATCGTGGGCCTGCCTGATGCAACCGTCAAGGAAAGCCGGGACCGGATCAGGGCGGCCCTGAAAAATATCGGCTTTGCCTTTCCTCCCAAGAAAATCACGATCAACCTGGCCCCGGCAGGCTTGAAAAAAGAGGGGGCCGGGCTCGAATTGAGCATGGCGATCGGCCTATTGGTGGCCGAAGGCATCATCACCCAGGAAACGGCTCAACGCTACGTGTTAGTGGGCGAATTGTCCCTGGACGGTCGAATCAAGCCCATCAGAGGAGGACTATCCATCGGGATGTTATGCCGGAACCGTCATCCGCTGATTCTCCCTTCCGAGAACGCCCATGAGGCTGCGGTCGTTGACCGGGTCGACGTGTATGGTGTCCATACGCTTCCCGAAGTCGTGGAACTGTTGACCTGGAAACAGCAGGTCGCCCCGCTCGTCGTCGATCCGCAGTCGTTTTTCCAGTCCGCCACCGCCCCGGAAGAAGATTTTGCTGACGTCCGCGGCCAGTTTCACGCCAAACGCGCGTTGGAAATCGCCGCAGCCGGTGGGCACAACGTGCTTCTGATCGGACCACCGGGTTCCGGGAAAACCATGTTGGCCCAACGCCTCCCCGGGATCCTGCCTCGCCTCGGCGTCCCGGAGGCCCTGGAAACCACCCGGGTCCATAGCGTGGCCGGCACCTTGCCGGCCAACCAATCGCTCATGACCACCAGACCCTTTCGCGCCCCCCATCACAACGTCTCGGACGCGGGCCTCATCGGAGGCGGCACCATTCCCAAACCCGGCGAGGTCTCTTTAGCCCATCACGGCGTGTTGTTTCTGGATGAGGTGCTGGAATTCAAGCGGTCGGTCCTGGATGGATTACGACAGCCGCTCGAAGAGGGGACTGTGACCATCACGCGGGTCAATGCCTCGCTTCGATATCCGGCCAGATTCATGTTGGTCGTCGCCATGAACCCCTGCCCGTGCGGGTACCATGGGGACCGGACGCATGACTGCATCTGCACTCTTCACCAAATCCGGCGGTATCGGGGCCGCCTGTCAGGCCCGCTCCGGGACCGGCTTGATATTCACGTGGAAGTGCCCGCGGTTCCCGTGTCCGACCTGGGGCACGATCAACCCGCTGAATACTCGGACTCCATTCGAACGCGCGTGGCCGCTGCCCGTTCTATTCAAACGAACCGCTATACAACCGACAAGCTGTTTACCAATGCCCAACTCAAACCCAGACACATGAAAACCCATTGCCGGGTCGACCAGGCCGGCAAGCAACTTCTGGATCACGCCGTGACCCGATTGGGACTCTCGGCCCGGGCGTATGGGCGAATACTTCGTGTTGCACGAACCATCGCGGATTTGGCAGACTCGGAGACGATCGAACCATCACATCTGGCCGAAGCCATACAATACCGGAACCTGGACCGGACAACCACGTAGGACTCGCATGGACATTCAAATCGGACCTCATCTGTATCGCAACAGCAACGGCACGGTTGAAGTCGAAGGCGTCCCGCAGATCGACATCGAACCGCATCCCTCCGGCGGATTCCCGAAAGTCAACTTCGCGCTCTTTGACAATGGGAAAATGCCGGCGAAACTGACCAACAGCACGTTGGCCATTAATGAAGGGCAAGCCTATTCACTGGAAAGAAGTCCTTCGAGTCTGGTGCTGCGGCATCAGGAGAGCGGGAAGGAAATCCTCCACATGACTCTGGAAGAGAACGGCCGGCTCGTGATTGCACAGGGCGAGTTCGCCAGCTTGAAAGGGCACACCGTCACGATTACTCCCTCGGAATGGAACTTGGAACAGTCAACGGGACAGGAAGGGGAAACCGACGTTCAGGGGAAAGCCGTTCCCCTGGAATAGCGGTGGCCCTTCGACTTCGCTTTGCTACGCTCAGGACAGGCCCTTGGACAGGCTCAGGACGGGCCTACTCAAATCTCCGCGGCGGAGACCTTTTTCGATCCATTACAGTTCACGCACGTTTGGCTGCGAATCCCTTCACTGGCCGTAGCCGGCCCCAGGGCGAGGTTACGGTCCAAACAGACCACGTCCGCACCCTGATAGGTCCAGAGCCGCTCGCAGCCCGGACAAAAAAACCAAACTGTATACCCCGGCCAATCCCGGTCACGCGTTGCCATAACGGAAAAGAGGAAGCTGTCGGGTTACGCTCCGCTAGCCCGACCTACAATCCTGCGCTTGCACTGCTTGTCCTGAGTTGTCCTATGCGTCCGCCAACACGTTGCCGATCGCGTGCGTCGCCTGTTCCACGTCCGCATTCGACACGTCCAAATGGGTGACCGCTCGAAACAGATGATCGCCGATGGCATTCAACAAGAGCCCGGCTTCCTTGAACGCGTGCAGGAGTTCCCGCGTCGAACGGTCGCTTCGCACGACCTCGAACACGACGATATTCGTCTCAACACGGTCGGGGTCCACGAATACCGTCGGGATCTGTTGCAACTGCAACGCGAAACTCTTGGCGTTGTCGTGGTCTTCCTGAAGCCGGTTGACGTGGTGCTCCAAGGCATAGATACCCGCGGCCGCGAGAATGCCCGCTTGCCGCATCCCGCCGCCGAACATTTTCCGCAAACGCCGGAGCTTGGCAATCCGATCTCCGGTCGACGTGATCAATGAGCCCACCGGAGCCCCCAACCCCTTGGACAGACAGAACGACACGGTATCGAACGGCTGTGCAAACTCGGCGGCGGACACCCCGGATGCCACCACGGCATTGAACAATCGCGCGCCATCCAAATGCAACGCGAGGCCCTGGTCTCCCGCCAACTTCGTGATCTCCCGGATCGTGGACAGCGGATAGACCGAACCTCCGCCGAAATTGTGCGTTTGCTCCAGACACAGCAGCGTCGTCGGCGGGTTATGCACGTCTTTCGGCCGGATGGCTGCCAGCACGCGATCCGCCGTCAACAGCCCCCGGTCTCCTTCGATGCAACATAATTGGACTTGCGACAAGGCCGAGGCCGACCCGCCCTCATAACGAATAATATGGGCTGTGCCTTCCACGAGTACTTCGTCGCCCGGACGGGTATGAAGGCGTAGGCACAGTTGATTCGCCATCACTCCGGTGGGCACGAACAAACCCGCTTCTTTGCCCAACAACCGGGCAGCCGTGGCTTCCAGGGCATTGACCGTCGGATCTTCACCATAGACGTCATCGCCGACCTCGGCCTGAGCCATGGCTTCTCTCATGCCCGGAGTCGGCTTGGTGACGGTATCGCTTCGCAAATCAATCATCGTCGGCTCTCCACTGAGCGATGGTATCGCGCTCAACGTTCCTCTCTCTATTCTACGGCACTCCCCCGGACGGGAACAAGAAGCCGGGTGAATTCATGTAGCTTGCCGCATCCCAATTCTTAGAAAACCCTCTCCCCACCGTGGGAGAAGGCAGGGTGAGGGGGGATTAGGCTTCCCCCCGGACTTGATCCGGGGTAGAGGCTATGACCAAGACGGCGAACCCACAGGCTTCATGAACGGTTGGCTCTACCCCACCCTCCCCTCCCCTTACAAAGGGGAGGAAAAGAAGGCCCTTCTTAGTTCCCTTCCTTTATAAATTCAGATCTGAAACCGGCACCATGAAAGCCTTACGGTTTCTGAAGCAATTCGATACCTTCAAGCCCGATTTTCGACAATGCCCGTTGAATCTCCTCGACGGCAACGGGGCCTGCACGAAGGACGGCCGGCTCGTCCACCACGCTCAACAGGGTGGAAGGCCGGTTCCCGGAAGCCGGGCCGGTATCCAGAATCAGATCGACGTCATGACCCAATGCCGCGTCCACCTCCTCGGCGGTCAGGCATGGGGCCTGCCCGGAGCGATTGGCACTCGTCCCGGTCAACGGACCCGTGTGTCGTAATAGGGACCGCAGGAAAGCCGGCGCGGGCTCTCGAACCCCGATGGTCCCGGTCCCGGCCGTCAGCACAGGGGAGACCTCGGGTTGGGCGGGAACAATCACGGTCAATGGCCCGGGCCAGAATTCGTCGACCATCGGGTGAAACCAGGCTGGAACGGGCCCGGCCAGGGCATCGAGTTGGCTCCGTTCCCCGATCAGTACGAGCAGGGGTTTGCCGGAGGGCCGCCCTTTCGCCTCGACCACCCGTTCCAGGGCATGAGGGACAGACACCGATGCGGCCAATGCATACGAACTTTCCGTGCCGACTGCCAGCAGCCCGCCGCGACGAACAAGGTCCACGACCGGGACAAAAAAGGAAGGAGGAGGATCGGAAGGGACTGGAAGGATCCTGGCCACGCGCGTTTTGCTCGAATGGGAGGTTTCTTACGTCAACACTCGACCGGCAATATCGGTTCGGCAATATTGCCCTTCAAACCGGATGCCTCTGCCCGCTTCATAGGCCCGGTCATGCGCCGCTCTGAGGGACGATCCCCAGGCCGTGACCCCCAACACCCGGCCGCCGGCCGTCACGACGTCTTGACCGTTCCAGGCCGTCCCGGCGTGAAAGACTGCAACCCCGTCCCGTTCGGAGACATCCTGAAGCCCGGCGATCGGCAGGCCGGTCGGATACCGGCCCGGGTACCCGCCCGAGGCCAGGACCACACACACCGCCGACTCTTCGGACCATTCGAGATGGATCTGATCCAACCGATGTTCCACGACGGCTTCCAGGACATCGGCGAGGTCCGTTTTCAACAACGGCAGCACCACCTGCGTCTCGGGGTCCCCGAACCGCGCATTGAATTCCAGGACGTACGGCGTCCCGTCCTTGACCATGACGCCCGCGTACAGGACTCCAAAAAACGGACTGCCCACGCGCGACAGCCCTTCGATCGCCGGCTGCAACACGTCTCGCATGATCGCATAGCGTAACGACGGCGAGGCCAACGGCGCCGGTGCATAGGCTCCCATGCCACCGGTGTTGGGGCCCGCATCGCCCTCCCCCAGCCGCTTATGATCCTGGGCGGCCAGCATAGGCACCACGGTTTTCCCGTCGGCAAAGGCCATCAGGGTCACTTCTTCCCCTTCAAGACACTCTTCGATAATCACTCGCTTGCCGGCGTCGCCGAATGCGTGATGCTCAAGCATGTTCACCACCGCATCCTTGGCATCCTGCACGGTCCGGGCCACCACCACACCTTTCCCCTGGGCCAACCCATCCGCCTTGACCACGATGGGAAGCGAGCTTTGCTCCAGGTAATCCAACGCCGGCCGGACGCTCTCGAACGTACGCGCTTCCGCCGTCGGAATCCGCTGGCGCATCATCACGTTCTTGGCAAACGCTTTGCTCGATTCGATTTTGGCGGCGTTCTTGGTGGGGCCGAAGACCTTGAGTTTGCTCTCCCGAAACAGATCCGCAATGCCCAAGGCCAAGGGCGCTTCCGGACCGACCACCGTGAGATCCACGGCTTCCCGTTCGGCAAACGATTTCAGACTTTTCAGGTCCGTCGCCGGAATAGGCACGCACGTGGCGAGTTGCCCGATTCCCGCGTTCCCCGGAGCGCAATAGAGCTTGCTCACGCGAGGGCTTGCGGCGAGTTTCCAGATCAGTGCATGCTCGCGTCCGCCATTGCCGATGACCAGGATCTTCATACCGTTCTACAACCCTGAAAAACGCCTCGTTGAGCCTTTGATTTATTGTGATAGCGGGATGCAGGGCAAGGCGTCCCGCAACGAAACCCGAAACATATCAAACCGGATAGTCGAGGGTTGAGCGAGGACACCACGCCGCCATGCGCCCGATGGTGCAATACATCACGGCTCAATGTCGGAAGTGGCGCATGCCCGTCATCACCATCGCCACGTTCTGTTCATCGGCGGCCTTGACCACTTCGTCGTCCCGGATGCTCCCTCCCGGTTGAATGACGGTGGTCACGCCGGCTTGGACAGCCGCATCGAGCCCGTCCCGGAACGGGAAAAAAGCGTCCGAGGCCATGACGCAGCCCTGGACCGGCAGATTGGCCTTCATCTCGGCCAATTTGACGGAATCCACCCGACTCATCTGGCCGGCCCCCACGCCCACGGTCTGTGTGGCATTCGCAAACACGATGGCGTTGGACTTCACGTGTTTACACACCTGCCACGCAAAGGCGCAGGCCGCGTATTCGTCATCCGTGGGTTTTCGTTTGGTCGGCACCGTCAACGTTTTCACGTCCGCCAGGGCACCCAGGTCACGATCCTGCAGGATCAAGCCCCCGACGAGTTTTTTCAAATCATAGCCGTCACGGGTCCGGCTTTCGAGCGAACCCACCGTCAACAACCGCAAGTCCTTTTTCCGTTGCAACTCGGCCAGGGCCTCTTCGGTAAACGCGGGAGCGATCAGGACTTCGACGAACGTCGACGTCACTTCCCCGGCCATGTCCAGATCCACGGGCCGGTTACAGGCGATCACTCCTCCGAAGGCGGAAACCGGGTCGGTTTCCCTGGCCTTCCGATAGGCTTCGACCGGCGTCGCGCCGAGGGCCACTCCACATGGATTGTTGTGTTTGATGATGACCACGGCCACGTCGGCAAATTCTTTCGCCAATTCCAGCGCCGAGTTGGCGTCCAGATAATTGTTATAGGACATGGCTTTGCCGTGCAGTTGGCGACCGGCGGAAATCGACGGCTCCGTACTACCGATCTCCCGATAAAACGCTCCTTCCTGATGAGGATTTTCGCCGTATCGCAGGATTTCCGCCCGCTCATACGTCAGAGACAATCGCGTCGGAAATTTGTCGGTGGTGCCGTCGTCAGCCTGCCGGCCGAGATAATTTGCAATCAGGCCGTCGTACCGTGACGTGTGTTCAAACACTTTCCTGGCCAATTCACGACGCAACGTCAATGGAACCGCTCCGGCCTGCAAGGCCTCCAGTATCCGACCATAGTCGCCAGGATCGACCACCACGACGACGTCTTGATGATTCTTTGCGGCCGACCTCAACATCGAAGGACCTCCGATATCGATGTTTTCAACGGCTTCCTCGAAGGTACAGTCCGGTTTGGCAATGGTCGATTCGAACGGGTAGAGATTGACGACCACCACGTCGATGGGTTCAATCCCCTGCTCCTGCATTTGTTTGACGTCTTCGTTTCGTCCTCGCCGGCCCAGCAAGCCCCCATGAATCTTTGGATGCAGGGTCTTGACCCGCCCGCCCAAAATCTCCGGAGACCCGGTATGCGAGGAGACTTCCGTGACCGGAACCCCGGCCGTGCGAATGGCGTTGGCCGTGCCCCCCGTGGACAGAATGGTGGCGCCCAGTTCGACCAGTCCCCTGGCGAACTCCACGACACCCGTCTTGTCAGACACACTGATCAACGCATGGTTCAACTTGCCCATTGTTCGCCCCTCGATAGTCAATTCGACAGTGAATGAAAGGAAAAGAGAACGTGGGAAATAAGCTTACCAAATGCGTCTCGCCAGCATCAACGAAACGTCCGCCGGGGAGGCCCCGGGCCGCGAGCCGTCGTCCATCCTGCGATCCGGTTTCTTGCGCCTCGGGGTGTACGTCTCCCGCACATTCGTTATATACTCAAGAGAAACTCTTCGATCCGGTCAGGGGTGTCGACCCATGCCCATTCCATTAATTGTGACCCTCGTTATCGTGTTCTTTACCGTCGCCTTTTCTCTCCAGAATGACCAAACGGTTTCGATCACGTTCTTCAAGTGGACGTTTGAAGGGTCGCTCGTCCTGGTTTTGTTGACGACTCTGTGTCTGGGCATGGTGATACACATCCTGGCTTCCATGCCGGCCCGCATCCGGAAGGCGAAAGAACTCGCGGGACTCAATAAACGGGTAATGGAATTGGAAGGGACGCACCAATCCGAGGTTTCTCCTCCTCCGCCTCACATACGCCGCTTGCCCACCGACCCCCGTCAGGACCTTGACAGGGACCCGGGAGACTGACACCATACCGGCATCTTTCAACCGACGCCCATAGCCATCATGGAGCGAATATCATGACGTCTTATACTTCAGGAGGGATGAATCATGCCGACCATCACTCATCGGCGGACAATCCCACCATTGATGAAGCCCTGGGCTGGGAGGGGCACGTCAATCTCCCGCCGTCTCCGGCATTAGCCAACCTGCTGCGCAACTGGTCCGAAGTGCAAACGGGCCTGACCTTCGGCATGGTGTTCGTGGTCGGCGTGTTGGTCGGAGGCATCCTGTTTTCCGCGTTGGGTTCCGGAAAAAAGAACTCGAACAGCTAACCACGGCACAATGGCGCTTCCTTTCGCGGGCTCTTGAATCGCGGTTTTTTCTCGAAGAAAGAAGGAAGGAAGAAGCCCCCGCCGCACGGGCGCGAACTTCAGAAAAAACGGTCTTTGAACAACAGCCGCTGCCACAGTCCGGCTTTGCCCAGGCGATGATCGCCGGGCGTCAAAGTACGCCGTTTCCCTCGCCGGGTTTCGACTTCAATGGTCTCATCCTCACAGACCCGGAGCACTTTCCAGAATTTTCTGATCACGTAGGAATAGGTGTCACCGTGTTGGGCGGGGAAAACTTTTTCGGCTCGCGGGCTGGGGTGGGTCGAGGTTTTCTCTTTCTCATACACGACAAAATTTCCGGCTTTCAATTTCATCGATACCTCCTTACCCAAGGTGAACAGGGGTTCACCGCGTCACCGTCAAACGGCTTATCGTCTTATGATGCCACATTTTCCGTATATTGCAAACCTTATTCTTCAGGCCACAATCAGGTGGGAGGCACCCCACGGATGAAGATTATGGAGCCGGCGAGTGGGATTGAACCACCGACCTGCTGATTACGAATCAGCTGCTCTACCACTGAGCTACGCCGGCCTCGGAGAGAATGGGTCGTGAATTCGGCGGGAGACTGCTGTTGCCGACCCGACGGCCATCTTATTTTCTGAAACGAGGCGTGTCAACTTTGACAGCATTTTTTCTTCTCCGCTACCGTGACACGATGTCCTCTCCGGCCGACAGATCCGATTCGGCATCGATCCCCCGTTCTTCGTTTGCTCAGTTGTGTTCCCTGATCAGGCTTTCGAATCAAACGGGAACGATCCTGCTCATGCTTCCGGTCCTGTGGGCCCTGGTCCTGGCGTCGCAAGGCCGGCCCTCCGGTCTGCTGCTCGTCCTGTTCATTGCGGGATCGTTCATCATGCGAAGCGCCGGCGTCATTATCAACGACCTGGCCGACCGTACATTCGACCGGCAGGTCACCCGCACCCAAACCCGTCCTCTCGCCAGCGGGGCCCTTCGCCCCTGGCACGCCGTCCTGTTCCTCTGTGTCCTTCTTGCGGTGGCCGTGTGCCTGCTGTTGTTCCTGAATCCGTTGGCCATACGGCTCGGACCGGCCGCGTTGCTCCTGGCCGGGCTCTATCCCTTCACGAAACGGTTCTTCCGCGTGCCGCAGCTCTTTCTCGGACTGGCGTTCGGGTGGGGCGCCGTGATGGCCTGGGTTGCCGTTCGCAATCAGCTCGATCCCGCGGTCTGGTTGCTTTATGCCGCCGTGATCTGCTGGGCCCTGGCCTACGATACGATCTACGCGCTCCAGGACATTGAAGATGATCTTCGTATTGGCGTGAATTCGTCGGCGATTCTCTTCGGTTCCCGCGTATGGATTGCCGTGGCCATCATCGAGACGGCCATGCTGGCGCTGTTGGCCACGGCGGGTTGGCTGGAGAATCTCAATTACGCCTTCTATGGCGGACTGGCCGGCGTCGCGGGGTTCTTGAGCCAGCAGACCCTTCGCCTGCGCGGTGACGTGGCTCCTTCAGAGGCCTTTGCCATGTTCAAACAACACACGGCTGTCGGGCTTATTATTTTGATCGGGATTTGGGTGGGAACGCTGTAGGTGTGTCGTGCGGGGTCTCGCCCCCGCACGACGAGGTCCTTTTGTTTCGGCAAAAGGACCCAAAACCATTGGCGCCCGGGCGCGGCCCTTCGAGTTCCTTTACCCCAGTCCCGTTTGCTTGGGCTGCGGAACTCGCTTCGCTCAGACAGTCTCGCCCCTCAATAGAATTTTCGGGACCGGGGCGCAGCCACGCCCGAAGGCGCCGGGAATGCCGGGAATCCAGCGTTTGTATCGAAGGAAAAGGAAAAGACCCTGGATCCCCGATCAAGCATCGAGGGTGACAGAAGGAGCAACGACGTGGCGTTGACGCCGTTATTCCGGCGGGAGGATGGGCTTGTCGGGTTTGGGCGCCCGCAAGGTTTCGAGATACGACGTCACGGCTCGCGCGTCACCGTCATCGAGGCCCAGGTTCGGCATTCGCGTGTGCTTTTTCATGCCTTGCGGGTAACGGACCCAGCGATAGACCCACGTATCATTGAGACGGAACCCGGCACGGTCCAAGGCCGGTCCGACCAGACCACCAACGTCTCCGATACTGTGACACCCGTTACACCCATATTTGTTGAAGTACAGGTTTTTTCCTTTTGCTTCCAGGGCGCCTCTTTCCTCGTCCGCCACGGTCAGGTCCGGACGAGAAATTTGACTCATTCTCGGACGTTTCGAGAAATTTTCCATGGCGGTCTTGGCGGCTTCGAATTGTTCCGCCACTTTTTCATAGGCTTCTTCTTCGGGAAGCACGATCTCTTCTTCTTCCTCTTCGTAGTCCTCCAGATCGTCCTCCTCGTCTTCCATATCCATATCTTCGTCGTCTTCTTCAGCTTCTTCTTCAGCAGCGGCCCTGGCGGCTTCCTCGGCTTCCAGTTTCGCCAAAGCTTCGTCCATGGCCTGTTTGGCTTGATCATGTTCCGCGCTGACGGCTTGGAATTTGGACTCCAGCTCGGCTTTCCGTCCGTCCACGTCGAACGTCAACGACCCTCCGTGAAGCGTCCGGACGTATCCGACCACGGCCCACAGTTCCTCTTCGGACAGGGTATATTTGAAGGTCGGCATCGTGGACACCGCGAAGTAATTTTCATCGTCGATCACTTCCTGCAACGAGGTATCCCGCATGTCGCGCGAGATCGTGTCGAAGATTTCCTTGTCTGAAAAGGTCGACATCGCCGCGTCTTCCGACAGGTCGCGAGGACGGGGGTCCGGCATGCGTCCCCAATTGAAGCCTTCCTGCTGTCTTCCACTTTCGCCGTGACAGTGCATGCAGTAATGACTATAGATCTTGCGGCCTTTCGCCGTCCGTTCATCTTCAAACAAGGCGCATCCGCTCGTCACGGCAAACACGGCGACGACCACGACGGCGACCTTGCCCCATACCTGCTGCATGCCTCGTTCTCCCTTCATGATTCGTTACCCCTCCGAATTTTTCTCACCAGGAAAAACTGAAAGCCGGCGGCAAGTACGATACCCAACACGACGTATCCATAAATGGAATTGTCCGGTGGCGGCTCGGCCCGAAAGTACCACCATGATGAAACGGCTTTCTGCGACCCTCTTTCCTTCACCGCCCCATCCACGATTTCCCCATCCCAAAACGCGAATGCCACGTTTCGCCATTCACCGGGCGTGACTTGCACGTCATGTTCATCACCCGTTTGTAACGGCCTGGAAAACACGACGCGCCAGGTTCCGTCCTGCCAGGCGCCCGTTGCCGAGACGTTCTGATCGTCCTGCGCCCGGATCGTTTTGAACCCCTTGGCGCTCATATCGGTGGCTTTGCCGTCTTCCTTTTTCCAGTACCAGATATTGACCGCCCCTCCTTCGACCTGGAGCATTTCCTGCCCATGGGCGAAGTGGGCCATTTTATCGCCGACCATAAACTCGATCGCGGCGGCATCGGCGGCATCGTTCGACGGATCGGCGTACTCCAGCAGGATGGCCAGATCCTGTCCGTTATGGATCCCGCGAACCTTGACGGACTTCACCGTGACTTCCTGAATGCGGTCCGGCCAATGAACCTGTGGAGCCAATTTGAATTCCGCCGGCTGGATCGTGTCCCACACCGCGGCGTTCGGATCATCGGCAGGAATCGCGTCGTCCGTCAAATGCAACCGAACGGCCACACTGCCGGCGCCGCTTTCCGGGGGCGGGTCGCTCGCGAACACGCAGGAAACCCCGGCTCCCGTCACCGTGAGGATGAGTCCAAGCGCGACGTTGAAGATCTTCTGATATCCCATTTTCCTGCTCCTTGGATCCTTTTCTTCGACAAAACCAACGATCGTTGGACTCTACGAGGGCGCAACCTCCCCTCAGTCCTTATTCCTCTTCCTCCCAGGTCCGTGGAGACTGGCCGGCGCCGTCATATTCACCCATGATAATTTTCCAGATCCATTCGTCCGGCAATTCCACTTCCCAACGCGGCATGGCTGATTTCCATGGCATCGCTTCGACCGGAAGGCCGACGCCGCCTTTTTTGATCCGCCAGAAGAGATAGGATTCCTGCAATTGGGCGATGGTGCCGGGATCGCCGAAATTCGCCGGAGGCGGGTTGAAGCCGACCGCTGCCGGACCTTTCCCGTCGAAATTGGCTCCGTGACAGGGAGAACAAAACGCCGCATAGAGGCCTTTCCCCATCATGATATTGTTCTGCGATCTTTCATAAGGATTCGCCAGACCGACAAACTCCCCCGGAGGCGCGGGATGAATGGTCCGATTTTCCGCCGGCGGCATATCGCTTGGGGCGAGCCTGGTATACGTTTGCCACCCCACCAACACGGGGAACAACACGAACACCAGAATGCGCGCGGTCCCGGCAATGCCCGTCTGCCCCGTGCCGGTGAGGAACCGCCCGATGGGTCCCATGAATTCGTCGAGACTTCCCCCGCTCATGGTATAGAAAATCATCGCAGAGGCCAGGGTGAGCGCCAGATACAGGAAAATCAGACTGGCCGGGAGCGGCGCGGTGAACAACGGGAGTATGAATTTGAGAAACACATACATTCCCACCAACAGGATGACTGTTTTCGCAAGGGAACCTTTCATATTTCACCCTTCCGGCTAAGGTGTTCCATTGACGGTAAGGGAGGCGACATCCACCTCGCTTTCCTTGCCGATATTCATCACGTCTTCGACCTTGACGCTAATGGGTTCGCCGCTCATTTTCTGCAAAAACGAAATCACCGAATAAATCTCCTGTTGCGACAAGGCAATCGGATTCTTGTGGATATAGGGCATGCGGGCCGGATATTCCTTGGGCAGGCCTTCATGCCTGAAATCCAGATAAATATAGGCTTGCGGCTCGGTCAGGCTTTCATAGATGAACTCCGGAGCGAGCTTGGCTCCGATGCCCTTCAGATCCGGACACCTGGCTGATTCACTCGGACCGATGGAATGACACAAGGCGCACTGCCCTTTGCTGAAAAAAATCTTTTGACCGATCGCGGCCAAATCATCAGGCGTTTTGACTTCGGCAATATCGAAGGTCTCGATGGCCGGAGGTAGAGAGGCCATCTGCGGCACCCCCAGCGCAATCAAGGTAAACGTCCCCAGGACGATCACCACGAAGCCGACCACCCTGAGAAATTTCGACTTGATGAAGAGCAGGATGCAGATTCCGACTCCTACGACAGTGAGACCGATCAATTGGAGTATTGCGACTTCACTCATGGGTCCTCGCTCCGTTCGGTAATGCCAGCGTCAATGGTTTCTCAAGCAAGACGTCCCATCCCGCCTGCGTTTTCACACCTTTTCCCGTGGGGCTCCACCGGCCATGGCAGGCGCCACGCTTCCCGGGATCTCGGCCGGTGCGGGTTGTTCCTGCCCCGGGCTTTTCTTCCCTTTGTCACCCATCGTGGCCACCCAAAAGATAAACGCCACCAGCAAACAAAACACAAAGGTATTGAGGGACATGAACGCGGCCGCGTATCCCAACGCAGGAGAATAGGCGTACTCCGAGGTGTCTCTTATCACGCCGTACACGTGCCAGTGTACCCGGGAGGATGAGCGGGCATAGCCCATCAGCGACATCAACAGGATCACCATCACCGCATTGGACACCAACGAATAGCCGGCCCGAATCGGCATTTGCCCCCAGATCATTTCCGTCGTGGTTTTGGCGCTTTTCATCAGGATGGCCGTCAAGGGCGTAAACGTCACCATCACGAACAGAACGATCAACACCTGGGCGACGGAGAAATAGTTGATCCGGATAATGGCCGGAACGAAATACCCCCAGACCCCCAGCACAATAACCGCGATCCCGGCTAGCACCAACAAGGCGCCCATGACCGATTTGGCGATCTTCGCCCACGCGGCCGTTTCCTGCTTTCCGGCCCGCCAATACATGATGAAACTCATGAACGTGACCAGAATCATGAGATTGGCCACCGTCATTTTTGCGGACATCACCCCGAATACGCCAAGCAGCGGATGATGGGTCCCGCCCATTTTTCTGGCTTCCTCGAGACTGGCGACAAGGGAGTGGGGGGTCATCCAGACGCCCAGACACACCATGAGCACAACGAGCATGGCAAGGATCGGTCGCCTGTAGGTTCGCTCGGAGCCCGGAATCCGGTAGGTAATGCCCATCCAGAAATAGTAGTTCGCCCCGAGGAACAACACCCCGATGAGCATCGCCTGCAGGATAAAGAGCCAAGCCAGAAATCCGCCCATGAGGGTAATGCCCATTTGCTGGTTATATTGGTAAATCTCCCGCATGAGCCAATACCCGGCGAAAGGCAGGGGGAGCATGCCGAACACGCCGATGAAATTTCCGACGTAGCCCATCCAATCATAATGTTCCCGTTCCTCCTGGCTGGCCGCCAGGAGATACCGGATGCCGGCATAGGCACCGCAAATGAACCCGCCCAAGACCACGTTTGCAATGAGTCGATGAATGTTGACCGGCCACCACGTGGGATTCCACGTGGCCGCCCATGCCCGCTCAATCGCCGTGCCTTCCGCCACCACGACGGGACTGGCCTGGAACGTCGCCCAGGCGTTGGGGACGATCATGATAAACAGGGCAAAGACGTTCAGCAGGAAGCCCAAGAACAGATGAAACGTCTTTTTATTTCCCTGCATGGCGTCCCATCCGTACCAGTACAGGTACAGCGTGACCGTTTCCAACAGGAATAACAGGCAGTACACGATGAAGGTCGGGAAAAAAATGTCGGACAGATACGCCATGAGCTTCGGGTACAGCCCGATCAACAGAAAGAGCAGGATGCCCCCGAACAGCGCCGTCGTGGCGTACGCGGACGTCAACAGCTTGGTGAACTCTTTTGCCAGCTTGTCGTACCGGGCTTCCTTGGTCTTCCATCCCACGATTTCGCACACCCAGGCGAAGATCGGCACGCCCAACACGAAGCCCGCCAGAAGTAAATGCTGCTGGGCCACGACCCAGACGACGTTCCGGCTGCCGACTCCGGGAATATCCCGATACTCGACGGACATCGCTTGTGACGCCGCATCCTGGGCCCAAACCATCGCAGGCAGGAGGACCAAGGCCCAGAAGACACTCCATCCGAAGAGGGACGAGGGTTTCACCGCAGGCACCCGGGACTTCAGCTTTTCGATCATGCCGTGGTTTTTCATATGCGATCCCTCATTGAACGGTTTCATCGTTCCCTCAATAGTTGTGTGGTAACAGCGGCGCGACAGTCTGACAGGTCGCCCGCAGGATCATCAAGTCCCGTGAGTAGGCCCCATACTCATGGCGCTGCAACGGGCGCTTGAACGACGGTTGATTACAGGCCCCGTCCAACGCGCTGTTGACCATCAGGTGCAGGTCGTCGAACGTCGGATTGCCCACACACCCGGTCACCGCCAACACCAGGCACATCGCCGCCAGTCTCATGATTTTTTCCCAAACATCTCCAATCGTCAATGCGTGTGATCGGCGGGGTTGTGCCCGCTACCGGAGGAACCGGGGGCAGCCGAAGCCGCCGGTTTCTCCTTGGGAGCCGCCTTCTCCAGAGCCTTCTCCAGAGCCTTCTCCGGGGCCTCCGCCGGCTTCTCCGCCTTCGGCGTCGCCCCCTCGGGATTCTCTTTCTCCAACTCCTTCAACGTGGCCTCGGCGCGAGCCAGGACCTGTTCCGCGCTCTTGATGACCTCCTTGGGAACGATCTCCTTTTCCGCCTTTTTCGCGTCAATGAATTCGTATTCTTCATGGGGATGCGGGGTGCTCACGGGGAGCAAGCCCCAAAACAAAAAGATCAGCACGACGCCGGTTCCCGTAAAGGCCGTCAGCCAGAGCGGTTGGTCCCGCGGAATCCTGAGGAGATCCCATTTCGACACGATATCCTGGAACGCCCCGTCGACGGGCGCAGACGCGCGAACGAAGCGTTGCGCCAAGGCACCCAGGCCGAACAACCAGCCATACACCAGGACGATCAGGACGATGGTGACCGGCAGTCCCCACATGACCAATTCCAGGCTGATTTTTTCAGCAATTGGAATCACGAGGACGTTTTCTTCGACAACATGCAGCGTGGCGTGGACCGCTGATAGTGAGAGGGACTTGACGCCACTCACGATCATGAACAACAGGGGAAGATAGATCACGGAAAAGACCGCCCACATCCCCCACAAGCGAAGGCCCGTCCCCTTGGGAGGATCTACGCTCAACCGTTCAAGAAAGACCGTGCGGGAGCACAGGCCGAGCGCCCAAATGTCAATGGGAATGGACAGGACGAGCAATGCTTCAAGACCGACACCTTCCCACGGATGAACACCGGCCGCCAACATGAGAAACGCGGCGACCAGTTTCAGAGGGAAACCCGTCCAGAACGTCGGCCAAGCGACCAACAGACCGAGTTTGGCGTTCGACATCTTAATCCAAAAATTCCCTGTTGAGGATCGCGGAAACGGTGAAAATCAAAATCACCGCCATAATGGCAATCCAGCCGATCAACGCTATCGGCCGTTTAAAAATATTCCGTTCCGGATTCCTGTCGAGAAACGGTAATGCCGCCAGGAAGCCCATAAACGCTCCGGGGATCGCGACGGCCCCCAAAAACTGGCCGAATTCTCCGCCAAAGATCTTCAAGCGCAACAGTTGAAAGAGAAACAGAAAATACCATTCAGGTTCAGGATGGTAGTCCCCCGGATCCGGTGTGGCCTCTTCCAACAACACCACCGGCTCGATAAACGCCAACGTACAGATAATCAGAAAGACCGTGGCCATGGCCACGATATCCTTCCAGATCTGCCTGGGAAAGAAATAATCCGTCTTCGCCTTGATTTGTTCGGGGGTTCCACGGAACGGACCGGCGGGTCCGGCTTTGCGGAACAGGAACAGGTGGAGACCGGCCAAACCCATTAATGCCGCCGGCAGAACCATCACGTGAATGACGAAGAACCGGCTCAGGGTCATTTGGCCCGGGGTCGGCCCCCCTTTCAGAAAACGACTCAGGAAATCCCCGACGAGCGGGGTCTTGTCCATGATCTCGACACCCACGACCGTGGCCCAATACGCCCGTTGATCCCATGGGAGCAGGTAGCCCGTAAAGCCGAATGCCATGACCAGTCCGAAGAGAGCCAGCCCGACCAGCCAAATCAGTTCCCTGGGCTTTTTATAGGCTCCCCACAGGAACACTTGAGACATATGGGCAAACACCATCACCACCATGGCCGAAGAGCCCCAGAAATGGTAACTCAGCAGAAACCATCCGTAATCCACTTCGTGAATGATGTATTGCGTGCTGGCATACGCGTGGTCGGTGCTCGGCACGTAGTAAAACATCAACAGAATCCCCGTCACCACCTGCATAATGAAGATGAACAGCAAACACGAGCCGAACGCATAGGCCCATCGAGACCCGCCGGGAACGGGCTCGTTCAACATTTTGGCCTGAATGGTTTTCAGCCCGACTCGTTCATCGACAAAGTCGACGACTTTTTCAAAGACATTGGGTTGGTTGGTGGTATCGCCGTTCATAACGCGTTACAGCAGTCGGATTTGCCCTTTCACCCCGGCCTTGTATTCAACGTCGATGATTTGCACTTCTCCGGCGGCATTGACCTGCATCGGCAGGACGTCGAGCGGACGCGGCGCCGGGCCGTCCAGCACCTTGCCCGCCTCGTCATAGATGCTTAAATGACAGGGACACAAAAAGACCCCGTCGGGAAAATTCTTCGTTCTGCGCCACTTGTACCCGCATCCCAGATGCGGGCATTTTCCGGAAAATCCGATGTAGGGCGCCTTGGCTTTATTCACCCACACCAACTCGCCCTTGTGGTCGTAAAACTTCTTGTCTTTCCCGCCGTAGACGGCCTTTTGCACTTCGGGAGTCGCCTTCACCACCCAGATGTTTTTCTCGATCTGCTGTTCGGGCATAAAGGCTTCCTTGAAGCCCCGCGTGAACTTGAACTGGTAGCCGATGTTATCTTTTCGGATCTTGCGGACGTTACCCACGGAAAACCACGAATTGTCGAACGGCTTGTACATGGGCTTCATGACGTATTTCAAAACGGGGAAGACCAGGGGAAGGGCGATCAACGTGCCGATCGCGTGCGTCATGTTCATGAAAAAGTTACGGCGGGGCACCCCCTGTTCGAGTTGGGGGCAGGGCACGAGAATTTCGCCGGGCTCCACGTGCAGACGATCTTCCAGGTGGGCGATTTCCACGTCGTGATGCGTGACGTAAGCGTCGCGGTCCAGCACGGGAAACGCCCTGAATTCCTCCAGCGAACCCCGCAGCACGATTTCTTCCTCATTCGGGATTTCCTGGATTTGGCCGACCGGGACCTGTCGGTCCACGCCTTGCCCGGGCCCCTCCCTGACCACCACGTGACTGATCTCGAGGGAGAGAGGATCGACAATGACCTTGGAAATGCTGCCGACTTCCCCGTCGGCACACCGCGCTTTTGCCTTGATTTTCGGTTGCATCGAACGTCCTGAAATGAGGTTATTTCATTTTGATAGGCTTCGGTGTCTTGACCGAGGTATCTTTCAACGTCGCCAAAAAGGCCACCAACGCGTCCACTTCTTCATCGAACATCAAGTCCTTATATTTGTCCGGCATTTTGCCTTTCTTGTACTGCTTGTCGAATCCTTCGGCCTTCCAGCTCTTGGGGTCGAGGATTTTTTGCCGAAGGGCGTCAGGCGTCATGAGATTGCCGATATTGTCCAACTCCGGCCCCCGCTTCTTTCCGCCTTTTCCAAAGAGTTTGTGGCAGTTGTAACACTCCTGCAGTTCCCATTGCTCCTTGCCGAGCGCCACCAGGTCGCCCGCCGCGGCCGATGACGCGGGAGTCGCGGCTTCCTCCACGACCTGCACGCCGCCGCCGAGAATTTTCAATTGTTGCTCGATCGAGACGGCCCGCGCATTCAGGGCTTTGGCCCGCGCGACCAGTTCCTCGGCTTTCCCCTGTTGGGTCCTGGCCCGGCGCGCTTTCAGGACCTTTTCAATTTTCCCTTTTTCGATTTCCGGATCGTACTGCGGCAGGCCGCTCGCCCCGCCGATGTACACGCCCGACAGCACCAGGTAAAACAACACCAGGCCGATGATCGCCTTGATGCCCTCGAGACGATTCAGGGAAGGGGCATCGAGCAGGATAAACACGCCGGCGCCGAGCATGGCATAAATAAAGAACATAACCTGGAACACGAGGGGAAAATGCGTGGCTCTTGCCACCGCCACCAGCACAATCCCCAGGATGACGCCTATGACGCCTTTTTTGACGATGTTTCGGATCAAACTTTGCTCAGCCATACTCGCTTTCCACCTCCGTTACTCCGCACCGGCCGGCACCGGAGCCCCTTGCGAAGCCTCCGCCTTTTGGCCGGTGTTCCTTAACGTCACGATAATGGCAAAACTCACGACGAGATAAAAAACCAGCGTGACAGCCGTAATCCACCAGGCGGAATAGGCCAGCGTGGGCGTATAGGCTTCCCGGGTAAAGTCCGGCACCAGGTTGTACACGTGGTAATACTTTCTCGTGAGGGATCGAACCGTCCCCATCAGGCCCATCGTCCAAATCGCACTGAACGCCAGGAAGATCAGCACGAATTGGGACGTGAAGTCGATCTTCCCCCAAATGATAGTTCCGCTCCTGATGGCCCGGTTATAGAGAATGTAGTTCACGACGGTCAGAAAGACCAGGGTAAACGCGGCCGCGTTCTTCGCCGGCATCAGCGCCAATTCACTCGCCCAGGAGGGAAGCTCCAATTCCTCGGTGGCCAACCCCTGTGTGGCCACAAATCCGTGAGGTGTCATCCAGATGGCATTGGCGACCACGATCATCAGAAAGCCGACCTTGATCATGGTGAAGGACGACACGGTGAATCGCAAACCCGGAAGCCTGCTCAGGATAGGCGGGAGCACGATCAGTAACGCCAGGAAAATCAGCGACTGCCATTCCGGCGGCGGGAACATCTTCCAGGCGATACCCATGACCACCGGAATGAGGATGACGGCGATCATGACCATCCCGGACATTCGAACCTGCTCCACGCCTTGAATCCGCTTCATACTCAGCCAGATGTAGTAGTTACTGGCCAGGAAGATCAGGCCGACCATCGCCCCCTGCATTTCAAAGAACATCGAAAGCTGATCCGCCATCATGTACGGGCAGATGGACGCGTCATAATCACACAGTTCATAGGCCAGGAGATACCCCATGAAGGGGAGAAACAGGAGGGCGCCGACGCCGATCATATTCCCCACGAACCCCATCCAGTCGTAGTACGAACGCTCCTCGTCCGTCTTGGCTCCCATATACATATACGCCGCCACCAAACCCGCAATGAACCCGCCGAACGTCACGTTTCCGACCAGCCGGTGGAGATTCAGGGGCATCCAACTGTAATTGGCGACCTTGTCCCACAAGCCCGCCGTTTGGACGAATTGAATCAGGGAGACGCCCTCCGCGGACTTGGCTGGCGTGTTCATAAACGACGTCGGCCCGTCAATCACGAACAACGTGACCGTTCCCACCACGTTCAACAGGACCCCGATGGCGATATGCCGGGCTTTCTTTTCGCCCTTCAGCGAATCCCACGAGTAAAAATATGCGTACAGGATAATGGTTTCGAGAATAAACAGGAGCGGATAGATCACGGCGAACACAAGGAAAAAATGTTGGATGAGCCAGGTGGTGAAACCGGGATAGGTCGCCAGCAGGACAAAAATGAACAGCCCGCCCGTCAAGGCGGTCATGCTGTACAGGATCACCGTGACTTTGGTGACCTCCTTGGCCAGTCGATCATATTTCGGGTCTTGGTTCTTGTAACCGAGCCACTCCGACACCACGGCGAATATCGGGGCGCCCAGAATAAACGCCGCAAACAAAATATGGAGTTGGGCCACGATCCACACCCCTGTCCGGTTCCCGGTATACGGGAACTCGACGGGTGGAGGAGCCGGAGCTTGGGCATAGGCGACGGCAAGCCCTCCGAACACAAGACCTAGCAAAATCACAAGGCTGCGGGTTGAGGTTTTCAAGGGTCGTGGCCTCCTTATGGTTTATGCCGCAAAGAACGCGGAAAGGGCCCGGGTTACTGGGGAGCTTCTTCGGAAGATTCTCCTCCGGCCGTTTCTCCATTTGGAGCGGCTGCTTCTTCAGCCGCCGGGGCCGCCGCCTCTCCATTCGCCGGAGCCGCCGCCTCATCAGCCGCCTGAGCGCCGGCGGTTCCCTGATGCACCCATTTCTTTGCCGCAACGTCGTATTCCATGCCCTTCAAGCCAAACGTGGCCTCATAGGCAATCGCCTTCCACCGGTCGTCCTCGGAAAGCTTGGATTTCCAGGCCTTCATTTTCGTGCCCTTGACCCCTTCGGACACGCGCCAGAACCATTGGGAATCGGAGAACAGCTTCATGTGTTCGCCATTACGGAAATCGCGGGCCCCGGCCTTGACGGGCTTCCCATCCTTGCCGTGGCAACTGGCGCAATTCACGTCGATGTTTTCCACGCCGGTAAAGATCGCTTTCCCCTGCTCGAGTATCTCCGGATTATTCCAATAGCCTTCCGGCATATGCATATCGGCGTATTCCGGCGGCGCAGGCGGCGGCGGAGCCGGCGGCTTGGCCTCTCCACAGGCCGACAACGTCACGGCCATCGCCACCACGGCAACGGCACCCAGCAAGCTGTGATATGTATCCTTCTGCATGACAACCCCCATTTTCGATTTGGTCTATGTGTCAGTAAACGGTCCGAGCGTCAAAAACCCGGCTCTTTTTTTTTCTTCCTCTGAGAAGTCTTTCTTTCAGCCTCACAAGGGAAGCCCTTTCTCCATCACCATAAATATCGGACAAACTTTTCCCTTGGCCTTCTTCCTCCTATCTGCCTGCACAGTCAGGATGACCGACGGTCATGTTCTCAAGCGCCATGGCCCCCTCGACGAGCCACAACCTGGTAATAATAGGGTGGGATAGCGTATGACGGGCTGCCTAAAATTGAGTCCGGGTCTTGCCACTTGTGAGAGCCTTTCCAGATGATGCGCTTTTCCTTTGGAGAGACCACACCTCAATCCTTAAGCAACTGTTTTACAGGAAGGAAATTTCCAGGCAAAAGGTCCGTGACTTCTAGCATAAGGGGCTTTGATCTGTCAATCATCAAGCCCCTGAAAAGGTCTATTTCCTCTCCTCCTGGCGTTTCCGTACCCAAGCTTCCCAGGATTCTCCGGAAGCCGTATCCTGCCCCGTAAAATGGAAGGCGTGAATCTCGCGGCAGGGGATTTTTCGGGAATCGGAATGATCGGGTTGAAACAACTCCACGTAGGAACGCGGCCCATCCCACACGCGATTAAAGAGATAGCCGCTGACGTATTCCCGGGACTTCAGTTCCAGGGTCATATCGCCCCGGTACCCAAAAGCCAATTCAATGACTCTGCGCAACTCCTGCTCGGAGTTTGGACGAAACACGGCTCCCTGGAGACTTCGATCAGACGGCTCTGCAAGTCCATCCTGAGACATGGGCACCGTGACAGCTAAGCCGGCAAGAGGGCCGTCAGGTCGCATTGGGGAACAGCATGGCCTTCACGGTTCCGGTAAGCCCGGACCACGAACTGAACGTTTCCGCCACGGCCGAGGCTTCGAACCCGCAATGCACCATGCAGTCCCGACATTTCTCATTGCGCCCGACGCCGTACTGCTCCCACGCCGTTGTCTCGAGCAATTCCTTGAAACTCGACACGTATCCGTCCTGCAAAAGGTAGCAGGGCTTCTGCCAGCCGAAAATATTGTAGGTAGGATTTCCCCAAGGCGTGCATTGATACTCACGCTTGCCCATGAGAAATTCCAAAAACAGGGGGGACTGGTTAAACCGCCACCGGCGTTTCCGCTTCGTGAGCACGTGCGAAAACAGTTCCTGCGTCCGATGTCGTTTTAAAAACCCATGTTGGTCCGGCGCCTTTTCGTAACTGTAGCCGGGTGAGATCATCATCCCCTCCACTCCGAGATCCATCATCTCGTCAAAAAAGGCCCGGACCCGCGGAGGATTCGCGTCGTTGAACAGGGTCGTGTTGGTGGTCACCCGGAATCCTCTTTTCAACGCGGCTTTAATCGCTTTCGTCGCGACGTCATAGACCCCGTCACGACACACCGCGAGATCATGCTCATCGCGCAACCCGTCCATGTGGATACTGAAGATCAAATGGTTGGAGGGTTTATATTCGTCCATCTTGCGTTCCAACAGAAGCGCGTTGGTACACAAATAGACGAATGTTTTACGGCGCACCAACCCTTGAACGATCTCCGCCATCTCGGGATGAATGAGTGGCTCCCCACCGGGAATGCTGACAATGGGCGCTCCGCATTCTTCAACCGCCGCCCAACATTGTTCAGGCGTCAACCGCCGGTCCAACACGTGCTCGGGATACTGGATCTTTCCACAACCGGCACAGGCCAAATTGCACCGAAAGAGCGGCTCCAGCATCAAGACCAGCGGATAGCGCTCGACGCCCTTGAGTTTTTGCGAGATCACGTAGCTGACGACCGTCAGCATCTGGGAGAGAGGAACAGCCATGGTTGCCCAGGGGGCCTTTCTATTCGACTTACAGGATGAAATGCTAATGGAGGCGCCGAGCGGGATCGAACCGCTGAATCGCAGTTTTGCAGACTGCTCCCTTAGCCACTTGGGTACGGCGCCCGCCCGACATTATAACGACGCCCCCGAACCCTGACAAGGCAGGGATGAGGCCTAAAGGATGTTTTCTTGCGGGGTTTCGCCCCCGCCCGACGAGGTCCTTTTGTTTCGGCAAAAGGACCCAAAACCATCGGCGCCCGGGCGTGGCCCCAGGGGTGCCTTTGCCCCAGTCCCGATTCGTTGGGCTGCGGAACTCGCTTCGCTCAGACAGTCCTCGCCCCCCACAGACGTTTCGGGACTGCGGCGCAGCCACGCCCGCAGGCGCCGGGACATGGCGCGACTGAAAAGACGTCATGTTGTTTTGTTGTTCAGGAGGCCCGGGGGCGGATCAGGAGAGCACGGGAAGTTCGCGATTGGGCGATGCGGGAGGACCGGCAACCTCGGAGACATCCGAGGAGGAGGAGGTTTCTTCACGTGCGTCATGCTGTTCCAACGCCATCAACTCGACTTCCTCGATGAGGACATCCATCAATTGTTCCGACGGGACTTTTTTGACCAGCTTCCCTTTCTTGAACAGGATTCCCATGCCCTGCCCGCCCGCAATGCCGATATCCGCTTCCTTCCCTTCGCCAATGCCATTTACCACACAACCCAGGACGGACACGTTCAAGGGCATTGTAACGTGACTCAACCGTTTTTCCAGTTCGTTGGCCAATCGCACGACATCAATTTCGACCCGGCCACAGGTCGGACAGGCAATGACGTTCACGCCGCGATGACGAAGCTCAAGGGACTTGAGAATTTCAAAGCCGACCTTCACTTCTTCGACGGGATCGGCAGCCAGAGACACCCGCAAAGTATCGCCGATCCCGTGGGACAACAACCAACCCAATCCGATGGCGGATTTGACGGCACCGGTACTGACTGTTCCCGCCTCGGTAATACCGATGTGAAGCGGATAATCCGATTGATGGGCAAACAACCAATACGCGTCAACCGCCATATGCACGTCGGAGGCTTTTAACGACACTTTCATGTTCGTGAAACCCATATCCTCGATGGCGTGGACGGCATTCAACGCCGATTCCGACAAGGCTTCCGCCGTGGGATACCCGTACTTGTCCAACAGCGGGCGCTCCAACGAACCGCCGTTGACGCCGACCCGGAGCGGAATACCTTGGTCTTGCACCGCTTTGATCACTTCGGCCAATCGCCACCACGGCCCGATGTTTCCGGGATTGATACGAACGCAGTCCACGACTTCGGCTGCCTTGAGCGCCAACCGATGATCAAAGTGCACGTCCGCTATGAGAGGAATCGAAATCTGCGCCTTGATCTTGGGAAGGGCTGCAGCGGCGTCCTGATCGGGCACGGCCACCCGGACCAGTTCACATCCCACCGCTTCCATCTGATGAATTTGTTCGACGGTTCCCTGGACGTCGCTCGGATGCGGGACGGTCATGGACTGAACCGCAATGGGCGCTCCGCCTCCAATCTTGACGGAACCCACCTGGATCTGTCTGGTTTTTTTTCGAGTGATCCTCATGGAACCGCTTCTTCAGGTCAAGACCGATCCAACTGAGACGCGAGCGAACAGTTGTTTGGCTTGTTGATAAATACCGTCTCCCGTCAAGCCGTATTTCTCCCGCAGCAAATCCTGAGGTCCCTGTTCAATGAACCAGTCAGGTAATCCCATACACTTCGCCGGCACGTTGGTCAGGCCTTCCTCGGAGAGGAGTTCAAGAACCGCGGACCCGAACCCACCCATGGCCGAGCCCTCTTCTACGGTGAGCAGACACTTCACCTGCTTCGCCACGGTTCCGATCAAATCACCATCGAGCGGTTTGACGAATCGGGCATTCATCACCGCAACGGAAATGCCTTCCTGCTCCAACCGCTCGGCCGCCGTCATCGCGAGATGTACCGTCACACCGATTGCCACGATGGCGACGTCCGTGCCTTGTCGTAACAATTCACCTTTGCCCAGTGGCAGCACTTCCGGGACCTGATCCAGTTTCACCCCCAACCCCGAGCCACGGGGATAACGAACGGCGGCAGGCTTATCGCAACTGATACACGACTTGACCATATGCTGTAATTCATTTTCGTCCTTGGGGGCCATAATGACCATGTTCGGCATGTGCCGCAGATACGCAAAATCAAACACCCCATGGTGGGTCGTCCCGTCCTGTGCCACCAGTCCGCCGCGATCGATGCAAAACGTCACCGGAAGATTTTGCGTGGCCACGTCATGAATCACCTGATCGTAGGCACGTTGCAGGAAGGTCGAATAGATGGGAATCACCGGCCGCATGCCCTGCGTGGACATTCCTGCGGCAAACGTCACGGCATGTTGTTCGGCGATCCCGACGTCATAGAGCCGGTCGGGAAAGATCTTTTCAAAGGCGTTCAATCCCGTTCCTTCACACATCGCAGCCGTAATCGCCACGATGCGAGGATCTTCCTGGGCCAATTGAATGAGGGTGTTGACGGCGACGCTGCTGTACGAGGGCCCCGCGGATTTGCCCTTGGGCTTTCCCGTATCGAGGTCGAAGGGTGAACTGGCGTGAAACCACACGGGATCGTTCATCGCGGGTTTGTAGCCCAATCCCTTTTTGGTAAGCACGTGCAATAACGTCGGGCCCTCCAGCTTGAGCACGTTCTCCAGGGTGGGCAGCAGATAGTCGAATTCGTGGCCGTCAAGGGGCCCGACGTACCGGAACCCCAATTCCTCGAACAGCATCCCGGGCGACACCAACCCCCCCAACCACCACCCGGGCCCCCCCCCCCCCGTGGCCCGGCGTTGGCCCCCGCCCGGCCACTTTCTTCACCGATCCGCCGATGCGGGGGATCGTCTCCAGAAGCCGGTTCGCCTTTTCCTGGAGGCGAACGCCCAACTCACCGGTAATGGTCCGATTCAGATAGGCGGAAATCGCCCCGACGTTCTTCGAAATGGACATTTGATTGTCGTTCAAAATCACCAACAGGTCCTTCTGGCTATCCCCTGCTTGCTGAAGGCCCTCGAGTGTCAGCCCCGAAGTCAACGCGCCGTCTCCCACGACGCAGACGACCTTATGCGATCGTTTTTGTTGCTCGCGGGCTTCCACAAAGCCCACCGCGGCAGAGACACCTGTGCCCGCATGACCGGCATTAAACGTGTCGTACACACTTTCTTCCCGTTTGCAAAACCCGCTGATTCCACCGTATTGCCGAATGGTATGAAACTGTTCACGACGCCCGGTCAACAACTTATGGGCATAGGTCTGATTGCTGGTATCCCAGACAATCAGGTCATCAGGAGTGTTTAACAGGTAATGAAGCGCGACGGTCAATTCGACCACGCCAAGATTGGACGCGAGATGCCCGCCTACGTTCGAGATAACGGCAATAATCTGATCGCGAATTTCCTGGCACAAATCCGGAAATTGTTCAGGAGATAATTTTTTGAGGTCGGACGGCCCTTCGATCCCTTTCAGGAGAGACATAATTCGATTCCCCCTCTTAGTAATGCACTAAAATGCACTGGCACTTTTCAGGCTCAGGGAAAATTTACTGAGGCGGAAACCTAGTTTCGCAAAATCAGGGTATGCTGTCAAGAAATCCCACTAGGAGATGCTACCGAAACATTCCAATCAGGTTCAGCCGGAACCCGTTGAAAGACATGGCATTCACGATGCACGCCGGCGACTGGATCTCCTAGGACTGAGGTCTGGCGGTCTTGATCCGTAATTTCTCAAGAAGACCTTCAACCGACTCGGCCTCAATGATCCGTCCGAATTGGCTTCGAAAATTCTTGACCAGACTGACGCCGTCCAGGACCACGTCATACACCTGCCAGCCATTCGAACTCTTCAGCATGCGGTAATAGATGGAGAGGGTTGACTTGTCGGAGGTCACCGCCGTTTGAACCTCGGCAAAATCTCCTTTTCTCCGCTCTTTGAGGTATTCAACCTGTTCACCGGAATAGCCATCAACGTTTCCGGCATATGTCTTGGAGAGAAAACGTTGAAAAAGGTGCACGAATTCTTCCCGGTCGGCTTCGCTGGCTTGCTGCCAATGCTTCCCCAAGGTTCTTTTCCCCATTTCCTGATAGTTGAAACGCTTTCCGATGATGTCTTCGAGGATTTTCACACGCTCCTGGGCTCTATCCGGCGCCTTGAGAGACTCATCACTCAAGATCTCCAAGGCTTGATCAATGGTCCCTTTCATCGCCTCCGTGGCGGAACCCGGCGACACCTCCGCTGCCAGGAGTGAAAAACATCCAAAAACCGACAACCCAAGAATCAATGCACCGATCAGGGTTCGGACTCGTGGCTCAACCGTTCTTGCGATTCCTTGAGGAAACTGAGGCATAACCATTTCCTTTCTTGGCAACACACACGGTATTTCTCAACCCTTACACAAATGAAGGGGTTGATCTATGGTTCAGGCTCTCTCGTCCGTTCTCGAGAAGAAGGCTTCAAAAAATTGAGTCAGCCTGGCCGACGCCACGTTTTTTTGGCGGCGCAGTCGATTCAACCCCGGCCATAGGCCAGGGGTTGTGGCAACGGTCCACACCCCCTGCAAAAACGTACCTGTCCGGCAAAACAGATTAAGATCAAGGGGCAAATCTTCCTCTACACGATCTGAAACCGACCGGACCACGAAGAAGGGGATGCCCCGTCGAGCAGCCACCGTCCCGATTGCCGCACTTTCCATATCCAGACTGCTCGCCTCAAAGGCCCGGCCAAGCGCCTGCTTGTCTCCGGCCAACCACACGATGTGTCCTACCGTGACCAACCGTCCGGACAGAACCGTGTTCTCTGATAATTGTGCCGCGTTCCAAGCTTGTAGTCGATACGGGGCACTACACGACATCGTGGCGGACAAACCCGTGATACCCCGGTCCTGACAGACGACCTGCTCGGGAATCACCAAATCGCCGATTTGTGAGGGAACCAAGGCACCGGCAAATCCTGATGCAATACACACGGTCCAGCGTCTCTTATCGAAAGCCGCTTCACACGCGCCCTGTGCCCTCATCCACCCGATACCGGTTTGGATCACGGCCACGAAACAGGACGCATTCGCCCACCAACGCCATTTGACGCCATCCATCCTTTCGACACGACTCCCGGGCAACGCACGCGCTACGGCGTTAAACTCCCAAGGGGTCGCGGCGAAGACGGCGATATTCTCCAGAAAACGCTCCGGAATCTGTTGAAGTGAGAACGGACGACGCCAATCAGCGGCTATTGCCGTTGCCTGGCCGATTGCGCGATGTGTTGCAACGCTTCGGCTTTCGTTTCCCCGTGCATCCGGATGTTACGATACATGGCCAGCGCCCACATGGGGAAATATTTGCTGTAGCCATGATAGCGAAGATAGAACACGCGGGGGAAGCCGGTGCCGGCGTGGAACGGTTCGGCCCAGGTTCCGTCGCCCTGTTGACGGCACAGCAAAAAGTTGATTCCTCGCACGACGCTTAAGGAATCGGACAGCCCCGCGGTCAATAAGGTCAGGAGAGCCCACGACGTCTGTGAGGGAGTACTTTCGCCTTGTCCGGCCCACGCCCGGTCGGCGTATGACAAGCAGGATTCTCCCCACCCGCCATCCATATTTTGTTTGGATTCCACCCAGGCGACGGCCCGTCGAATCCACGGAGCGGTCATGTCCTCCCCAATCGCCTGAAGGCCGACGATCACGCACCAGGTCCCGTACAAGTAATTGACGCCCCATCGCCCGTACCAACTGCCGTTGGGTTCCTGCTCTCGCCGCAGAAACTCCAGCGCCGGGGACACGGCAGGGTGGGACCGGTCATATCCCATGGCGCCGAGCATCTCCAGGCACCGGCCCGTGAGGTCGGCCGTGGGAGGATCAAGCAACGCTTCATGATCCGCGAAGGGGATCTTGTTGAAAATCAATTGATCGTTATCCCGGTCATAGGCGCCCCACCCGCCGTTGGAGCTTTGCATGGCCAACGCCCATTTCATCCCGCGCTGCACGGCCTCATCCCGGTCGGCAGGTTGAAGAGGCGAGAGTTTCGCCAAGGCGGTCAGGACGGCGGCCGTATCGTCGACGTCGGGATACAACTCATTTTCAAACTGAAAATACCATCCGCCGGGCGCGGCTGCGGGAGAAGACACGATCCAATCCCCCACTCTCTGCGTTTGCCGGGAACGCAGCCAGGACGAGGCGTGCGACAGTGCTTCATCGTCCACGGGAAGGCCTCGTTCGACGAGCGCATTGATGGTTAAGGCCGTGTCCCAAATCGGCGAATGACACGGCTGCAGATGCAGCGTGGACGGTCCATCGGCTGACGCCGGCGTGTCGATTTCCAGGGCCTCGATTTCCCGAAGAGCCTTTTGAATGAACGGATGCGTCGCAGGATATCCGAGGGCCATCAAGGCAAAGATCGAATTGGCCATGGCCGGGTATATCGCCCCAAGGCCCCCGTCACCTTGCATGTGATCCAGCAACCAGGCCTCGGCTTTCTTGATCGCTCTGTTCCGTACACAACGAACCGGAGACTTTTCATAGATCTTGAGAATCCGGTCGACCCAGACAAAAACGTTCCGCCAACTAATGAACTCGGGATCCTTTTGAAAGGGCGGGGCGTGGCGATAGTTGATTTGATCCCGTGGCGTGCAGAACAACTCTTGGATCCCTTGTTCTGCGGGGATCCGGCACTCCCGTCGCAAGGCAAAAATGATCAACAGCGGGATCACGACGGCTCTGGACCAGTACGAGATCGCGTACATGTTAAACGCAAACTTCTTGGGCGCCAGCACGATTTCGGGAGGCATGCTCGGCAGCCCTCTCCACTCGTATTGCCCGAACAAGGCCAGCGTAATTTTCGTAAACACGTTGGCCGACACGACGCCGCCTCTGGCCATGATGGCTTGCCGGGCTCGACGCATCCCCGGATCATCCTGGTGGACTCCGGCCAATTTCAAGGCAAAGTAGGCTTTGACCGAGGCACTGACGTCCATGGGGGCTCCGGTGTAGATGGGCCACCCGCCGTCTTCGAGTTGCGCGCCTTGCAGATAGCGAATCATTCGGACTTCCCGCTCTTTTTCGACGGCGCCTATATACCGGCGCAACATGATATACTCCGAGGTCAACGTCGTATCCGCCTCCAATTCCTGCACCCAATAGCCGTGTTCGGGATGTTGTTGCTCGAGCAGCCACCTCGTGCTCCGCGACAAGGCTTCTTCCACGGCTTCCGCATGGCCGACGGTGGACGGGGCGGACCGGCCCCGAACGAACTCCGGCCCGGGCGACACGCCCGGGTTGTTCGAGATCAGCTTGAGGGAAGGGCTGTGCGGTTTCCGATGGCGAGGCTGTGCCTCATGGGGGGCAGAGGGGAAAAAACTCTCAGACAGCCGCCCCAGGAAATTTATGAGGAGATCCATATCTAACTATCGACAGGATACGTCGCAAGACGCGTGCAGGTTCAACGACTCGACATGTGGCTCATTCTCCCCCATGAACACGGGGTTGACGGCTTATAACAGACCCTCTGGAAGAGAGTCAAGGACATTACTATTGCAGACCGAAGGACGAGGGAAGACATTGATGGAACAGCGGCTCCAGATACCGCCGGACGGCTCTCCGGGACGCCCTGCGTCAACCGGCGGGAACGACCCTACAAGGCCACGTCGTTCGTGACGTTCACCAGCGTCTTGTTCTGATCGATGGTCCACACGTCACAGGTCGCATCACCGTCGATGTTGCCGGTTGCCGCGGCCGTAAACCCGGTCGCCGACACGCTGTCCAGGGTCGAAGCCGTGCATCCGGACGGCAGGGTTCCGGAACTGCTGCTTCCCAACTCATAGTAATACAATCGAGAGGAGCCCATGACGGCAAACCCGATCGCATCGAAATCGTCAACATAGGTATTCTTCTCGGCAAAATAGGCCAACTCGCTGGTATGAATCGCCACCAGGTTGTTTTTGGCTTCCGATTGTTTGGCCCGGGCTTGATATTTCAGAAAATTCGGAATGGCAATCACCGCCAAAATGCCGATGATGGCCACGACGATCATCAACTCGGTCAAGCTGAACCCCCGCCGGTTGCAAACGGTATACACCATGCGTTCCGTCCTCCACCATTCCTGCTTTGCTGCGGTCATCACGTCGAGCCTCCGGTGTTTACTCAATGAAGGTTGCCCGGGGAAGGGGGGATCCGGGAATGACGGGGTCCGCGTATTGGCTCACTTGAGCGCCGTCCTTCAACGTTTCCTTTTGCAGATGGGGCGGATTCCCGAAACCCACTTCACGAAATCGTTTGATTAATTTTTCATTGTGAGGATCCAATTCCAGCGCCCGGAGCCAAGCATCCTTGGCCGCCGTTTGATGCTCCTGCGTCAAATAAATTTCTCCCAAGTGTTCGAAAATGACCGGATCATCTTTGACGAGTTCGGCTGCTCGCTGAATTTCTTGAAGCGCTTCAGCCACCCGCCCGATTTTAAACAACGCCCACCCCAAGCTATCCACGTACGCCCCATTGTCCGGCTTGAGCGCGACGGCGCGTCGAGTCAATTCCACGGCTTCTTCCCCATTGATGCCTCGATCGGCGTAACTGTAGCCCAGGTAATTGAGCGCGTCGGCATGATCGGGATTGAGGGCCAGCACCGCTTCCATTTCCCGGACCACGTCGGGGAAGCGGTCGAGTTTGTCATACGCGGCGCCAAGATTGAACCGCAAGTCTTCATCGTCGGGGTGAAATTCCACTCCCTTTTCAAACGCGGACGACGCTTGTTCAAATTTCTCCGCTTGCAGGTAACTCAATCCCAGTAAAAGATGCGTCTCCGGATTACCGGGTTTCAGCCCGACCGCCAGTGCCAAATGCCGCGTCGCTTCCTCATAGCGCGTGAGTCGATACAGCAGAATGCCCAGGTGAATACGACTGTCGTAAAACGTCGAATCCATATCGATATTGGTCCGATACGCGTCAATCGCCCCTTCAACGTCGTCGTTTTGTTCGTACAACCATCCCAGATAATCGCGAACCCGAAGCTCGGCGGGATGGGCCCGGACGATCCGTTCCAACTCCGTCACGGCGCGGGCGTAGTCTTTCATCTCGACGTAGACCAGAGCCCTTTGGATTTGCACCTTCACGTCCCGGGGGTCATCCGCAATCATCTGGTCCAGTATAGTCAAGGCCTGCTCGTAGTCCTGGTGTTTCACCAAAAGACGGACAAAGTCCTTACGGAACGTCTCGTCGCGAGACGTGACCGACGACTCGAACTGCCGGTACAGTTGAATCGCTTCCTGAAGATCCCCGTCGGACTCATACAACTTGAGCAAGGCTTGGTATGCCGGTTCAAACCGGTCGGCCCTTTCGATCGCTTGGCGGTAGGCTTCCTTGGCTTCAGGGCCCTTTCCTTGGTCCTCCAAGGCTTTGCCCCGGTAGAAATATCCGAAATGAGATTCCGGTGCCTGGGCGATACCTTGGGCGAAGACCGCTTCGGCCTCCCGGGGTCGCTTGAGATTGAGCAGCAAGACTCCTTTGTCAAAGTAGGTCTCCCCACGTTCATGGTCCATGTCGATCGCTACGTCATACAACCCTAACGCGCGGTCGAATTGTCCTCCGCCCGCGTAAATTTTGGCCATTTCGACCAGCACGGCCGCATCCCGGACTCGACTGGACTGGATTTGATCCAACGTGGCCACGGCTCTTTGCATATTCCCCGACAAAAATTGCAGGGCGGCCAACCTCACGCGCAGGAAGGCCGACTTCGGGTCGAATTGAAGGGCGGCGCGATACTCCGAGACGGCCTTGGGGACGTCACGCACAAGTTCCGCCAGATAGCCTTGTAAGAAATGATAATACGCCGGAGCCGTCAGGGGTGGTGCGACGAATTCGGGCCGGGTGCTCGTGTCGGATTCAGGTTCGGGGACTGCGGCACAAGACACCACCGCCAAGGGAACCAGAAGGAACATGACCAGTACGCGTTCCCGCCATCCACCGGGCAACACGCCCGCTCTTGGAGAAAACCACCGTCGTCCTGGCTGCATCATGTCCCCCAATCCACGGGATCAGGAGTGCTGAGTTTCAAGATCAGCAAATTTCGCATACTGCTCCTGGAAAGTCAGTTGCCGGTCACCCGTCGGGCCATTGCGATGTTTCCGAATCAAAATATCGGCAATACCCCTTTTTTCCTCCGTGTCCGGATTATAAACCTCCTCACGATAAATGAACATCACCACGTCCGCGTCCTGCTCAATGGCCCCGGATTCCCGCAAATCAGAGAGGACGGGCCGTTTATCCGTCCTGTTTTCTACGGCCCGGCTCAACTGGGAAAGCGCCACCACGGGCATCTCCAATTCCTTGGCCAAGGCCTTTAACGATCGACTGATGTCGGAAATTTCCTGTTGGCGCGATTCGGAATCACTGCGTCCCTGCATGAGTTGGAGATAATCGATAATCAGGAGATCCAGGCCGTGCTCTGCTTTCAGGCGACGGGCTTTGCCACGCATTTGTTGCACGGTGAGCCCTCCGGAATCATCGATGAAGATTTTGGCCCCTTCCAGGCGGTCGGCCGCGGCACAGAGCGCATGCCAATTGTCAGAAGTGAGCTGTCCCGTCCTCAAGGCATGAGAGTCCAGAAAGGCCTGGGAACTGAGCATCCGAAGGACAAGCTGGGCCTGAGACATTTCCAGGCTGAAAATGCCCACCGTTAAATTCGCGCGAATCGCGGCATATTCGGCCATGCCCAGGGCCAGACTGGTTTTCCCCATACTCGGGCGGCCGGCAATGATAATGAGATCGGACGGCTGCAGCCCGGCTGTCACATCGTCAATCACGCGGTACCCGGTGGGCACGCCCGTAATACGTTCTTTGCGACTGAAGAGGCGATCGACAATCTCAATGCTTTCCTTGACGATTTGATGCATCGGGACAAAAGCCCGGCCCAAACGACCTTGGGCCAGTCGGAAGATCTCCCGTTCCGCATATTCCAGGAGATCTTCCGACTCGCCGAGTCCGTCATACCCTTTCGTCACGATTTCAGTGGCGGTTCGGATCAACCCGCGTAACAGGGATTTTTCCCGCACGATCTTGCAGTGGTGTCGGATGTTCGACGCACTGGGAACCGCCTGCACCAATTCAGCCACGTACGCCGCCCCGCCCACTTGCTCCAATTGGCCTTTGGTTTTCAGGAGTTCCGTCAGCGTGATCTGATCAACCACTTCATTCCGGTCGGCCAGTTCGATCATCCCGACAAAAATGGTCCGATGCGCCCCCCGATGAAAGTCTTCTTCGACAATGACCTCGAGCGCCTTGTTGAGCGCGCTGTTTTCCAGCAGCACCGCCCCGAGGATGGATTGCTCGGCATCGAGGTTCTGAGGAGGCAGACGAAGGTCGGAGACGTCAGACGTGAGCATGCGTACCTTTGAGGATCAGCGGTGGAAGGTCTTGGATGCGGACGGTTCGCGGGGCTCTTGCTTTTTTCGCCATGACCACGGCTTCCCGGCTTGAGACTGAAGGCACGCCCACCATCACGACCCAGGACGCGCCGGACGCCCGGAGACGGGCTCGCATCCTTCGGAGCCTGGTCGCATCCCACCGGGGCACGGTTTCCTGACACACCACCAACCCGTGCGAACGAAGCGACCGGCTCGTTTGAAACGCCTGTCCAAAATGAGAATCAGGCGCGGCCACCAGCACGCTGGGGGTGTCCGAGGCCCATTGTTCCACCCCTCGCCCGAACGCCAGGAAGACACGATCGATATCCAGGGCAAATCCCGTCGAAGGGAGATCCTGTCCAAATTGGCCGATCAAATGGTTATATCGGCCGCCCCCGCCCAGTTCACAGCCGACATTGGCGGAAAACACGTCGAACACGACCCCGTCATAGTAATCAAAGCCCCGGAATTCTCCCAGATCCAGGAGCAGATGCTCTTGGACACCGGCCGCGTCGAGCAGCGCATAGACCTTGGTCAACCGCTCGATGGGGGTCAGCAACCGGGCATTACGACCGGCGACGGTCCTTCCCCATTGCAACACTTCTTCCCGCCCGTACCGCCCCGGAGCTTCAAGGATGGGCCTGGCCTGCCTGGGCGACACGCGTTCGGTTTTCAGGATTCGTTCAAGTTTCGGCAGGTCTTTATGCGCCGCCGCGAACTCCGCTTGCTTGCGCCCCTGTTCCGAGAGTCCCGACTGTGCCAGTAACGCCTGGTAGAAACCGACGTGTCCGAGTGAAATTTTAAAATTCGACAGCCCCACGGCCTTCAGGGACTCGATGAGCAAGGTCAGGATTTCGGCATCCATCGACGCATCGTCGGCCCCGATCAGTTCGACCCCCAACTGAAACACTTCCCGTTCCCGGCCGGCATGTTCGGGCTCATATCGAAACACCGTGGAGCGATAACTCAACCGGAGAGGCAACTGCCGCCCGGCCATCCCCATCGCCACAATTTTCGCAATCTGCGCGGTCACGTCGGGACGAAGAACCAGAATGCGGCCGGTTGTCCAATCGGCGACCTTGTAACACTTTTCGAGGATATCGGCCGGCAAGCCGGCGGAGAGCACGTCCAGGTATTCAAAGGTCGGCGGGATGATTTCGCGATAGCCCCACCGGGCAAACCCCTCGAACAAGGCGTGTTCCAAATGTCGGACGCGTTCAGCGGCATCGGGCAACAGGGTCGTCATCCCGATCGGGATAAGGGAACGGGGCGTTGTCCCTGAAGAAACCGTGTGGCGCTCCGATCGTGGTTGGAGACGGCGAGCCATCGGAAAGAGTGAACCGTTAAGACACGCGTGAAAGATCGACAAGGCGAGCCGACAGAACGTCCGATTCGCTTTTGATGTTGTCCAACGCGGGAAGCGGCGGCGTCTGGTCCAAACACAGGATCAAGAGCGAACTGCCGCCTTTCTGCGGACGGGAACACTGCATCTGGGCAATGTTCACGGCGTGTTCCCCGAGAATACGCCCAACCGTGCCGATGACGCCGGGACGGTCGACGTTGTGGATCAACAGCATGTGGCCCTCGGGATTCACCTCGACGGCGTACGCGTTGCTTTCGACGATGCGAGGCTCCTTTTTGTTATACAGGGTTCCGGCCGTTTGCTGCGTCTGCTTGCCGGCTTTCACGTGCAGCCGGATCAAGCTCGTATAATCCCCCGCGTCGCTCCACTTCACTTCCTTGACCTCGATGCCGCGTTCCTTCGCGATAAAGGGCGCATTCACGGCGTTGACCGTATCGTGCAAAATCGGCGTCAACAAGCCCTTCAGGACCGCAACCGTCAGGGGCGCCAGGGAGAATTCCGTGACTTCTCCACGATATTCCACGGTGACCTCTTCAATGCCTTCATCGAGCAGTTGCGCCTGAAACAACCCCATCCGCTCGGCCAACGCGAGGTAGGGATTGAGTTGCTGCAAGGCGTCGGGGGGCACAGACGGAACGTTCACCGCGCCCCGGGCCACGCCCTTCTCGAAATAGTCGACGAATTGTTCGGCGATCGAAACGGCGACGCTTTCCTGGGCTTCCTCGGTGGAGGCGCCGATATGAGGCGTACAGATGAAGTTGTCCAGGGTGAGCAGGGGATGATCGGGGTTCACCGGCTCCTCCTCGAACACGTCGAAGGCCGCGGCCACGACTTTTTTGCTCTTGAGGGCTTCATAGAGATCGTGTTCATGGATGATACCGCCACGCGCGCAATTGACGATCATGACTCCGTCTTTCATCTGCCGGATGGCCTGGGCGTTGATCAAAGACCGGGTCTCATTGGTCAACGGCGTATGGACCGAGATGAAATCGGCCCGTCTGAACAGCTCGTCCAAGTCCACGGTTTGGATACCCAACTCCCGCGCGCGACCCGGAGCCAGGTAGGGATCATAGCCGACCACCTGCATGGCCAGGCCCTGCGCCAACTTGGCCACGTAGGTGCCGATCTGCCCTATCCCCACGAGGCCGAGGGTCTTGTTGTACAACTCCGTGCCCATGAATTTGGTTTTCTCCCACTTGCCCGCCTTGGTCGACACGACGGCCTGGGGAATTTTACGGCTCATGCTCACGAGCAGGGCTATCGTGTGCTCCGCCGTCGTGATCGTATTCGCGCCCGGCGTATTCATCACGACGATGCCGCGCCGGGTGGCGGCTTCACAATCCACGTTGTCGAGCCCCGTCCCGGCGCGCCCGATGATCTTGAGACGGTCGCCGGAGTCAATCACGTCCGCCGTCACCTTCGTTCCCGACCGAACGATGATGCCGTCATACGCCTTGATTTCTTCCAGGAGCCGTTCCTTGGGCAACTTGAGTTTCACGTCGACGCCGAATCCGCCCTGTTCGAGAACGGCGACGCCTCGTTCCGATAAACTGTCACTGACCAGAATCTTCATGGAACCTTCCCTACGCTTTCCGTTTTTGAAAATCCGCCATATAGTCGATTAACGCATCCACGCCAGCCTCCGGCATCGCGTTATAGATACTCGCGCGCATCCCGCCCACCGACCGATGACCCTGCAACGTGGTCAGGCCGGCCCGGGCCGCTCCATCGAGAAACTCGCGGTCCAATTCCGGATCGGCCAGCACGAACGGCACGTTCATCCAGGATCGACACGACGGGTCCACCGGGTTCCGATAGAAACCGGACCCGTCGATCGCGGCATACAGCTTCCCGGCCTTGCGTTCGTTGCGTGCGGCCATGGCCGGCAGCCCGCCCTGTTCCTTCACCCATTTAAATACCAGGCCCGCCATATACAGGCTATAGGTCGGCGGGGTATTCAGCATGGAATCCGCCTTGGCCTGTTGCGCGTAATCGAAGACACCGGGCGTCGCCGGCAGCACGTCACCGATCAGGTCGTCCCGCACGATCACCAACGTCACGCCGGCCGGGCCGATGTTCTTTTGCGCGCCCGCGTAAATCAGCCCAAACCGGCTGACCTCGATGGGCCGCGAGAAGATGGTGGAAGAAAAATCCCCCACGAGCGGAACGTCCCCGGTCTCGGGTATCCAGTGAAACTCGACGCCGTCAATCGTTTCATTGGGGGTGTAATGCACGTACGCCGCGTCCGGATTTAACGTCCAATCTTCAAACGCGGGAATCGTGGCGAATTTCCGGCTTTCGGAAGAAGCCGCGACGTTCACTTCGCAATATTTTTTGGCTTCTCCAATGGCTTTTTTACCCCAGGCCCCGGTCAAAATGTAATCCGCCTGGCTGTTTCCGCGCAACAGGTTCATGGGAACCGCGGCAAATTGCCCGGTGGCTCCCCCTTGCAAAAAGAGCACCTTGTACGAATCGGGAACGCCCAATAAGTCACGGACGTCCCGTTCAGCCTCGGCATGGACCGAGACAAATTCTTTTCCGCGGTGGCTCATCTCCATGATGGATGCCCCGGCCCCGTGCCAATCCGTCAATTCAGCTTGGGCTCGTTGCAACACGGCCTCAGGCAACATGGCCGGGCCGGCGCTGAAGTTATACACTCGCGACATGAAAAACTCCTGGATGAAATAACGTGAATGGACCCCAAGGCCACCGTGCGACCATGAACGCCAACTGAGTCATGAACCTGAAGACTGGTAGATCAGGAGGTCTCGTGAAGATGAAGACCGAAAAAAGGCTACGCTATCATATGGTCTATGGGGGGTCAAGAATCGTGAGAACCAGGTCCTTACGTCGCAACCTTTGCCCGGGCGGTGATGTGCGGCGCCAGAACGACCGGGTATTTCGAGGCAACGATTTCTTTTCGAACCCGCTCGGCCAGCGTATTGACGTCAACTTCTTCGGCAGTCACAATACCGAACTCTTCCAAGAGCGGGAGGAGGCTTCGAAAGGAATTGGCGATGTATGGATACCCTGCCCACGTTTCCGAACCGCCCATCGGAGCCTCAAAATGCAAGACGGGCTCGGGCAGACCGGCTTCGACAAACGTACGGTACAGATCGGAACCCATGGCCACGTGCGCCCCTGAACGCTCAAACACGGCGAGCAACCACTCCGCCAGTTTATTCATCAGGGGTGTATCCGGACGAGAAGACGACCTGTAGATCGTAAAATCAGTCTCCTCAAAGGCAACAATTCCCCCCGGACGCAGGCGTTGGGTCAGGTGTTTCAGGGCGGCTGCGGGGTCGGCCATATACATCAGCACCAGCCGGCCGACCAGGGCATCAAAGTCGCCCGCTAACTCCAGCATTCGGGCGTCCCCCGCCAGGAATTCCACGTTGGCAAATCCTGCTTCCTTCGCCCGTGCTCCGGCCGTCTCGAGAATCTCCGCATTGCCATCCACGCCTATGACCTTCCCTTCCGGACCGACCAATTCGGCCAGGATCAATGAGACGTCTCCGGCACCACTCCCAATATCGAGAACCTTCATCCCGCTCCTGATGCCGGCGTCGTTGAAAAGTTGCCTGGTCAGACCATCATACAATCGCGACTGCTGAATCAACCGATCCGTCTCTTCTTTGTCGCGTCCCATCGTATATCTGGGGTCGCCGGTAAGTTCATTCATGTGGCTCTTTTTCCCTCCCTAAGATGAAATGTGTCCATTCAATGGGCCATGGAAGATCAACGCCCGAACTGCCGCCTGTGTCAACGATAGCGCATTCCCCGCCATTGAGGTACACGTTCCCGCCACCAACTACATATGGTGCGACATTGCGAACGGCACACCCCTTGTCTCAATAGATTCGTTGATTTTCGGCGCTATCGCGATTCACCGGGCGGTTACAGCAGAAGGGTCAAAGGTGGCTTTGTTGTCCGACGTTCTCGATCTCGTTGGCTATGACGGAAAGCGACTTGGAGGGGCCATAAAGCCCCCGCGTATTCAGCTCCCGCAGTTTCTGCGTTTCCCAATCCGCAAGACATTTGAATACGATTGATACAACCTGTTGCCTGGATTTAATACGAGAAATATCTTCTCCCTCTTTCTCCAAGAAAGCGCGTACATGATTGACATTCGGCATGAACATCTTTTCCTCATATTTTCTTGCAAGTACCATCATGATATTCTTTTTCTCTTCATCTGGCAGAGCCAGAGATTCCACTGCAGTAACCGCATTCGGTCTTGTTCGTGGTTTTCTCGAGCGCTTGACAGAGGAATCTCTTGAAGTATGGGTGGCCGCCAGTGTGGGAACACAATCCTCCAAGGATTGGCGGACTGTGTCATATCCACAATCGTCAATGAGAGTTGATAAGAATTTTCGCAAGGTTTCTTTTTGCATGATTACTCCTTATATGGCAACAGCCCTACCATCCTCACAAATTCATCAGCGATTCTTCGGAATTCACCCACGGCATTGCCAGTGTAGACAGGATATTTGTCACTCATCAACTTGGGGTATCCCCTAGAATGAAACATCTGATTTCTCATGAGAGGCCAGTGGTATTCGCTGGCTTTTTTCTTGATATCTCTCAAGGCAGACTGGTGATGAGGCCCACGAGCGCTCCGTTTTGTTTCGCTGTTGTTAATCAGAACGCCACACACATCAATAGCATGGCTTGGATTAACAAATTTGAACTTGTCTAGGGATTCTTTCAACAAGGGAAACCCGATAGTGGAGAAGAATTCCGTCCGCACTGGAACGAGAATATAACGTGAAGCATAATACGCAGTTCTAGTGATTATTGATTCAGTCGGGGCGCAATCAATCAGAACAAGATCTTTTTTTCTCAGTTCACTTTCATTGGAAAGAAATTTTGCCAGGACTCTCTCATCAAGATTTATGGAACGAATCAGATTATCGGAAAAATCAAATCTCGACGGAATGAGATGAAAATTTTCTCCGAGACCCACTTCTCTTATGACCTGATCCAAAGGTGCAGGGGCTGGTTGTCTGCGAGATGGTGAAAGATAGCCGTTGAAAAGCTACACAATAGAGGACTCTCCGTTCTCCATGAACTGTTTGTAATCGTTTTCAGTCATGAGGGCCTGGCTCAAATTTGCTTGTGGATCCACATCTACTGCCAGCACACTCAAATTCATCTTCACGGCGTATCTCGCCAACAGTGCCGAGACGGTTGTTTTTCCAACGCCGCCTTTCAAGTTGATAACCGATACCACGACAGGATTTTTCTTGCTTTCTTCAGCCACTTTCCCCTCCGTCGTTATTAGTAGCCGGTATCAGCCAGCACCATGTTTGTTCTCGAGATCCCGCGCCAGATAGTGCTTGTACCGGCCGGCCAGGTCTTCGGGGCCTTCGGCGCAGCCCACGAAATCACTCGACAACAAGGCATCAAGTTTGTCCCGTGAACGCCTTGACTGTTGCCGGTACAAAAGATCGATGGCGCGCTTCACAATTTCGCTTACGCCAAGCCGTGTCAGCGATTGAAGTTGCTTCAGTTTTTCAGCACGGGCATCATCCAGTCTGGCATTGATTCGCATACGGCTCTGCCTCGGATTTCGTTATCCTACCATGCATGATAAGGGCATACAATTCTGATCATATTGCGCAATTCTGTCGGTCCCAAGCACCGTCCAACGTGCAGTCGCTCCCAACCGAACACGTTCCTCCCTTGTCATCGCCTGGTCGGTTTGCATACAATGCGGCTCGGTTCACCAGCCTGAGGAGCGGAAGAGACGAACATGGACGGGTTACGATTCGAACGTCGCGGTGAGGGAGATTATTACAAGGTCATCCTGCACGTCGGAAGTACGTATGTGCCGATCAGTGACGAGGACGTCGAAGAATTAAAAAGGAACAGCACGATGTTGGGTGGTCAATTTCTGGAATTTTTCCTGGACCGGATAGGCTATTCCTCTTACCTCAAAGACCAAATCAAGGCCGAATTACTGAAAATCGGCGATTCCTCCCAACAGATATCCATGCTCCGGCAATCGTTGCAAGAACTCTGACCCCGCATCCGGGCGGGGAGATCGCCTTTACGAATGCCTCTACCTCCCCTTCACCCCTCCCGATCCTTCAGCTACGCTCAGGACAAGCAAAGGAGGGGAAAAGTGGGATGCCGCCCCCTCAATCGTGATACCCACCCAGGATCTTGTCGATAAAATTCAGGATGGCGGTTTTCTTGGCGGGGTCCTTTTCCAGTTGCAGGGCCTGTTGATAATGATCCCCCGCAATGTCGGGTTTGCGTTTGAGATCGTAGACTCGCCCCACGCCGAAGGTGGCCCTCGCGTCGTTGGGATCGACCTTGATCGCCACGCTGAAACTGTCGAGCGCCGAATCCACCTGCCCCTTTTCCATTAAAATCCATCCGACTTCCGTTGCGGCCGCGGCGAAATCCGGCTTGATCCGCAGGGCTTCCTGATATTCCCGCAGGGCGAGGTCGCGCCGCCCCTTTTGGTCATGGATCCCGGCCAGCGCATAGTGCACTTCGGCGTCGTCCGGATTGAGCGTCAGCGCGGTTTTATATTCGCGAACGGCCGCGTCGATCTTTCCCTGTTCGGCCAGCGCACAGGCTAAATTGACGTATCCCAACGCTTCGCCGGGCGCGAGTTTGATCAGTTCCCGGTATTGGGGAATGGCCATTTCCAACTGACCGTTTTGCTGATACGCCGCCCCCAGGTTCAAGCGGGCAGCCGCGTAGGCGGGATCCAGTTTGACGGCCTGGCGATACGCCTTGATGGCCTGATCCGTTTGGGCCATCCGTTGATAAATCTGGGCCAGAAAAAAATGCGGAAAGGGCGAATCGGGGGTCAGTTTCATCGCCGTTTGGTAACTTTTGATGGACTGCTCCGACTGGCCGGACTGCGCCAGAAACATGCCATGGAGCAAATGCACGGAGCCTTCCTCCGGATACGACGCGCACAGGTGATCGACCCATTCGCGGACGTTCGCAATATCCGCCTCTTCCTGTAACGACTTCGCATACATCTGCCACGCCAGGGCAAACTCGCCTTTCAACAGATACACGATATTCAAGACAAAAAACGCCCTGGGCCCGGCGGTCTCACTCTGTGTCCAATGCGTCGCGGCGATCAGCACCGCATCCCAATCCCCTTTAAGGATGGCTTGTTCGATCGTCTGTTCTTCGCTCATGCCCACGTGTACCTTTCATCCCACAACAGTATGACGCATCGCCATTCGGCTCAACGCGTCAGCGTATCCTCGACGTCGGGTGAAGTGGCGACAATCAGTTCACCCAGGTGAGGGTACTGCTTCATGATTTGTTCTTTCATGGCCCAGGCCACCGTGCGGTAGGACCAATGGCCTTTGACCCCCGACCGGAGTTGGCACATGTACTCGGCCTGGGCATAGTCCATTTTAAAAACACACCGCACCTTGAACCCGAAGGGAATCGCGTAAATCGAGGCTTCCTGATCCATGCCCCGCAACCGTTCTATATCTTGTTGAACCGCGTCCATGGCCAGTTGATACTCGCGATCCAGTTTGGCCTCATACAACGGTTGAGGGATCTCATAGCCATGCACGGTGGTAAAATTCTGTTGGATCTGCTGGCACCGCCGGTGCCGGTGCAGGTCCCGCCACCCGCCGATATCCATCAACACGTCGAAGATGAGGGGATAGCCGCATCGAAACTCCTTGATCAATTCGTCATAAGGCCCTCGACGGCGCAAGGCCACGTCAAGGGTCTCCTGCTTTTCTTTTTCCGGCCAGTCCCGCACCAATTCCAGAATCCGGCGATACGGCGCATGACTGACGCGATACAACACACTCGTGACCAGTTCATCCATCAGCGAATGCGGCTCGATGAGATCGACCGGCACCACCTGATCGGCCCAAGCCGACGGCAGATCCAAGCCGGCCTTGCGAAGGATCTTCTTGGCGTGCCTCGACAGATCCCGATAGACCTCCGTTTGATACTCGTTGGCCTTGGCGTAGCGAGCCAACGTCGGCGCGAGCGGCTCCGCCTGTTTCCCTATCTCCCCGCACAACTCACCCCACACGTTCGAGGGAACTTTCGCGCAGGCTTCTTTCAATTCTTGGCCAAGGGTCAGGAGTTCGGGAAGTTGCGTCGATAAGAACCGGATGATCTGTTTTTCCAGCGTCCGGATACTCACCACCTGTCCGACGTTCGTCGTGGAGGCCAAGGGCAACAGATAACGAGTGATATCGTACACGCGCGCGGCAAGGGTTCGCCCGTAACTCGCTTCGCTCATGGAATCGGGCCTGGGATACTGCCGTCGAAGATGTTCGAGAAGCGGATCATGAAACGTTCGATAGAGATTGAACAGGCTGCCGAGAATCCCGCGATAGAACGCCTCGGGTTCGGAATCCCGAATGGTTGACGGCACGTAACAGCCGGACACGGCAAAGTTCTGATACCGGCTGGACTTGGCCTGCCCATCCCACAGCGGTTCATCTTCCAGGCGAATGGCCGCCAATTCGGAAATGCCTTCCAGGCACACGGTCACGTGCCCAAGGTCGGCGATGGACGCATGGCCATAGGCAAAATAGAACTGCTCCCAAAACTTCTCGGACGAGTGCCCATGGACCCACTGCAAACTGTCTTCAATGGAATCAGGTGAACGGCTGTACCGGGCAAGGGCATAAGCCGCTTTCTCGGGCGGCATCGGGGCAAGGACGACCACCCGTCGTGTATTTTTTTCCTCGACGGACATGAATCACGTTCTTCTTCCGCTCACCGGCGACAGGCAACCCGCCGGGAGCGGTTCACTATAGTCAGGCAACCGCTCCAATCTCAAGTTGGTCAGGATTCCCCTGTCTTCCTCTCTTCACAGCAACGTCACGAAAGCCTCTTGAAACACGAGGCTCGGCTGTCCACGCTCCGATTCCAATACGGAAATGCCTTGGGGGAACCCGGGTCGACACAGAGAGGCCGCCCGCCTATGGTTGCATGGGCAAAACCGACTATGGTTGCATGGGCAAAACCGAAAGTGCACGGGCATGATCACTCACGATCGACAATCCATCCACGGCCAATGGTCCTCCCGGTTGACCTTTGTCATGGCGGCGACCGGCGCCGCCGTCGGACTCGGCAATATCTGGAAATTCCCATACCTGACGGGCATCCACGGCGGAAGTGCCTTCGTGCTGGTGTATATGCTCTGCGTGGTCTTCCTGGGCATTCCCATGATGATGGCCGAGGTCATGCTGGGCCGTCGCGGCCGGCAGACGCCGATCAACACCATGCGGACGCTGGTAGAGGAAACCAAGGCCGGCCAGGGCTGGCAACTCATCGGGTGGTCCGGCACCCTGGCCGGCATCCTGATCCTGTCGTATTACAGCGTCATCGGCGGATGGACCATCGGGTATATTGTTCACGCGGCCGTCGGCGATTTCTCGGGTCTCAGTGGAGACGGGGCCTCGAGCCTCTTCGGAGACTTCGTCGGAAGTCCCTTGATTCAGGTGGGCTGGCATACGGCCTTCCTGATCTTCACCATGGCCATCGTGGCCCGGGGCGTGCAAAACGGACTGGAGAAAGCCGTCACCTATCTGATGCCGGCCCTCCTGGTGCTCCTCCTCATGCTCGTGGGCTACGCCATGACCACCGGCTACTTCATGAAAGGACTCGCCTTTCTGTTCACGCCCGACTTCACCCATTTTTCGAGTACCAGCATGCTCACGGCCATGGGCCAGGCATTTTTCAGCATGAGCCTGGGCATGGGCGCGATCATGGTCTACGGCTCGTATCTCCCCAAGAACGTCTCCATCGCCGGCACCTCCGTGGCCGTCGCCCTCGCCGACACCATGGTGGCCCTCATCGCGGGCATGGCGATCTTTCCCATTGTCTTTGCGAATGCCCTCACGCCCGGAGCCGGCCCCAGTCTCATTTTTGAAACCCTTCCCGTGGCCTTCGGTCACATGGCAGGGGGAACGTTCTTCGGCACGCTCTTTTTCGTCCTGCTCCTGATCGCGGCCTGGACCTCATCCATTTCATTGATCGAACCCGCGGTGACCATGATGATCGAAAAATTCAACATGACGCGCCGCACGGCGGCCGTCTGGACCGGTCTGGTCGCGTGGCTCCTGGGACTCGGCACGGCCTTTTCCTTCAACGTCTGGGCGGACGTCACGATGTGGGGGCTGACCTTTTTCGAACAGATCGACTTCCTCACTTCGAATCTCATGCTGCCGATCGGCGCGATCGGCATGGCCATCTTCGCCGGATGGGTGATGTCCAAGAGCATAAGCCGCGAGGAACTCGCCATGAAGAGCCCGGTCAACTATTTCATCTGGCACGCCTTGATCCGCGTCGTCGCCCCGATCGCGGTCTCGATTGTCCTCCTGCACGCCGTCGGCCTGTTCTGAACACGCGGGCGACGGCCCGCATTCACGGGGTCCCGGCCCGGGAACGAGCCTGCCTTGCAACGACCCGTGGTTTCCCCTACCGTACGATCTTATGTCAAAAACACGTGTGTGGTTCTATAGTCTGCTCGCGGGTACGGCGTATTCACTCTCGGTTTGCAATCTGGTTGACGGATTCCCCTGGGGTCTTTTCGCCTGGGTTGCGCTCCTGCCCCTTCACCGGGTGCTGATCGGCGTCACCCCGGGTCAAGCCTTCTTGCGCGGATGGCTGACGGGCTTTCTCGCGTTTGCGGGCACGATGTATTGGGTGGTGATCGCCATGCATCTCTACGGCAAAGTCCCCCTGCCCGTCAGCATCGCGCTCATGCTGGTCTTAGCGGCGTATCTGGGGCTCTATGTCGGCCTGTATGCCTGGGGATTTATCCGGCTCGAACGGCGATGGGCCGCCGCCACCTGGATCGCGGCGCCCTGTTTGTGGGTCTCACTGGAGTACGTGCGCACGCACGCCTTCAGCGGATTGCCCTGGGGCCTGCTGGGCTATTCCCAATTTCAATGGTTGCCGCTCATCCAGGTCGCCAATATCACCGGCGTCTACGGCGTCTCGTTTCTCATCGTGCTGGTGAACGTCTCGTTGTTTCTGCTGATCCGTTGGGGCCTGACCGAATACCCGCAACGCCTCCCCCGGCCCTGGATTCCACTCGCTTCGGTCGTGGCGGCCATCCTCGGTGTCTGGCTCTATGGGCTGAGTCAACTGCATCTTCCGCCTTCGGGCAGACTCACGGTCGGAGTCGTTCAAGCCAATATCGATCAAGCCCGTAAATGGGACACGGCCTATCGCAAGGAAACGTTGGAACGATACCGCCGGCTCACGGAAACCGTCCGGCCCGAGTCCGACCTGATCCTGTGGCCTGAAGCGGCCACGCCCTTCTTGTTCGAACAGGAACCGGACTATCGATCGCTGGTGACCGGAATGACGAAGAAGGCCGGGGTACCGCTCGTATTCGGCAGTCCGGCGCTCGGGCGTGAACCCGACGGCACCCCGTACCTGCTGAACAGCGCGTATCTGCTGAACTCCACCGGGGACATCGCCGGCCGGTACGACAAGCAACATCTCGTCCCCTTCGGTGAATATATTCCACTGAAACGGATTCTCTTTTTCCTGGACAAGCTGGTCGTCGGCATCGGCGATTTTCAGCCGGGACCGGGCCCGACCCTGCTGTCCTTTGCACACGGGCCGGATCAACGGCAAACCCGATTCGGGGTCGCTATTTGCTTTGAGGTCATTTTTCCGGATCTTGTGCGACGACTCACCCGTGAAGGCGCCAATTTTCTGGTCACGATCACCAATGACGCCTGGTTCGGTGACACGGTGGCCCCACATCAACATTTCGGGATGGTCGTCTTCCGCGCCGTCGAAAACCGAATGGCCTTTGCCCGCGCCGCCAACACCGGCGTGTCAGGATTGATCGATCCGACCGGGCGCATTCTGACGGAAACGCCCGTGTATACGAAAGACTCCTTCATCGGATCGATCCCCTTGAGCACACCCTCGACGTTCTATACACAATTTGGCGATGTGTTTGCGTGGGTCTGTGTTATAATGGCCCTGTTTCTGTTATCGTTTGCTCGTTTTATCTACGGACCATCCGCGGTTGACATCCGCTTTTCAATGCGACGCAAAGGAGCCAGGCATGCTTGAGGACATTCGCACCCGTCTGCACACCACCGGCAACCACATCAAAGACTTACGGAGGCGTCTTTGACCTGCCTCGACTGTTGAACGAACTGGAGGAACTCGAGCAGGAAAGCGCCCAACCCGATTTCTGGAAAAATGCGCACATCGCCACCAAAGTGGGGCAGCGCAAAGCCACGATTGAACGGGACATCGCCCGCGTCGCCGACTTCGAGCAAAGACAGGCCGACCTGGAAGCCACGCTCGAACTCATCGGGGCAGAGGATGATGCCGAACTCCACGCCGAATTGACCCAGGGCATCGAGACGCTGGAAACGCTCTTGGAGGACCTGCGCACGGAGCAGTTACTGGCCGGCGAGCATGATGGTCGATCCGCCATTCTGGGAATCAACCCCGGAGCCGGCGGCACGGAATCGCAGGATTGGGCCCAAATGTTGATGCGGATGTTCGTACGATGGGCCGAAAACAAAAAATTCAGGGTCGGGAGCATCGATATCCAGCCCGGTGATGAAGCCGGCATCAAGAGTGCCACGCTGAGTATCGAGGGCCCCTATGCCTACGGCTATCTGAAATCGGAAGCCGGTGTGCACAGGTTGGTACGGATCTCTCCGTTTGACGCCAACAAACGTCGCCATACGTCGTTTGTCGCCGTTGCGGTGTATCCCGAACTGGATGACGACGTCGAGGTCGAGATCGACGAAAAAGATCTGAAGATCGATACGTTTCGCGCGGGCGGGGCCGGCGGACAAAACGTCAACAAAGTCGAAACCGCCATACGCGTGACGCACCTTCCCAGCGGGATCGTCGTGCAGTGTCAAAACGAGCGCTCGCAGTTGCAAAACCGCATGGGCGCCATGCGCGTCATGAAAGCGAAGTTGTACGAATTGGAACAACGAAAAAAGGAGTCCGAATTTCAAAACATCGTCGGCGAAAAAAAGGAGATCGCCTGGGGCAGCCAGATCCGGTCGTACGTGTTCCAGCCGTATCAAATGGTCAAGGACCACCGGACGAACCAGGAATCCGGGAACATCGCGTCGGTCATGGATGGGGATCTCGACCCCTTTATCGATGCCTATCTGAAACAGGCCGCATCGAGGGCATCGTAAGGGACGCATGCGCGTCTTTTCCCTCCCCTTTGTAAGGGGAAGTCAGGTGGGGTAGAGCCCGATCGCCGGGTGCCTGCTAATGCCTCTACCTCCCCTCGCCTCTCCTTACAAAGGAGGGGAACTAGGACACGGCGGTGGAAATTGTCGACGATTGAGTAGACGGGAACGACATAATGGATGAATCGAACGAACAACGCGCGCAACGCATTCAAAAACTCGACGTGCTCAAGGCCATGGGGGTCCAACCCTATGGCACCCGCTTCGAGGCGACTCACCAGGCTGAAGACCTCCTGACGGCGTATGGGGCAACGGCCAAAGACGACCTCGAGCAACGGCCAATCAACTGTCGCATCGCGGGACGCATCGTGGCGCTTCGCCGCTTCGGCAAGGCAGCATTTGCCTCGCTCCAGGACGGAGCCTGCCGGCTCCAGGTCTATTTGAAAAAAGACGTGCTGGGAGACGACGCCTTTCGCCTGTCCCAGGAATTGGATTTGGGTGACTGGATCGGAGTGGAAGGCCGGCTGTTCCGCACGAAAACCGACGAGTTGACCGTTGAAATGTCCACGCTGACGTTTCTGTCGAAAGGACTGCGACCCCTACCTGAAAAGTGGCACGGCTTGACGGACATTGAGATCCGGTACCGGCAACGCTACGTGGACCTGATTGCCAACCCGAACGTCCATGCCGTGTTTGAAACGCGCAGCAGGATCATGTCGGGCATCCGCGCCTATCTGACCGGACAGGGGTTTCTTGAAGTGGAAACCCCGATGATGCAACCGATACCAGGCGGGGCCGCGGCCCGTCCCTTCGTAACGCATCACCATGCCCTCGATACGAATCTCTACCTGCGCATCGCGCCGGAGCTCTACCTCAAACGGCTGGTTGTCGGCGGATTCCGGCGCGTGTTCGAAATCAATCGAAATTTTCGCAACGAAGGCATTTCGACCATCCATAACCCTGAATTCACCATGCTGGAGTTTTACCAGGCCTACGCCGACTACCGGGACCTCATGGCGATGACCGAAGACCTGTTCGGCACCCTCGCGCGGGATCTCCTCGGCGCCGGCACGCTGGAATATCAAGGCCACGAGATCAACCTGACTCCCCCGTGGCAGCGTCTGCCCTATTTCGAAGCCATTGTCGAGTACAATGCCCTTGACCGAAACGTTCTCGAAGACCAGGCAGCGGCGGCGGCCGCGGCCCTGCGACTCGGATTGGACGTTCCGAAGGACGCCTCGCTGATCGGAATCCTGAACCTGATTTTTGAAGAAACCGTGGAAAACCGGCTCACGCAACCCACGTTTATTACGGACTACCCCACGGAGATCTCTCCGCTCTCGCGCAGGAAGGACACGGACCCACGCCTCACCGACCGGTTTGAATTGTTTATCGCCGGACGGGAACTGGCGAACGGGTTTTCCGAGTTGAACGACCCCCTGGACCAACGCCAACGCTTCGAAACCCAAGTTGCTCAACGGGAAGCCGGAGACGATGAAGCGCATTACTTTGATGAAGATTTTCTGCGCGCCCTGGAATACGGGATGCCCCCGACAGCGGGGGAAGGCATCGGCATCGATCGCCTGGTCATGTTGTTCACGAACCAGGCCTCGATCCGCGACGTCATTCTCTTTCCGCAACTTCGACCGGAGAAACCGTTGTGACCTTGCCGTATGAAATTTTCGTAGGGCTCCGGTATCTCCGGGCCAAACGTCGAACCCGGACCATTTCGCTTAACACCTTTATTTCCATCACCGGCATTACGTTGGGTGTCGCCGCGCTCATCGGAACCCTCGGGATCATGACGGGTTTCAAGGAGGACATGCAGGCGAAGATTCTGGGGACAACCTCGCACGTGGTGGTCCAGCCCAGGGGGAAGCAGACCCTGGCGGGCTATTCGGAGTTAATTCGGCAAATGGCGGAAGTACCGGGAGTGGTGGCGGCCACGCCCTACATTTACCAACAAGTGCTGCTCACTTCGAAATCCGGGGTGCGCGGGGTCGTCCTGCGCGGCATCGATCCGGATAAAGAGCCCGAGGTCACGGAAATCGTTAAGAATGTGAAATCCGGCGCCGTGCAGGATTTGGCCGTTCCCGACGCCTCCGCCCGAACCGACTCGAAACCCGGCATTATCCTCGGCAAGGAATTGGCCAGGCGTCTTGGGGTTGACGTCGACGACCGGATCAACGTCGTCTCCCCCGTGGGCCCTATCAGCGCGTTGGGGATGACGCCGAAAATTCGCCCGTTTCGAGTTGTCGGCCTGTTCGAGTCGGGCATGTACGAATACGACGCCTCACTGGCCTACATCTCGTTGGAGGAGGCCCAGCGGTTTTTCAGCCTGGGCAAGACTGCAACAGGGATCGAAGTGAAAGTGGAAGACGTGTTTACCGCCGATGCCGTGGCCAAACGGATCGACGCACGACTCGGGACCGGGTACATGGCGAGAGATTGGATGCTCTTGAACCGCAACCTGTTTTCGGCGTTGCGCCTCGAAAAAACCATGATGTTCCTGTTGTTGGTCCTGATTACGCTCGTGGCGTCCTTTAACATCGTGGGCACGCTCACCATGATCGTCACCGAAAAGCAACGCGAGATCGCCATTCTGAAAGCCATGGGCGCCACGCCCCAAGCCATTATGCGCATCTTCATGTTGAACGGCCTGGTCATCGGCCTCACCGGCACGGCGCTCGGCATTCCCCTGGGGTACACCTTTCTCTACCTCATCGAAAATTATTTTACCTTCGATCAAACCGTGTATTTCCTCTCGAGCATTCCGGTCCACGTGAAAGCCCTGGACGTGATCCTGGTTTCGTGTTCCGCCATTCTGATCAGTTTTGCCGCCACGCTGTATCCTTCGTGGCAGGCCGCCAAACTGGCGCCGGTCAGCGCCCTTCGATACGAGTAAGACCCATGAGCCCGTCTCCTGCTCCAGCGCCGCCGTTTCTTCGAGTGACCGATTTGTCCAAGTCGTTCGTCCTGGGCAATCAAACCGTCGACGTCTTGAAAGGCATCAATCTCGAAGTCCGGCAAGGTGAACTCCTGGCCATGCTGGGGGCGTCGGGAGCGGGGAAAAGCACCCTGCTCCATATTCTGGGAACATTGGATCGACCGACGCGGGGCACGGTGTTCTATGAATCCCAGGATATCTTCCGTTTGTCGGAACAGGAATTGGCCCGGTTTCGAAACCGGCGCATCGGGTTCGTGTTCCAATTTCATCACCTCCTGCCTGAATTTTCGGCCCTGGAAAATACCTACCTCCCCAGCCTCATGCAAAAACGACCGAAGGCGCAATGTGTCGAAGAAGCGAGTACGCTCCTGTCGGAAGTCGGTCTGGGACACCGCTTGCATCACAAACCCGGCGAACTCTCCGGAGGCGAACAACAACGAGTGGCCGTGGCACGCGCGCTCATTCACAATCCGGACCTTGTCCTGGCGGACGAACCCACGGGCAATCTGGACACGCACACCGGTGAAACCTTGTTCGCCCTGTTGCGAACGCTCAACGAACAACGCAAGACGGCATTCGTGATCGTGACCCACAACGAACGCCTCTCGCAGCAAGCCGATCGATCTGTCCACGTGGTGGATGGACGGATCGTGAGCGGACGCGTGGAGTAAAGCGGATACGCGCGAGTCCGGGGTTTCATCCCCGCCCGACGAGGCTCTCTTGTTTCGGCCAAAGGACCCAAAACCATTGGCGCCGGGGTCGGGGATGCCAGACAAAGACAAAACGCTGGATCCTCGCTTTCCCGGAGCTACTCTTGTCAGGCGTGAATCTTTTAACTATCCTACGGGCGTTTAGTTTGCAGGGTCGCCTCAGAGAGCGGAGAAATCGGGAAAAAAGGAGACGACACCCATGCGAAACGATCGACACTGGAAATCCAGTCCGTTGACCACTGTAGTGCTGGCCATGCTCCTGGCGCTCCCGGTCATATCGGCCCGGACAAACACGGCGTTCGCCCACGAGGGGCACTTGTTCTACGTGGGCGTGACGGTCCCGGTAGAACGGGTGGATGCGTCCTACGACAAGACCGTCGACAATACCGGGGCGAGCCACCCGCAAAGGGGCCAGGTGTTGCACGACAATGATGCCGACGATACCTTCGCGTATGGAATCGGGTTCCTGGCCGGTCACCGGATCCCGTTGCTCACCAAGGAGGACGGATTTTACATCAGCGGCGAGGTGGACCTCGCGTTTCACGGCAGCCAGGCGAAGGGACAGCTTCCGGGAGTGGGAGACTCACCCGGACGCAATCAACCCGGGGAAAGCTGGCCGGACCGCTGGTCCTTTGAGAAAAACAGGAGCTACGGCTTCACGCTCAAGCTGGGCGGCAGTCCCGGCGTGCTGCGGTCATGGGACACGAGCGTCTACGTCCTCGGAGGCATCCGCCTCATCCAGGCGCAGTTTCAGAATCACTTTCGAGGCTGCCTGTCCGACATGAACTGTACCTCGACCGACCAGCCCGAGTTCGTCTCGGGAACGACCAGCCGAAACCTGGATTATACGGCCTGGACGTACGGCGCCGGCGTGGAAAGGATGCTGAGCGAACATCTCGGTCTTCGCATCGAAGCGCGCTACACGCAGTACAACAGCAAACGCTGGGTCGAATTGTTCGACACGGTGGGAGTCAGGATCCCGACGCGTATCGACGCGGATGACGTCGGCATGCTGATGAGCCTGGCGTGGTATTTCTGAAGCACCGGCCCGATTGACCGTCGCACAAGCGTCAACACCTGCCAGACCCGTGCCCCATGATGACCCGGCTTATTGGGGCGCTGCCGTAATTCTGTCTTTGATCACGTCGAAGGTGGCTTTGGACACAACTCGTTTGGAGACCAGTTCTCCGCGAAGACGATAGGGGCGATGCGAGACGACCTTGTCCGCCAAGTCCTTGGTGAGCCCCAAAAACAAGACCAGGTCATTGGCGGATGCCGCATTGATATTGACGGGTGTTGCCGTCCCATTGAAAGGTACGGCAACCGGTGGCGGAACCGGCTTGGGTGAAGATTTCTTGGCCGCCACGGGTGGGGCCTCGGGCGCGCGCTCTTTCGGTTTCACGATCTTGGGAGTCCTGCTTTTCGCTTTGGCTTTACGGGCTTCTTCGAGCTCCTTCTGATAGCGGCCCACCGTATCCCGTAACGCGCGGTTCTGGCTTTTCACCCTCTGATAGACGTGCTGAATTTCTTGCAGTTTACTGACCATGGCTGCACGGTCCCTCTCCAACTCAGCCTCACGAGTCGCGAGCAGGTCTCGTTCGCTTTTTTGACCTTCCTTGATCTGCTGAATTTCGGCACTCAGCATTTCCAAATCAAAAGCCGCCTGTTCATGCTCGGCTCGCAATTGCTCATTTTCCTGTTTCAGGGATTCATACTGCCTCCGGCTCTTTCCCAGTTCCATTTTGGCGGTTTCCATGTCCGCCACGGCCGTTTCATATGTGCCTTTGCCAACGACACAGCCTCCCAGGAACAGGCCGGTCATGCAAAGGAGGCTCGCTCCCCACGTGCCCTGCCGCCACATCCGTACGCGCCTGGAGTCCTCGTCCCCTCTTCTCAGCACCAAAACCGCCTCCGTTCGTCCGGCAGACAACATGATTTTTTTCGATCATGGTCCATGGCATTTACTATGAAAGCACTGGTATGTTTTGTCAACGATTCGCGTGGCGAGGACTCGTCCTCATCATCACACCATTCCCCACGGACTCACGCATGAACCGTCGCCGTCACCCATGGAACAATTCGGACCAGGTTTAGCCGTCCTGCTCGGCATCGTGGAGGGACTCACGGAGTATCTCCCCATCTCGTCGACGGGCCATCTCATTCTTTTCGGACACTGGTTGGGATTTACGGGTCACGCGGCGACCAGCGTCGAAATCTGTATCCAGTTGGGGGCCGTGTTGGCCGTCGTAGCCTACGAACGCACCAAGATCCTTTCCTTATTGAGTCATGCCAACCAGGAACGGCGCAACTTGCGACGCCACCTGCAAACCTCCACCTCTTCCTCGATGCACGTGGTCAGAACTTCCGCCGGCACGCATCACCATCTCTGGTTTCTCATCGGCTTGTGCGCGGCGTTTCTGCCAGCGGCAATGGTGGGATTATTGACTCATGAGTGGATCGAGGAGCACCTCTTCTCTCCTCGAACCGTGGCTCTGGGTCTCATCATCGGCGGGATCATCATCCTGATCGTGGAAACCCGGCCCGGAATTGTTCGTTGTACGGTGTTGGAACACATCGGCCTGTCGCGGGCCGTGGGAATCGGGCTCGCCCAGTGCGTGGCATTGATCCCGGGCATGTCACGTTCGGGATCGACCATTGTCGGAGGGCTTCTCCTGGGGTTGGAGCGAAGAGTCGCCACGGAATTTTCCTTCTTCCTCGCGCTTCCGACCATGTTCGCCGCCACCGGCTACAAATTCGTGCAGTCCTACCATCTCTTCAACACCCAGGATCTCCTGGCCTTGGGCATCGGCTTGATAGTTTCCTTTCTGGTGGCCTGGGCCGTCATCGCGGCGTTTCTCACCTACGTCAAACGACATACGCTGAAGGTGTTCGGCTATTACCGCGTGGGCCTGGGAACGATTATTCTCCTCGTGGTGTAGTCACCTGATCATACGGACCGAGCAAACGGAACAGGGCATGAGGAAGATGAACGCTTGACACCTGACGTCTGGACGTCTACTCTGCGGATTATGGAAGGGCAAGAGTCTCGACATTACCCCGGGCAAGTACGAGACGCCATCCTGCAGGTGCTGGCGTTGACATCCAAGCCATTGCCGATCAAGGAAATCGAAAACCGAGTTGAAAGAATTGCCGGGCCAATGCCCCCGTCGTCCATCCGGTCCTACTTGAGACTCAATACGCCGGACACCTTCGTTCGTGAGGAACGTGGAGTCTACAGTCTCCGGGCGCGAAGCTCCGAAGGCATCCAGCGGGAACTCGCGTATCCCCAACGGTGGGAAGAGCCGTTCGATTACGGAAAATCCACCATGGTGAACGCCGATTGTTTTGATTGGATAGAAAGCCGGGAACCGAACAGTATCCATGCGGTGGTCACCGATCCGCCTTATGGTTTACACGAATACACGCCGGCGCAACAGCAAAAACTGCGTAAGGGCAAGGGCGGCGTCTGGCGAATACCCCCGTCTTTCGATGGCAACAGGCGTTCACCAGTTCCCCGCTTTACGACCTTGACGCAGCAGCAGTTGGAAGAGTTGGGTTCGTTTTTCTTTGTATGGGGGAAGTTGCTGCTTCCAAAACTCGTTCCCGGCGCACACGTCGTCGTTGCCTCCAACCCCCTTGTTTCCTACATCGTGTCGAACGCTCTGGTTGACGCCGGTTTGGAAAGGAGAGGAGAAATCGTACGCTTGACCATGACCATGCGCGGCGGCGACCGACCCAAGGGCGCTCACAAAAGATTCGGCGAGATCAGCGTCATGCCCCGCTCGATGTGGGAACCATGGATAGTGTGCAGAAAACCCATCGACGGCCGCGTGCAGGACAACCTGAGAAAATGGAAAACCGGGGGATTTCGGCGACCCATGCCGGATAAGCCTTTTGGCGACGTGATCGCTTCGACACCTACGAGAAAAAATGAAAAATTACTTGCCTCTCATCCGAGCCTGAAGCCGCAAGCTTTCATGAGACAGGTTGTTCATGCCGCATTACCCCTGGGGGAAGGTGTGATTCTCGATCCGTTCGCCGGTGCCGGTTCCACGCTGGCTGCAGCGGAGGCAGTAGGCTATGCGAGCATCGGCGTGGAGAAGGACCCTGAATTTTTCGCCTTGGCCTGCGAGTCGATACCCAAACTTGCGGCCCTCAAAACGAATAGTGGTGTTAGAGCCTGTAAATCCAGCTATCCCGAAGTTTCTTGATGCCGTCCTTGTGAAGCGTCGCAGTGCGTGTTCCCAGTTCTCCTCTCGGATTTTTCCTGAAGTCATTCATTGTCACTGCTCCCAGGTAGATTTCCGTGAAAGTCATCGGTGCTCGGTCCATGGCTGGTTCCGAGTCGTTATCGACCGTGTAGACGAAAACACACATCCACTGCTCTCGCGCACCGTGAGTATCGACTGCACCCCCGGTTTTTCTTGTCGTCTTGACTTCCACACCCTCGGTACCTGCCTTGATAGCGTTATCGACGTATACTCCTTGCACGATTAGATCGGGATGGCCATTGAAGTATGTATTTTCCGTCAGGACGCGGGAGTGTTTGGCAAGACTCGCCGTCAACATATCGGAAAGCAGACCTGACATGATTGCAGGACGAAGCATGTCATCAAGCCGTTGTAGCCCTTTACCGGTAAGATGCGAATTGACATCGTAAAAGAAATCATAGACGTCCTGCATTGCCATTTGAAAATCCTGCCGGCGCAATTCATAGGGCGGTTGAGCTGTCTTGTTGAATTTTGAAGTGTCAACAGTGTTGCGTTTGATAGCCATAACGGCTTTTCGCTGCTTAGGAGCGATAATACCCGGGGCGGCGGTCCTTCAATAACTCGTTGTACGGATTGATCGACTTGTTGCGGGCTTGGTCCACGTCGATCTCGACCACCGTCAACTCGGGAGCATCGACGGAAGCCCGGGATAGAATATGACCTTGCGGTGACACGACTTCACTGTTCCCGATAAAGGTCAGGGGCGGTTTGCCACCCCTGGCTTCCTGACCGATCCGGTTGGCTGTAATGCTGAAGACCCGGTTTTCCAGAGAACGCGTCACCATGGCATCGGGGCAATGAGGCAGGACCAGATTCGACGGATGGCACACGATCTCCGCTCCTTGCAAGGCGAGGGTACGGGCCGATTCCGGGTAGTACCAATCAAAACAGATCATGACCCCGATGCGAGCCGGGCCAATGTCCCAGACCCGGAACCCTGAATCGCCCGGGTTGAAGAACAACGTCTCCTCACAAAACAGATGCGTCTTGCGATAGCACCCCAAGAACCCTGACGGACCCACCACGATCGCCGAGTTGTAGCACTGCTCACCGGCCTTCTCAGGCAACCCCGCGACCACATGCATCCGATGATGCCGGGCAAGCTCCAGGCAGGCTTGGGTCGTCGGGCCGTCCGGAACCGGTTCCGACAACTCGAGGACTTCCTCCTGATTCACGAATTGATACCCCGTAAAAGCAAATTCCGGCAAAACGAGCAGGTCGCAGTCCACCGAACCCAGGCGAGAAGCCGCCTGCTCAAGGTTTCGTTGCACTTCCCCGAATTCAGGATGGGTTTGGAAATAGCCGACTTTCATTCATGACCTCTGCGACCGGCCGTCAAAACAAAAACGGGCAGGAACCTCCTGCCCGTTTTTGCAAACCCTTCACTGACCGGTTCGGTACAATCAATGGACTTCCTTCAGATGCATGACGGCACTCTTCGCGTGTTTGGTCGCCACTTCGGCATGCCCCTGGCCACCGTGCGCGATGGCTTCCTTCAATTCGCCGACGCCTTCATCCAGATGAGGATTCTTGACTTCTTTCTGAGCCATTTCAGCATGGGTCAACGCTTCCTGTGCATGGCCGACGACGGCATCGGCATGCCCCATGCCGCCATGTTTCGCCGCTTCCTCCGCGTGCGCAATCGCTTCAGCAACGTGCGGATTCCCATCGGCGAACGCCGGCACGGCCGCCAATACGAACAACGCCGCCATCACCAATGCGGCAATAAAAAACTTCTTCGCCATTCTACACCTCCTTGTTAATCCTACTTCCCTTCTACTGCCTCCGCAGGTGCCGCTTTCTCAGGCGCTTTCTCTTCGGAGCACCCCGACGTGGCCACCAATGCAAACACTGCCAAAATCAATAACCAGCCTAAGAGAATATTCTTCATCATGTCAGATCTCCTGGCTAAAAGGTTAGAGAAGCAAATGTTTCCCATGATCTTTGCATACCGTCCCGGTTTCTTCAAGACGTCTCCTCCTCGGCCTTGCCCGTCACCTGGTAGAGTAACTTCAGGTCTTTTTCCGCGGGGGCCGCAAAATCACGGCTCCATTCCCACCAGGACCCGGGATAATTCCGCACCCGCTCATAGCCCGCCAACTTGAGCAGAAAATAGACCCACGCCGACCGAAGACCGCCCAAACAGTAGGTCACGACTTCTTGTTGTTCGTTCATGCCGAACGCGTGAAACATTTCCCGAAGCGCGGACAGGGGCTTCACGGTGCCATCCTGCCGGAGAAACCCGTTCCAGGGAATATTGACCGCGGACGGGATGTGCCCGGGACGCGGCAACCCGTCGATTTCCTTCCCCGCGTATTCCTCCACGCTACGGGCATCCACGATGACCGTGTCCCGCCGGGGAGTTTTGACCACCTTTTTCAGTTCCTGCTTGTCGATGAGCACGTCCGGTCTGACCGAAGCCGTAAAGTCGCCCGGCTTGGGGCGAACCGGTTCATGTTCATAGGGTCGATGTTCCGCGGTCCATTTGGGCCAGCCGCCGTCCAGGACCTTGACGCTCTGGTGCCCGAGATACTGCAACATCCAAAACATCCGGCCTTCATCGCCCCAATTGTCGAACGGATTGGAGTACACCACCACGTCGCTCGATTTGTTGATGCCCAAGGCTTGCAGCCGCTTCTCCAACCGGGCGACGTCGGGATCCAACAACCCCTTGGCCGTGGCTTGGGGATCGCTGTATTCATGCCAGGAACTATGCACGGCGCCGGGAATGTGCGAAGTGTAGGCGCCTTCGCCGCGCACGTCGATAATCACCAAATCATCCCGGCCAAGATTGAGGGACAAGGTTTCCGTATCGATGAGGTACGTGCTCCACATAAATCAACCTATCCTTAAAAGATCATGATGCCCCGTGACAGGGGCAGGTTCTTCAGGAGGGACCCCGTCTTCCTGAACGGAGCATCCCACACGTGCTTCGACCGGCGTTTCCGCAGCCAACGCCGTCGCTAATACGTCATTAAGAGGGAATTGACGCGTATATATCGTATACCGGTACGGATCATCCGACCGCAACCCGTACGTCTCCCGCAACATGGCATGCTGGCCGTCGGTCAGAATATGGTAGCGGACCCGTGCTTCCACCACCAGGTCCGACCGGGCTTCGGGGACGTCATAAGAAAACGTATAGTCACGGCTGGCCAACGGCAGCAGGCGATTGTCGTACACTTCGAGAATGACGGGTTGCCAGAGAATCCACCGGCCCATGGTATCGGTTTGCTGCTCGAGAATCCGGCCCGCTTGATCCTTGACGTAAAATTCCACGGTAAAATGGCGATCGGGATCGCCCGTGGGGATTTTATGCCCGGCCCCGGTATTGATCAGGGTGAGGGTCATCGTGACGGGCTCCCCCGGTTTGGGGTTGGGAGGATCGGCCCGGACCTGAATCGCGACGGCCCGTTTGATCATGTCCGGATCATGCCCGCCTCGCCAGAGATGGCGCCGGCCTTGTCGAATGGGTCCGCCCTCGGCCACCGGACGGGAAATTTCCGGCATATGGCAATGCTGGCACGTGAACCCCTGCTCCTTCATGAAAAACTCGCCTTCATATTCCGCATACGTGCCACACGGCCCCACGTTATAGAATTGAAAGGGTCCGGAGACCACGTTGTGACACCGGTAACAGACCGCCGTCGTGCGAAAGGCGGGATCGTATTCCGTGGGGTGAGGAGCCGCCGAATCGTCAAACGGCCCCAGGATTTTGCCGTCGCGCACGTGACACGCCGCGCACGTCACGCCTTCCGCTTGATAGGCCATGTCGTAATGCGGGTTATCGACCTCGACCGCCTTTTCGACGCGGTTGTTCGGGATCTCCTTGATGAGCGTGGGCTGCTGGTTTTCCAACGGCGTGTGGCAGTTGAGACAGACCCAAACGTACCCGTCCTTTTTCCAATAGGCCTGGAAAAACGGGTCCCGGTAGGCATGGGCATGAATGCTGGTTTTCCATTCCTCATAAATCGCCTGATGGCATTGCCCGCAGGACTCCGCACTCAGCGAGTCCAGCCCCGCAGGCACCTCCTGGAACGGAATGGCATGGGCGTAATCGTCACGCAATCCGAAAATCACGGTAGGCCGGACCTCCGTATAAAAGTAATAGACCACGCCCGGGACGAGCAGCAGCAGCGCCAACAAGGCATACAGCCGGCCTCGACCTCGCCGTCGTGTTCGCAGTCTGGCCATGGTTTACGTGTCCATCAACGCGAGAAGATGGTGTTCAACCGACGCGGCAAGCGCCCGCAGGTCGTACCCTCCCTCCAGGCAGGCCACGATGCGGCCCTGACAATGGGTCCGGGCAACGGACCCCACAATACGGGTGAGTTCGCCGTAGCCCTCATCCGTGATCCCCATACTCGCCAGGGGGTCATCCCGGTGGGCATCGAATCCGGCCGAGATCAACACGAACTCGGGCTGAAACGCCGCCGCGGCCGGAACCAACACCTGATGAAAAATGTCCCGGTACTCATCCGTCCCCTGCCCCCCATACAGGGGCACATTGATGGTCGCCCCTTCTCCCTTGCCTCTGCCACGCTCATTTTCCGCCCCGGTCCCGGGATAATGGGGATACTGGTGCGTACTGAAAAACAGAACGGAGGGATCGTCTTCAAACGCGTGTTGTGTGCCGTTGCCGTGATGCACGTCCCAGTCCACGATCAGCACGCGCTCGAGGCCATAACACTCTTGGATATACCGGGCCGCAATCGCCACGTTATTATACAGGCAAAACCCCATGGCGCGATTGGCCTCGGCATGGTGCCCGGGCGGACGAACCGCACAGAAGACCTGAGCGACTTGGTTCGCCATGACGGCATCGACGGCCGCCAGGGCTCCGCCGGCGGCGAGGTGCGCGGCGGGCAACGAACCCGGCGACAAGGACGTGTCCAAATCGAGTGAGGCATAGCCCGTGCTCGGGGCCTGGTCTTCCAGCCGCTGCACGTAGGCCGGATCATGAACACGGGTAATCCACTCAGTCTCGGCTTCCCGTGGAGCAATCCGGGTCAACCTGGACATCGTCCCGCTTGCTTCCAGTCGAGCGAGAATGGCCCGTAGCCGCTCCGGCGACTCCGGATGCGACCGGCCCATGTCATGTTCCAGATACGCCGGATGCGTCACAATTCCCACACGGCCCATGACATAATCCTTAGAAATGAGGTTTTTCGCGCAAACCTAACCCTTTTCACTCTCTCCCCTTGCGCTCTTTTACCCTCTCCCCGTGAGGGAGAGGGAGGGGTGAGGGGTGAAGGATGAGAGAAGGAAGACGGGCATCGGATGGTAGCACAGGGTCCGTGGTTAGACAACGCAAAGACCCCTCTGTTACAGTCATGACCGGAAAGCACACCAACAACGTTCAACACATTCGACAGGACACCTCATGCCGGACCCCAAGATCGACAAATTCAAAAAAGTCTTACAAATGGACCCCAATGACGAGACTCTCTGGTTCGGGTTGGGCAAAGCGTACATGGGAGACGAAAATTGGGAAGAAGCCATCTCCGCACTTGACAGTTGCATTAAGGTGAAACCCACGTACTCCGCGGCCATCCTGGCCCTGGCGCAATCACTCAAACACGCCGGTCAACCGGACCGATGCCGCACGGTCTGCGCGCAGGGCATCGACGTCGCCACCGCCAACGGCGACCTGCTCGTGATCAAGAACCTGGAAGAGCTCCGGGATTCGCTTGCGCAACCTTCTCCTGAATCGGGAGCTTAAGAACTCGACAGCCCGTCGAAGTATTGCGTCAGATCCACGTTGCCGCCGGAGATGATGACGCCCACGCGTTTGCCTTGCAACGCGGGTTCCTGCCGGAGCAGCGGCGCCACGGCCACGGCGCTGGCCGGTTCGATCACCAGTTTCATGCGTTCGTAGACGAACCGCATGGCCGTGACGATCTCCTCCTCTTCCACCACAAAGAAGCCCGCCAGGTGGTCACACAGAATAGGTAGCGTGAGGGTCCCCACGCTCGTCCGTAACCCCTCGGCGATCGTCCGGGGATGCTCCTGCGGCACAATACGATTTTCTTTGATGGAATACATGGCATCCAAAGCCCCGACCGGCTCACACGCATAGACTTGCATTCCGGGGTTGAGACCATGAGCCGCCAAACACGTGCCGGACAACAAGCCTCCACCGCCGATGGGACCGAGCAGCACGTCGAGATCCGGCACATGGCGCAACAATTCCAGGGCGGCGGTCCCCTGCCCCGCAATCACGTCGGGATCGTTAAACGCTTCGATCCATTCACCCTGAAGTTTGTGAACCAGATCACGGGAAAACGACTCCGCTTCACGGGGGTCGGCAGGCACGTGGACAATGCCCCCGTAGTCTCGCACCGCGGCCTGCTTGATGGAATTCACCGGTTCCGGCATCACCAAGTGCGCTTTTTTTCCCGTCAACCGGCAGGCAAGCGCAATGCCCTGGGCATGATTCCCGGAAGAAAGGGCCACCACGGGCTTCGACGATTGCCGTTGCGCCACGGCGTTGTACGCTCCTCGAAACTTGAACGCCCCCACGCGCTGAAAGTTTTCGCACTTCAGAAACACGGTGGCGTGCGACCAGGCGTCGAGCCGCCGGGAAGTCTGAACAGGCGTTTCACGGGCGATGCCCTTCAGGCGGGCCGCCGCGCGTTCCACGTCATGAAAGGTGGGAAGAGCCATGATCGGCCCGTACTCGGATCACCACGCTTGAAGACCGCGTCCGATCAAGGATCGCGCTGCACCCAATTTTCTACCTTCAACCGCGACGCCCTACTGAAATGCTTGACGTTGTTCGTGACGACAATGGCGTCCCGGCTCAAGGCATGCCCGGCAATCATCGTATCGTTCAGCCCGATGGGTGAACCTTTCTTATACAAATCCGCCTGCAACGTGGCGAACGCCTCCGCGGCCCCGGCGTCCCAAGGCAAGATGTCATCCAGACGCTCAACGAACTCGGACACCAGTTTCCGGTGTTTCCGTTTATTGCCTGACCGCTCCGCCCCAAGCAGCAATTCGGCATACGTGATGGCCGAAATCGTCAGGCTGTGTCCTTGCGCCGCTGTGGCCTGCATGGACGCCAAGAGTGACTCGGGTCGTTTTCTGATCACGTAACTGCACGTGTCCGTATCCAACACGTACAAACTCAAAAAGTCACTCTCTTGTCATCCAGCAGTGACGGGCGCGCAGCCATGAAATCGGCATCAGCGGCCGGCTGCGCGGCATAAGAAACCCAGTTTTTTCTGATGGGCAGCAACACAATGGCGTTGCCTTCCTTGCGGATGCTGACCTCGTTGACGCCTCCAAACTCGAATTGTTTGGGCAGCCTGACCGCCTGGTTTTTCCCATTCTTGAACAATTTGGCCGTTCTCATCACTCACACCCCTATCGGAACGATTGACCCTGGACCAGCGTAAACCCAACATTTGCATATGTCAAGCATATGTTTTTGCATGAAGAGCGAATTCCGGGCTTGAAACGGGACCGGCTTTACCGCGACGGGACGGAACGTTTGCGGTCGGGAGTCAGTTCCTCCAAGCGAAACTGCTTGGGAAGCAGGACCGGAACCACCAGGGCGACGGGATCGCCGCGTTTCAGCGTCGTGGGTTTTTCCAATTGCAGGAGCACGTTGGCCACGAACGCGTCGTGGTCCGGAAGGAAATCGTACAGATTGGGCGTGAGTTTGTATTCCTGTGATTTGATCCCTTCCCAGACCGAAAACGTGCGTTCCGGGTAATGATAAAAATGGTTGGGGATATCCTTCAGCATAATGCCGATCTGCTTGGGATAATAGAACCGGATGCCGCAACAGAGTTTGGCATAGCCGCTGTTCAGAATCGTGTCCACGTACATCCCGGAAAAGGATTTGTAGCCCAGCAGCCGTTCTTCAGGCAAAATTTCGGGCGCCTGCCATTTCAAGCCGTCTTTCGTCCGGCGAATCTTGCAATCCACCGGACACCGGACCAGCCACCCGTACTGGCCCACCATGCGCACCGGCCCGCAATCATCCGGAAGCACCTTGTAGCCGGCGGCGGCCAGTTCCCGCTGCTCGTACAACGGCATGTTGGTCATCAAAGGCCGGTGGGGATGGAAATCGAGCTTCAACCGTTCCGGGGCAATGGCGGTCGTGTACTCACGCTCCCAATACACGGTCCACTGAAAATGGTCAGGAAGTTCGCTCATCACATTGGTTCATTTCATCGGGTTCCACTGCGCCACCGGCACCATGACCGCCCGCCCGGCACCGGCCGGCTGAAACCTGTAAATGCAAGACAACGGAACAACCACAGATAGCAACAGAAGCAGGCATGGATGGATTCGAAGTCACGGGAAGGGAAAGGGAAGAACCCGCGCGCCACACGGAGGCCGTGGACCACCGCCGCGACGGTTACATGCGCTCGGTTTCTTCTTCCATGTGTTCTTCGACGGAAACATGAGTGAGGGTGCCGCGATAGTCACAGCGATGACAGCGAACGCGCCACTCTTCGACCCATCGTTCCTGAACAAAGGTTTGATGGCACTGGGGACAGACAAAGACCCCTTTGACGTAATGGACCTGCCGCTTGAACTTCATTCTCTTCCTCCTACAGGCGAATCGAGCGTCCGAATAGATTCAGGAAATCAAGCCTGCCACAGGGGATTTCTCCTTTGCAACCGGGAAAACGATGCGGGGTGAGGAGGGGAAGAGGAGGCGACGTCGGTTATTCGTGGGAGGCGGGGTTGCCGGGGGACTTGCGGCGGTGTTTTCTGGGGAACCGCTCGTCGTGGACCTGCTTCAGCCGCTTGTGTTCCACGTGCGTATAGATTTGGGTGGTGGCGATGTTGACGTGGCCCAGCATCATTTGCACGGCGCGCAGATCGGCGCCGTGGTCCAGCAGATGCGTGGCAAACGAATGGCGCAGCATGTGCGGCGAGATCGGTTTGTGAATGCCGGCTCGCAACGCCCGCCTCCGAAGAATGGTCCAGAAGCTCTGGCGCGTCATCGGCACTCCCCGCCTCGTCACGAACAATGCCGGCGTGGCCCGCCCTTTCAGCAACGCCGGCCGTACGTCCCGGCAATAGGCCACCAACTTTTGGCGCGCGACCTCGCCGATGGGCACCATGCGTTGTTTGTCGCGTTTTCCGGTGGCTCGCACGTACCCCACTTCCAGGTTCACCGCCGACAGGGGCAGTGAGATCAATTCGGACACCCGGAGCCCCGCCGCATACATCAACTCCACCATGGCGGCATCCCGTATTTCCTCCAAGCCCTGTCCGACCGGCAATTCCAATAAGGCCGTGACCTCGGTTTCAGAGAGCGTCTTGGGCAGTTTGGCCCATTGTTTCGGTGCCCCGGGCAGTTGCGACAGGACCTCCGGGGCCCCGTGCTCCGTACTGAGAAACCGGTAAAACCCGCGGATGGCCGCCAGGCACCGGGATACCGAAGCCGGAGACAATTGTTGCGCGCGCAGGTGATTCAGAAAGCCGGTCAGATGTGGCGGGACGTCCAGCGGATCGGTCTTGCCCTGCAATGCCAAATAGGCTTGCAGTTTGTCCAGATCGCGCCGGTAGGCCCGGACGGTGTTGTCGGCGACGCCGCCCTCGACTCTCAAATTGGTCAGGTACTGGTCGATCAGGTCGTCGATGCGCCACGGTTGTGGCGCCGGCTCGTCATTCATACGTGTTTCGCCTTTCTTGACAGTCTTCGACCCTGGCTTTATATACCACTTTGCGTAACAATGTCTCATGATCGTCGCCACGTCCCCTTTTTCCCGCACGCTTCTTTGGTTCTTCCTCCTCAGCCTCGGTTTGTGGCCGGCGGCGGCGTTTGGCCAGCTTGCGCTTGATGACCTGACCGGGGAGCGGCCTCTACCGCCAGCCGGGGAGCAAGTCCTTCCCCTGACCGGAGAACAGGCCCTGCCGCCGGCCGCGGAGCCGACCCCCGCCCTGACCGAGACGCAGGCCCTCGTGCGCATCCGGGCCGCACTCGGTGCGGGAGACGGTGACGCGGCGCTGGACCTGATCGACGGGTTTCTGGATCAATCCGCGTCGCCCGCCTTCATCGAGTCCTTCACAATTTTGCAGGCCGCCGCGCTGGAAGCACAGGGCCGGGACAGCCAGGCCATCGTCACCCTCGAGCAATTCCTGGAAGAATTTCCGGGCTCCCGGCTGGCCCACGAGGCCCGGTTGCGGCTGGGCGCCCTCTATACCGCATTGCAACAACCCGGCCGCGCTATTCCCATCCTGTCCCGGGTCCTGGACCTGACGCCGGACCAGACGCTCCGCGCCGAGGCCCTCTCTCGCTTGTGCCTGGCGTACGAAGCGAACGGCGAGCCCCTGCGGGCGGTTCACGCCGCCCTGACCCATGCGGACCAGGCCGGGGCCGCGGTTCAGCGGGATCTCCGGGATTACCTTCGCGGCCTGATCCTGCACCGGATGGACGACCAAGCGCTCGGCGGAGTCCTGGATGCCTTTTCGAGCACGTATCCCGGCGACCTGGCCTTGATCCGTTTCATCGAACTTCACCTGTCGCGGGGGGACGAGACGCTGGCCGAACGGGACCTCCGCACTTTTCTGCACCGCTTTCCCGGTCATGCCTATGCTCCGGCCGCGACCGCGCTTCTGCAGACCGCCGTGGCCGGGCTCAAGGCCCATCGCCACGTGATCGCCGCGGTCCTGCCCTTTTCGGGACCCATGAAGCCCTTCGGGACCGAGGCGTTCAACGGCATCCGGCTGGCCCTGGACGAGACGGAGACCCTTTGGGGCTCCCGCGCCGTCGGGCTCGTGGTCGAGGACAGCGTCCGGCCGGCCGGCCGGCTCCGCCGAGAACTGTCCTCCCTGCTCTACGACTTTTCGCCCATCGCCCTGATCGGGCCCCTGCTGGCCCGGGAAGTGCAACTCCTGGGCGATGCCCCGGACCTCGCGGGCGTGCCGTTCATCACGCCCACCGCGACCCTGCCGGACGTCAAGCGGTTCGGCCGGTACTGGTTCAGCACGGCCATGACGCCGTCCCTCCAGATCGACCGCCTAGTGGACTATGCCATGCGGCAGTTCGGGTATTCCCGTTTTTGCATCCTGGCTCCCCGCACGCCTCATGGCCGGCGCTTGCATGACCTGTTTCACCAAGCCGTGGCTCGAAACGGGGGAGAGGTGATTGCCGCCGAGGGATACGCACCTCGCACAACGGACGCGTCGCTTCAAATCATTCGCATCAAAGAGACGGATTTGAGCCTCTACGGTGAAATGGTGCCCCTGACGCCCGAGGAACCGGTCGGTCCGGAGAGCAGTCCCATCAGGGAGGAACCACCGCCGAAGGACGGGCAGGAAGATGAAGAGGTGCCGCTGGTCTATACCCCGGGATTCGATGCCCTGTTTCTCCCCGGCCATCCGACCGACGTGGCCTTTCTTGCCGCGCAACTCGCCTTTTTCGACGTGAACGTGCCCTTGCTGGGGACGAATACCTGGAACCACCCCAATCTCCTGAAGTGGGGCCGCAGTTCCATCGAGGGGGGAGTGTTCGGGGATGCCCTGTTCCTCGACACCGTTGATCCGGACGTCCGGCGTTTTATTGCCGCCTATCGCGACCGGTTTCAGGCCGACCCGTCGATTTTCGCGGTCCAGGCCTACGACGCCATGCGCGTGGTCCTCGACACGATCCACCGCGGCGCGACGACCGGGGCCGACGTGCGCATGCAACTCTTCGTCCGGCACAACCTTCCCACGCTGGGCGGTCTGGAAAAATTCGACGAGGGTGGCATCCTCACCCGCAAAGTGTATATGATCCAAGTTCAACACGGTCGCTTCGTCCAACTGGATTGAGGGTCCGGCATACCGCATGATAGCCCAGTTCTTTCATACCCTGTCCTACGTGATCCTGCCGCTGATGCTGGCCGTGGTCCTGCACGAGTACGCCCACGGCTGGGTCGCCAATTATTACGGAGACGGCACGGCCCGGGAACACGGCCGGTTGACGCTCAATCCGCTCGTCCATATCGACCGGTTCGGCACCATTATCGTTCCCCTGCTCTGCCTGCTGATGCCCGGCGGGTTTTTGTTCGGATGGGCGAAACCCGTTCCCGTGACGCCGGGACGTTTACGCAACCCGCGACGCGATATGGCCCTCGTGGCGGCGGCCGGGCCGGCGATGAATTTCGTGCTGGCCATCCTGAGCGGGGTCCTCTTGAACGTCCTGCTCACCATCGATCCGACGCTGCAGGAAAATTGGCCTCCCCAGCCGGGAGTCACCCCGAGAAGCGACCTCTTAGGGATGATCCTGTTGCCGCTGGTCGCGATGGCCCTGTTTTCGATTATCATCAACACCCTGCTCTTTGCATTCAATCTGCTGCCGATTCCCCCGCTCGACGGAGGCCGGATTCTGCTGAGCAGCCTGCCGCTCAAACCGGCCATCCTGCTCAGCCGGCTGGAACCCTACGGCATGCTGATTATCCTCGGCTTGCTCTTTTTCGATTCGCGGATTCACGTGGTCGGCGGCTTTATCGGGACGATCTTCCAATTCATGACCGGATCCATTCTCTCGAGGTTCGTGTTGTAACGGTTAGTAGAAGGAGTGAACGATGCGCGTGGTCAGCGGCATGCAGCCCAGTGGACGCCTGCATTTGGGCAATTATCTCGGAGCTCTCACGAATTGGAAAGTCCTGCAGGACGACCACACGTGTTTCTTCTTCGTGGCGGACTGGCACGCGCTGTCCACCAATTACGAAGACACCGGCCACGTCACGACCTACGTGCGGGAATTGCTGATTGATTGGCTCGCGTCGGGGATCGACCCCGAACGGTCCACGGTCTTCGTACAATCCCACGTGCCGGAACACGCGGAGTTCCATCTGCTCCTTTCGATGCTGACCCCGGTCTCGTGGTTGGAACGCAATCCGACGTATAAGGAAAAGCAGGAACAACTGGAGGGACGCGACCTCTCCACGCACGGGTTTTTGGGCTATCCCGTCCTGCAAGCCGCCGACATTCTGCTCTACAAGGCCAATGCCGTGCCGGTCGGCAAAGACCAACTCCCCCATCTGGAACTGACCCGCGAAATCGCCCGGCGGTTCAACAGTCTCTATACGCCAGTATTGGTGGAACCACAGGAACTGCTCACGGAATTTCCCAAAGTCGTCGGAACCGACGGTCGCAAGATGAGCAAGAGTTACCGGAACGCGATCAACCTGTCCGACCCCGAACCCACGGTCCGGCAAACCCTCAAGACCATGGTCACCGATCCGGCGCGAGTGCGGCGGACCGACCCGGGGAACCCCGATATCTGCCCGGTGTTTGAATTCCACAAGATCTATTCCGACGCCACGGTCATCGACCAGGTCAACGAAGAATGCCGCACGGCACAAATCGGCTGTATCGACTGCAAGAAATTCGTGGCGGACCGCGTCGTGGCGCAACTCTCGCCCATTTGGGACGCCCGCGCCTCGCTCGAGGCCAACCCCGCCCGGCTCGACGACGTGGCCAGGGCCGGGGGCGAACGCGCGTCCAGGGTCGCCCGTCAGACCCTCGGTGAAGTCAGGGAAGCCATGAAGATTTGACTTCACCGCTGCCTATAAGTATTATTTAAGTTTCCCCTCTCCATAGGAATTTTTAACCGTTTTACAAACAGGACAGTGATGGCTATTCGTGTCGGAATCAACGGATTTGGACGAATCGGACGAAACTTTTTTCGAGCTTCATTGGGCGACCCTGCTATTCACGTTGTCGGGATCAACGATCTGACCGACTCGAAAACCTTGAGTCATCTGCTGGCCTTTGATTCGGTCCACGGCCGGTTCCAGGGAACGGTTGAAGCCGGAGACGATCACCTGCTGGTCGATAACCAACGCATCAACGTCTTTGCTGAACGGGACCCCAAGGAATTGCCGTGGAAAGAACTGGGCGTCGACGTGGTCGTAGAGGCGACGGGTCGTTTCACCGACCGGGAAGGAGCGAGCCAACATTTGTCGGCCGGCGCTCCCCGGGTGGTGATCTCGGCTCCGGGCAAAAACGCCGACCTCACGATCGTGTTGGGGGTGAACGAACAATCGTATGATCCCGCGTCTCACCACGTCATCTCCAATGCTTCTTGTACGACCAACTGTTTGGCCGCGGTGGCCAAAGTATTGCTCGAGAATTTCGGCATCGACCACGGCTTCATGACCACCATTCACTCTTATACGAACGACCAGCAACTGCTGGATTTGCCCCATAAGGATCTGCGGCGCGCCAGGAGCGCGGGACTCTCGATGATCCCGACCTCGACCGGCGCGGCCAAAGCCCTGCACCTGGTGATCCCGGAGTTGAAGGGCAAACTCGACGGGGTCGCCATTCGCGTCCCCACCCCCAATGTTTCCCTGATCGACCTGGGTGTGGAAACCGAACGGGATTGTGATACCGCCGACGTCAACGCCGCCTTCGCCAAGGCCGCCGAAGGCCCGCTGCACGGCCTGCTGGGGTATTCCGAAGCGCCTATCGTCTCCGTCGATCTCAACGGAAGCCCCTATTCGGCGGTTGTCGATGCCCCGCTCACGACCGTGATGAATCGCCGGTTCGTCAAGGTATTTGCCTGGTACGACAACGAGTGGGGCTATTCCTGCCGGTTGAGGGATCTGGTGAAATTTTTAGCTTCGAAAAACTAAGACGTTCTCGCCCTCCTGTCCCGCCGCATTGAGCAGACCCAGGCGGTTCCGGAGGAAAGGATGTATCGTGCACATTACCAAACAAACCATTGATCAGGTCGATCTGCAAGGGAAGCGGGTCATTATTCGCGTCGACTTCAACGTGCCACTCGACGAGGATCGGAAAATTACGGACGATTCCCGGATTCGCGCGGCGATTCCCACGATCAATCACGTCGTCGATGAAGGCGGGAGCGTGATTCTGTGTTCACACCTGGGACGTCCCAAGGGCACGGTCTGCCCGGAACTCAGCCTGGCGCCGGTGGCCAAACGTCTGAAGCGCCTCCTGGGGAAGGAGGTGACGTTCTCGCCTGACTGCGTGGGTCCGGTGGTCAAAAACCTCGTGAGTCAATTGCAGCCCGGCGACGTCATGGTGCTGGAGAATCTCCGGTTTCATCCCGGAGAGGAAGCCAACGACGAGCATTTCGCCTCGGAACTGGCCTCATTGGGTGACGTCTTTATCAATGACGCGTTCGGGACCGCGCACCGGTCCCACGCCTCCACTGCCGGGATCCCCTTGTTTATCAAAACGTCCGCGGCCGGCTATTTGATGAAACGGGAAGTGGAGTACCTGGAGGGGGCCGTGGAAAATCCCGTCCGTCCCTTCGTGGCCCTGCTGGGCGGCGCGAAGGTGTCGGGCAAAATCGGGGTCATCAAGAACTTCGAAAATAAGGTCGATAAAGTCATTATCGGCGGCGGCATGGCGTTCACGTTTCTGAAAGCCATGAACCTGGAAATCGGCCGGTCCCTGGTCGAAGACGAAATGCTGGATTTCGCCAAGGGCGTGTACGACCGCGCCATCGAGCAGGGCATCAAATTTTATCTTCCGGTGGATTGCGTGGTGGCGGCCAGCCTGGACCCCGGAGCCGAAACGAAAATCGTGCCCATCCAGGAGATTCCCGAAGGCTGGTACGGCCTGGATATCGGCCCGGCCTCCGTCAAACTCTTTTCCGCAGCCGTGGAAAACGCCAAAACCATTCTCTGGAACGGACCGATGGGCCTGTTCGAACGGGATGCCTTTGCCCGGGGCACTCAAGCCATGGCCCACGCCGTCGCCAATGCCTATGCCCTGACGATCGTCGGGGGCGGCTCGACCGCTCTGGCCATCCACCGCGCGGGCGAAACCGACAGCATGTCGTTTATTTCCACGGGGGGCGGTGCGGCGCTCACCTTGCTGGAAGGGGGGAACATGCCCGGGCTGGCGGCTCTGCCGGGCCGGTAATGGTTTCGTTCCCTCCCTTTTACCCTGATATCCTACGGTCACCGCTTTCGTGAACCCCCGACTCATCGCAGGCAATTGGAAAATGCACAACTCGACGGCCGAAGCCGTCGAGTTCGTCCACCGCTTCCGGCAGGCCCTGGCTCATAACGTCTCCGTGGAGATCCTGCTCCTTCCCCCGTTTACCGCTCTGTACGGCATCCGGCAAATGCTTCATGCCGATGATCCGTTCCGGCTGGGCGCGCAGGATCTGTCATGGGAAGACGAGGGGGCCTACACGGGTGAGGTGTCCGCACGCATGCTGAAAGACGTGGGGTGCCACTCGGTCATCGTCGGGCATTCGGAACGCCGGCGACTCCTGGGGGAAACCGATTCCCACGTCCACAACAAGCTGCAGGCCGCCTTGCGACATGATCTCGCTCCCATCCTGTGCGTGGGGGAAACCCTGGAGGAACGGCAGGCCGGGCATACGCAAGACGTGGTCAAAGACCAACTGCTTCGGGCGTTACGCGACGTTCCTCCCGAGCGGATACGCGGGCTGGCCATTGCCTATGAGCCGGTGTGGGCTATCGGCACCGGCTACGCCGCCACTGTCCCACACATCGAAGAGGTGCACGCCTTTCTTCGCTCGATCCTGAACGCGGAATGGCCGCACAATGGACAACGAACGAGAATCATCTATGGAGGAAGCGTTTCTCCTGACAATGCCGGAGAACTCTTCGGGTCGGATGAGATCGACGGGGCCCTCGTCGGAAAAGCTTGTCTTGATCCCGAAGGCTTTGCTAAGATCTGTGAGATGGCCGCCTAAGCTCGTTGCGATCAGGCCTAGAAAGAATATCCATGTATACCGCCACCGTCATTCTCCATCTCATCGTCTGTTTTCTGATGATTGCCGCTATCCTGCTTCAGGCAGGAAAGGGCGCCGAAATCGGTGCGGCCTTCGGCGGGTCCAGCAATACGGTGTTCGGCAGTCGCGGTCCCGGGACGTTTCTCAGCAAGATCACGGTGGCTGCGGCCGTTATTTTCATGGTGACCTCGCTCAGCCTGGCGTTGCTGTCCAGACAGGAGAACGTCGCGTCTTCGGTGATCGACGCTCCCGTGACGTCCGGCGAAGTCCCCTCCTCCGCTCCGGAGAGCACGGGAGCGGCTCCTGAATCAGCCGCTCCAGAAACATCAGGAGCCCCCGCCGACTCCTCCGAGCCCCCCTCCTCGGCCCACTGATTGTTTCCTAAGAGACGAAGCCCGGCCGCCAATGGTTTTGGGTCCTTTGCCGAAACAAAAGAGCCTGTCCTGAGCAGAGCGAAGGAACCTCGTCGCGAGGGGGCGAAACCCTGCATGTACAAGGCAACGACTCTGGATTTCCGATCGGGGTCGGGAATGACGGAAGGGGAAGCAGGTCCTTCGCTTTGCTCAGGGCAAGGTCAGGATCACAAACCGGGCGATGTTGATTTCTTGGTGTGCAGATGCAAAGCCTGCCAAGGATAACCTCAAGCCTACTTTATTTCTTGCAGAGAGAGGTGGCTCGGTTTCCTTGAACAGGTTGCAGGCTGTTGATAAGTGGCTCTCCGCTCTGGTTATGCCGCCGCCGGGATTGGCTTGGGCTGGTTGAAATAGACTTGGTCGGGCGTTTGCCCGCCAAG
>MPMZ01000068.1 GCA_002238765.1 Nitrospira sp. bin75
CCGAACAAGGAAAGTCTCATTGCCTTAGGTAAGAGGGCTATCCGCCGCCGTGAGCCGATTCAGGCCTTGACCGCGGAGCAACTGGAGAGTCTGGGCGCATGACGAATGTGCCCAATAAACGCATCACCGAAGCCAACCAAATCCTCATTGCACTTGGGTTGCCCCGTGCCCAACAAAATACGCGTTCCGCGCTATGATTGCTTGCATTGCTGAACTTGACGCCTCGCAAGAAATGGGCGCGAGCGGAAAATCCCCTTATGGGCATTACACCGATCATGGATTGGGCGAGGGAGCACTACCGGAAAGAATATGCCCCGAACACACGAGAAACGTTTCGCCGGCAGACTATGCATCAGTTCGTGGATGCCGGAATCGCCGTCTACAACCCTGATGCACCCGACAGACCGGTTAATAGCCCAAAAGCGGTCTATCAGATTGAACCGGCAACACTGGAATTGCTTCGCAGCTTCGGCACCAAGACGTGGCACGACAAGCTGACAGACTATCTCTCCCGTCGTGAGACGCTGACCGCCAAGTATGCCAAAGAGCGCCAACAAAGCCGAATTCCCGTGCAAATTGCCAAGAGCAAGAAAATAACCCTCAGTCCTGGTGAACATAGTGAGCTGATACGTTTGATTATTGAGGACTTCGGGCCTCGCTTTACGCCAGGTAGCGTCCTGATCTATGCTGGAGACACCGGTGACAAATGGGGATACTTTGACGAACTTCTGCTCGCTGATCTGGGCGTCAACGTCTATGCACACGGGAAGATGCCGGACGTCGTTCTCTACTATGCTGATCGTAACTGGCTTGTAGCTGGTAGAGGCCGTTACCAGTCATGGACCCGTTGACGGCAAGAGACACACTGAGTTGGCCAAATTGTTTATGGGAGCAAAGGCCGGGCTGGTGTACGTGACCGCCTTCCCGAATCGTACCACTATGTCACGGCACCTTGGTGAGATTGCGTGGGAAACCGAAGTATGGGTTGCCGATGCACCATCGCACTTAATTCACTTCGATGGCGAGCGCTTTCTGGGGCCATACGATCTGCTCTGATTCATTCGTTCGTTCGTTGAGGCGTTTCGTCTGCAACTGGCACTTGTGGTTGATGTAGATAAGCAGCGTCTCGCGCTGCCGGGGAGGTGCTACCCGCTCCCCTGCAGGATATCGAATGGGGAGAAATCGTCGGTCAGGATGAGACCGGGGTTCCATTCCGGACCTCTGGCGGTATTCAAAAACGGCAGGACTTCGGGCGGCATCTTGCCTTGATTCAGGAGGATAATCGTCGCCAGGGAAAACTCGTCGGACTCCATGCGGAGCGGACCGCGACCGGCGAAGAAGATCAGGTTCACCGAGCCCGGTTTGGTGCGGAGCCAGGTGGGGGCGGGAATACTGTACGTCTCCACGTATGGGAACGAAGTTTTCATCGTGGAGACCACGGCCTCGGCCCTGATCCGGTCCAGGTCCGAATCCGAGGCGGCCAGGTTGACCGCAATCACGCCGTCCGCGCTCAGGTGGTCCCGCAATTGGGCGTAAAATTCCGTGGTGGTCAGATGAAACGGGATCTGGTGACGGGCAAAGACGTCCACCCAGATGACGTCGTATTGCGTGGCCTGCCTTGCCAAAAACACGCGCGCATCCTGGACGTACACGTGGTGGTTGGGGGGCGCGTCATAGTCAAAATATCTTTCGGCTGCTTCGACGACCGAGGGGTCCATCTCGACCACGTCCACTTCCAGTTCAGGCCAATGCCGCTCCAGCCACTTGGCGATTGACCCGCCTCCCTGCCCCAGGATCAGCCCCCGTTGCGGCTGAGGATGCAAAGCCATGGCGGCCATCATCATCTGACTGTACGGAAGCGCCAAGCGCACCGGATCGGGCTGCCACATGATCGCGTGGAACGTATTGTCGAGCACCAGGAAGCGCAGGCCTTTCTCATCGCGTACGCGCACCTGCTGATACGGGCTGTCTTCCTGATGGATCGCCGGAGGATAGACGAGAACCGGGTTGAATCCCAGCCAGACCAACCCGCCCAGCACCCCGACGAGCGGCACCAGCACCAACCCCTTGACCAGACGGCTCCACCACAACCAGCCTAATCCCAAGAGCACCAGCACGACGCCCAGGACCGCGACCAGGGTCAGGCTCCCCAACCACGTCAACAGGAAAAACGACGTGCCCCAGGTCCCGACCAGGCTGCCGATGGTGGAGACGGCGATCATTGCCCCGGTGTGCCGGCCCAAATGTCCCATGTCGGCGATCGCCAATCGCAAGAGCACGGGAAGCACGCCGCTCAACCCGAACGCCGGAACCGCCAACAACACACTGGCCGCGAGACAGGGACCCCATCGCGGGTCCGTGGTCCATTGCGAGACCGTAAACACGATGGACTGCCCCACTCCGGCCAGCAGGAGGGTCCAAGCGCCCGAGCCCAGCAGTAACCAGGGCAACACCGCGCCGGGCGAACGCCGGTCGGCCAGCCAGCCGCCGGTGGAATAGCCACTGCTCATGGCTGCGAGGACAACCCCGATCAGCGCGCCCCAGACGAACAACGAGGTTCCGAACACCGGGGCGAGCAGACGACTGCCCAGAATTTCCAGGGCCATGACCACGGCGCCCGTGGTAAAGGCCGTTCCGAAAAACCACAGCCGGCCCCACGGGTACGGCGAAGCAGGCGTTACATGCGTGTCCATTTATTGCGTAGGGGCGGACCTGCGTGTCCGCTCTCTCGGTTTCAGACCCATTGATCCGCCTTCCTCCAAGCGGTCTTTTCCAAAGACAAAAACTCCGAAAGATGCTATAGAAAGGTTCGTTTGAGTGTCAATGAAACAAAACGATACAGGGGGTAATGAGGGAAGCATGGCCACCAGGGATTTTATTCTTGATCTCGGAAAATTGATGATCGGCATTGCCTGGATCGACGGCCGGATCGAGCCGGAAGAGATCAACGTCTTGAAGGAACTCCTGTTCCTGCTCCCTGATATTTCCGGGGAAGATTGGACGCAACTGGAACTCTACATGACCCATGCGGTGAGCGACACCGAACGCCAGGACTTGCTCCAGCGCGTCCTCTCCGGCATTCGGTCCTCGCAGGACAAACAGCTTGTGATTCAGACCTTGGAGAAACTGGTCGCGGACGACGGGGCCGACCGGGCGAATGAATCGGCATTCCTGGAGGACATCCGCCAGGATATCGAAGGACGCAGCGGCGGCCTGTTAGGGCACCTCACCGCGCCCTTTCGACAAGCCCTGAAACGCAAGGCCGGTCAAGGGTCCCGGGAGGGCCGGATCGAGGATTTCATCAAGAACACGATTTATTTCCAGTTGACGTCGGAGTTGCAACAGCAGGGGCGCACTCTCTCGTTCCCCGAGACGGAGGCCCGGAAAATCTGTTTGGCCGCGGGCCTGATGGCGCACGTGGCTTGGGTGGACAACGAAGTGTGTCACCGCGAACGCGAGGCCATGAGCCAGGGGCTCCGGCAACTCTGGAACGTGCCCGATGACGAAGCGCAGTTGATCACCGAGATGAGCCGCGCCCGGATCATGAACGGCCTGGACCTCGTCCGGCTCACCCGGGGGTTCTGCCACCATACGTCCATCGAGGAGCGAAAAGCGTTTCTGCGGTGCCTGTTCGCCATTGCCAACGCCGCGGAGGACACCTCTCATGCCGAGATCGAAGCCATCCGCCAGATCGCCAAATCGTTCGAACTGCCTCACCAGGAATTCATCGAGGCGAAATTAACCATCCCGCGCCAGGACCGGGGCGGCTTATAGGGCATGTCTCCCGAAACTCAATCGCCGAACGCCGACGAGCACCGCGCCATCGCGGGAGCCGCGGGGCTGATCGGCGGCGCCACGTTGTCCAGCCGCATCCTGGGGTTGGTGCGCGACGTCCTGCTCGCGCGGCTGCTGGGGGCGACCATCGCGGCCGATGCGTTCTTCGTGGCCTATCGTATTCCCAACCTGCTGCGCGAACTCCTGGCCGAAGGGTCCATGTCCTCCGCCTTTATCCCCGTCTTTACCGAATACCAGACCCTGCGCAGTAAAAAGGAAACGTGGGAACTGGCCAGCGCCGTGTTTACCACGCTGCTGTCCATCGTCACGCTGATCACCCTGCTCGGCGTGATCGCCGCCCCGGGCCTCGTGTGGGTCCTGGCGCCCGGGTTTCACGATGACGCCGGCCGGTTGGGTCTCACGACCGTCCTGACCCGGATCATGTTCCCGTACCTGATCTTCATCAGCTTGGCGGCCCTGACCATGGGCATCCTCAATTCCTTGCGAGCCTTTGCCGCCCCGGCCCTCGGCCCGGTGTTTTTCAACGTCTGCATTATCGTGTCGGCGCTGGTGGTGGCTCCCTCGATGGAGGAGCCGGTGCTGGGCATCGCCCTCGGGGTCGTGGCCGGCGGCCTGGCGCAATTCGTCATTCAACTGCCCGGCATTCAGAAACGCGGCCTGCTCTTCGGATGGCGGTTCAACCCCGGACATCCCGGCGTGCGCAGGATCGGGACCTTGATTGTTCCGTCGTTGTTGGGGCTCTCCGTGGTGCAGATCAACATTACCGTGAGTACGATCCTGGCGTCGTATTTCGCCGGCGGGCCCACCTACCTGTTTTACGGCATGCGCTTGATCCAATTCCCATTGGGCATTTTCGGCGTGGCCCTGGCCACGGCCATTCTGCCCACCCTGTCGGACCAGGCGGCGCGCGGGGCCATGGATGAACTGCGGGACACGCTGGGGTTCGGCCTGCGCATGATCGGCTTCATCATCCTGCCGGCCATGATCGGGGTCATCCTGCTTCGGCACCCCATCGTGCACCTGTTGTTTGAACACGGCGCCTTTTCCGCCGCGGACACGCAAGCCACCGCCGCCGCCGTGTTGGCCTATGCCGTGGGGCTGTGGGCCTTCGCGGGTATTCGCATCGTCGTGACGGCCTTCTATTCACTCCAGGATACGAAAACCCCGGCTCTCGCTGCAGTGGCCGCCATGCTCATCAATATCGTGCTGGCGCTGCTCCTGATGCAGACGTTTGAACACGCCGGCCTGGCCCTGGCCACGGCGCTCTCGGCGATGGTGAACATCGGTGTGCTGATCGGCATTCTCACGCATCGACTGGGCGGCATTGATTGGCGAGGGGTGGGTCGCTCACTCGGCCAGGCCGGGCTCGCGACCATCCCCGTGGTACTGAGTTGCCTATGGATTGCGGATTTGGCGGTCTGGCAACGCGCGGACGAATGGATCGCCAAGGGCATCATGCTGACGGTCGGCATCGGCTTGAGCGTGACCGGATACGTCGGCATGCAGGCCCTGTTTCACTCCCGGGAACTGGAGGTCCTATGGAAGCTCCTTCAACGCCACGTGCCAGCCTTGCGCCCGCAGATCTGACGTCCCCTGTAAAGGAGGGGAAGGATCTGCGGTTTTCATCCCTCCCCTTTGTAAGGGGAGGATAGGTGGGGTAGAGTCCTCACGCCGGTTGCCGTTGCCTCTACCTCCCAACTTTTCCCTCTTCGGAAAAAGTTCCCGTCCTTACAAAGGAGGGGAAGGAGACGACGGAAACTGTCAGCGAATGACTGAACACATTCAACTTCCACGGAGGGTCTACACATAAGAGCCGTACTCCAACGGGTCCGCTCGGCTTCCGTCACGGTCGACGGCGACACGATCGCATCCATCGCGCAAGGGCTGGTGGTCCTGCTGGGAGTGGCGAAAGGCGATGCCGGCGCGGACGTCTCCTATATGGCCGGCAAGATCCCGCAGCTCCGCATCTTTCCCGACGAGGCAGGGAAGATGAACCGGTCGGTCGCGGAGGTACAAGGAGCCGTCCTGATTGTCTCTCAATTCACGTTGTTGGGCGACACGCATCGTGGCCGGCGTCCGGGATTCGATGCTGCAGCGCCGCCCGATACGGCGCAACGATTCTATGAATCCGTGGCGAACGCCATTCGAGAACATGGGGTTCACGTACAAACAGGCAAGTTCGGTGCCAACATGGTCGTCACCTTGGAAAATGACGGCCCGGTCACATTTGTTCTTGACAGCCACCGGAGGGAATCGGAGACAATAGAATAGGTGGTGAAAAAGACCCGGTCCGTACGGGTCAAAGGGGGGGGGAAGATGGCAACCGCTGTTTCTCAACATCATCCACTCAGGCGACTATTCGGTGCGCTGACGGAACGCAGCTTTACCGAGTCGCTGGGCTGGCCCGATTTCAACGTCACCGCCTATCTCTCCAATCTGCTCGTCGAATTCTCCCACGTCGACCAACTCCGCCACATCAGGGACCAGCACGGACAACCCGTCGAAACGGTGGCCGAACTCTTATACGAATCCGAACTCGCGACGGACTCCCCCGAGCTAGACCGGGAACGGACCATTCACCGGCACATCGGCGATTTGACGCTGTTCATTGCGGGACTGTTTCCGGAATATCTCCGCTATCTCAAAACCGGCGGGCTGATTTACCACAAGGATCATTTCGTGAATTACGTGAAAGCCGGGAAACGCTCGTACCGGATTGTCGCCGCCTTCCAACACGGCGAGCGGACGGAACCGCCGGTGCTGTTTCAAAAGCTCTCGTCGAACTTCGAACTGTGCGTGACCGGGCTCGGCCTCGTACGCCAGGACCTGGACCGCATGCAACATCCTCCGCACCAACGGGCCAAAGACATCCTGCTGCATTAAGCCACGGTAGAATCGCGAGGGTGGTATGGGATCAGTCTTCTTTCATCTGGCTTTTCCCGTACACGATCTGGAAGAAGCCAAGCGGTTTTACGTGGACGGACTGGGCTGCACGCTCGGGCGCCGCTCGTCGGACGCCATGGTGATGGAATTCCATAATCATCAAATTGTGGCGCAATTGACCACCGAACCGCTTCCCCGGCAGAAAGGGATTTATCCTCGACATTTCGGATTGGTGTTTACGGACGAGGCGGAGTGGCAAGAAGTGGTTGATCGGGCCAGGACCCGCGGGCTGAAGTTTTACCAACAGCCTCGCCGTCGATTTCCGGGAACCCGGCTGGAACATCAGACGTTTTTTCTCGAAGACCCCTCACACAATCTCTTGGAGTTCAAACACTACACGCATGATACCGCGATTTTCGGTGAACACGACGCGTCCGTGATCGGCGATGAAACCGAGCCACGGTGACGACGGCGGGAGTGAAGACGCAGGGGCGAAACATTTTTCGCCGGTCATCGTGACTTGGCGTGTGAGCTGGTTTGGCTTACATTGACGACACAGAAAGAGAACCTCCGATGGCTGCCCGGCAAACCAAAACCGAACGAGTGCAGGTTCGCATTGATCCTGTGGCGAAGCACATGCTGAAACGCGCGGCGGCACTGGCGAACACGACGGCATCGGGTTTCGTCGTAAACAACGCGCTCGAAGCCGCCGATCGCCTAATCTCCCAACCCGAACGACTGGCAATAAGCCAGCGGGACTGGAACCGGTTTTTCGACGCCCTCGTTAATCCTCTCAAACCAAATGCCGCGCTCCGTAGGGCGTTCATGGCCCACAAACGCCTAGTGACGAAAACAGTCGGAAACTCTCTTCAAACTTCGAGCAGTGCGTGATCAGTCTGGGACTCGTATGCCAGAACCTGGACCGCATGCAGCATCATCCTTACCAACACACCAAAAACATTCTGCTGCATTGAAAAACTATCCATTCTACGCGGATTAGCATGGTGGCGCTATCATTGTCGAGGGTTTAAGGTCGGTGAGTCCTGCTTGCTGCCCTGCTGCTTGACACAACGCGTTTCCTGTCAGTATATCAGCGTAGAATCAGAGTGAATCTTGCTTGCCTTCACCCTGATTGATACAACCCCGAGGCTCACTTAACCTAGACCTCCAGGGTGCCGTTGATATCACAACGCTTGAATTCTGTGACTTCCGCCATCCTCAACTGGAGAGTTGATGCCGAAACGACCTGATCTTCCAGTTTATTTTACAAAGCTGGAGCTGGAAAATATCCGTTCCTTCAGCGAGCGTCAGGAGTTGAAACTCCTAAATGACGATGACCTTCCCGCTCGCTGGACCCTCATTGTCGGAGACAATGGCGTTGGTAAGACGACGCTGCTCCAGTGCCTAGCCCGCATGAGTCCGGTTTTCAACGATCCGTCAGATAATGAAAACGATCTCTGGTCCAAACCTGTCGAACCAGACTGGGCGAGAGAAGATGATAATGAAGTGCTGAGCGCGCTGGCTCGATATGGAAACGCTAAGCCGGCAGGGCTGCGTGCCTATCTCTCGGTTGGAGTAACTCTCGATGCGCGAAAAAAGTCTCGGCAGGGAACCATCTCAACGTCACTTGAATTCATACGGACCAAAGACGGTATCAAAAATTTTGATCCTGGTGGTGAAGTCTCTAGAGAGGTCAAGGAACCTCTTGTCCTGGGCTATGGCGCCGGTCGCCATCCGAGAGACACCAATGTCGACAAAGTCACGCCAACTGGTCCCATCGAGTCGTTATTCAAAGTCTCGGCTGAACTTCACGATGCCGAAGAACTTCTACACCAGCTCGACCACTCTGCTTTGAGGAAACGTCCAGGCACCAAGAGACTTCTTGACAGTCTAAAGAAGATGCTTTCCGAGATCCTGCCGGAGATTGAGCGTCCTGAAGACATTAAGATACTTGGGCCACCAACTCCGGGCTACCCTTCCAATCAAACCGGAGTCCAGGTAAAGACTCATTCTGGATATGTACCGCTTGGTCAGTTGAGCCTCGGGTACCAGACAGTATCCGCTTGGACGGTTGACATCGCCAGGAGACTATTTGAGCGCTATCCAAAAAGCTCGAATCCCCTCCATGAGCCGGCAATCGTGGTTGTCGACGAAATCGACCTTCACCTTCACCCCCTCTGGCAGCGCAAAATTCGTGGGCATCTTATCAAACATTTCCCAAATGTTCAGTTTATAGCGACCGCCCACAGCCCGCTGATGGTGCAAAGTTCGCTAAACGAAAATTTGGCCGTCGTTCGATGGCAGGACGACCATATGGTAATCGACAACGATCCCATCGCCATTCGCGATTGGCGCCTCGATCAGGTCAGCACGAGCCGTCTAATCGGCCTTGAATCATCACGTTCCCATGAGGTTGAGAAGTTACAGAAACGCCGACGAGAACTTGTCCTGAAGGGGCGCCTCTCGGTTGGGGAGAGCACAGAGCTCGCTGACTTGGACCACAGGATTCTTGGGTTGCCAACCGCGGAATCGTTCGCAGACCAAAAGACGATGGACATCATTCGCCAAGCCGCCGAGCGTCTCCGAGCAAGCAGAGATTCTTCATGATCCGAGTGTGTAAACCGGACGCACCAAGGAGGCTGGCAAAAGATGGAAGCGCGCGAAGAAAAAGAGATTGCGCAGCTTATACCACAAATTCAAATGACTATTTGAATGGAACCAGAAAGTTCAAATTTGAAAAAACCATCTATGGCCATAACTCAATCAAAGATACACTTCGCAGAGTCCAATATGGAAAATGTTGCTTTTGCGAGGGACGGTTTGAAGCATTCGCGGCTGCAGATGTGGAGCACTACCGACCTAAGGGAGCTGTACAACAGGATGAGAACTCGTCGAGGCTAATCCCCGGCTACTATTGGTTGGCCTATTCATGGGACAATTTGTATTGGTGTTGCCAAGTATGTAATAGAGAAAACAAAAAAAATTATTTCCCGTTAGCAAACCCCACTAGGCGCGCTCGGTCCCACACTGATGATATAGCCACTGAGAAGCCACTTATTCTGAACCCTGGTGGTCCGGAAGACCCTCGTCGTCATATAAAATTTCGAGATGCGATCGCCGTTGGTTTGACCAGAACTGGACAAGAGACGATTGAGATCCTCGGCCTTAATCGAGGCCCACTTGTCGAAGAACGATTGACGCGTTTGAACGAACTTAGCCTGCTACAGGACATAGTTGAAATTTTTGCCAGTAATCCAGAACTCAAATCCCTGCCATTATTGAAAGAGGCTCGTCACGGGCTTGCAGTTGCCATTCAACCGGCAGAGGTGTTCAGCGCCATGGCTGCCGACTTTCTGGCCAGCGCCTCAAATGCCGAGGCATCGGAGGAAGTAACGGACTAGCACTCGTCCTTCATTTGTCAGCCCCTTGGTGGTGGCGAGATTAGCAACCTGCGCGACCTCCTGAGATATCTGTTCTCGGCGCTTCGTAACGAACGCTCTCTCCTCCTGCGTGAGCGAACAGCTTTGACCCAAGGACTGAAAGTAGGCATCTATCACCGAAAACACGTACAGACCATGCAGAACGCCGCCAAGCGGTCGCGCTGTTTGCTGCCATGGCGAGAAGACCAACACATTTCGGTCGCAGACAAGCGGCAACTCGGCCTCAATCATGGTGAGTTGGAGATGCATGCATTCATGAATGATCGACTCCGCAAGGCGTAATTTGCTTTCTCGTTCACCAGAAGGAATTGACACGAAAATCGAGAAAGGCACTGCCGGATCGCTATGACTGACATCAAAATCTGTTCCGGGTGCTTGTAGAACGTGCAGGGTCCGCAGATATGCTGCGACGGTTTCATGCAGGCTTGGAACCAAGGCAATGAGGGAGAGGGCCGATCGGACGGCTGAGAGGGTGGCTTCCGTGGAGACAGATTTGGGAAAGACCAAGCTAAATGTTTCGTAGCGCACACGGCTTGGCACCGGCAACTCTTCGATTCGGCACTTAAGGGAGTTGCCGAGATCCAGCGTAGCAAGTTCCAAACGCTCAGCAGTTGGATCGTTCTGCAGCCATCGATGTGTCCCGTAGTTCGACATAATAAATCCATGGCGTGCAATTGCTTGCCAAGTGGTCGCGGTCATCGGTTCGGCGATACTTGGAAACCACGGTTCGGCCGATTGAGCGAGTGCTGCCCTAAACGCTTCCTCAATTCCGCTTGGCATAAAACGAATACACGAGCGTGTAGCGTTCTCCACCATGCAGCAGAGAAACCGCATGATGGGAGTTCTCACTGATCTCGAAACCGAGCACGCTTCCGCAGACCGGCCGGATGATTCGATGGACGTCACTCGGTTCGAAGCTATTGAATAGCATGAACAGACCACCGTCCTCATCACGTAGGCCACGATTGAGTTGAATCGTCAGGCGATGGGTCTCTTTGCCAACGAGATAGTCATTGTGAATGGCAATTCGCTGTCCAGACACGAGCTTGTGCGCTACCAGCAGGATCCGCTCATTAAATGCTACATCAAAAATCTCTTCCATCTCTCGACGAAGCACTGAGAAGTTGTCAGGAGAGGCCAACGGGGACACACTCTCCGGGAGAGCGACGTCGAGCATTCTGAACTCATACTGTTCGTAGAAGTTGGTTTTAACAAGTTGCCAAGGCGCATCAGTCTCGAACCAGTCGAGAAGCGTCTGCTCAATGTCGGGCGCAAGGCAACGCCGCGCGAGGAAGTAGCGAAAAGGCGCATCGTGCAGCTCTACCGCTTCAAGAGCACTCTTCCGAAATAGCTCATAGGAAGGAGGCATGGAGCGACTACGAAACGTCGGTCACCTGTTGTGGCGGTGATACGTGCGATTATAGGCCGTGGCAGAGGCAGGTCCGCCGTCACCGTTGTTCCGCACTTCCTCGACAAGCCGAGCCAAAGCAACACTACTCATACCATTCGGCTCAAGCTCGGAGTTCTCAACTAACTGCGACTCCAGGGGTGCGTTCAAGTTTTTCGTGTTGTCCATAATCACCTCCATTTGCTGTTCTCGCGACCATCTGCGGCGCGATCCATTCTCGCATTCGTCTTATTAGCAATAGTTGATCGGCACAAAAGACGGATGGATTGTCGAAACCGCGATCGTCACTCCAGCGATGCGCCACCATCCCGCCACCGCAAACTTTTAGCTCAGGACAGGCACGGCATGCAGAGGCAGTTGGCCTTTGCTGGCGGTAATAATCTTCGTAGGCATGACTGCGGACGATATCGAATAGGTTATCGGACAAGATGGACCATGATGTCTGTTCGAAGCGGTCGGCATCTTTGTGAGCCACTTTCAACGTGTCGTTCTTGTTGATCCGCCCATCCGTCTCGATCACGAGAATGCCATAGTCTGTAGTGCCAACCCCCTCTTTCTGGGCCGGCCCTCCAAGAATAAGGCGGAGCATGTCATCGAAGATCCGCACACGTGGCGGCTCCGGGTCGCTGAGGTAAATGTCAAGCAATTCGACCATCCAACACCCAAACTCGGTTGAATCGGCGCGTGCTTTCCCAAAAGGCAGACGTGTGTGGTTTCCGTCGCGAACCAAGAAATCAATGCTCGGAGCGCCAGTGGCCTTGAGTGAGGTATAGACGGAACTGGGGTTGGAACTAGGATCGATCACCGCCAGAACACCGGCGAACAAAGGACGTGCATCCTCTCGTGCGGTAAGTCGACTGATCGCACTGCGCACACGTTCATACGATCCGCGCCCCCGGCTATCGACGCGAAATCGATCATGCACATCTGAAGGGCCATCGATGCTGATCGAGATTCCGACATCGAACTGAACAAAGATGTCGATGATCTCATCGGTAAGGAGTATTCCATTCGTCTGCACGTGAACACCGCAGGGCACCGGAAGTGCAGAGCGAAGCTGGCTGCATAAGTCGCGCAAACGATCGACCCCGATCAGCAATGGTTCTCCGCCATGCAGCACGACGCTGAATGGTTTCCTCTGATGAGTATAAAGATCAGCGAGTTGTTGGACAGTCGCCAGTTGAACTGCCTCGGGCATGCACTTCGGTTGACCGCGCCAACCGTCATCGTCCATATGATAGATGTAACAATAGGTGCAATCGAGGTTACACCGACTTGCAACCTTGAGCAGTACCGTGTCAACCAACGTCGAGGCGTTTAGCGCAACCATGGGCTAACGATTGTACCAGAAGGTGTCAAGTGCTGGAATTTGAAACTTCTTTGATCAAGTACTGCAAGGCAATACGCTCGAACCTCGCGGGCAGGTCGGGGAATTATCTCATCGTTGCTGCTGCCTACTACCTTCACGGCTGGCTTTTACATGCTTTTCTATGATCTACCATAGACAATAGCAGCGCACACAGCAAAAATCTAGACTAGAATTATCATCCATAGTAAGACACCGGGCTAAACACCGTTGAAATAATCGATCCATACACCACTATCACCGGTCGCGCCGCATCTCTTCGAGCGTGCCATCCCAGCGCAGTTTTCCGCGCAGCCCGCGGAGTCGGCCCTGTGCCTGCGTTCGCACGAGCAGGCACAACCCTTCCTCCACGGCGGCCCTCTTTGTCTTGAAGCCGCCCGCCTTCAAGGCCTGTGTCATCAAGTTGGAGTCAATCTCGATATTGGTGCGCACGTTCGCCTCAATGAGTAGGGTCAGGATGTACTCTGCACTCAGGCTAGGGCATGACGTCGAGTTCGGCCAGGACCTCCTCCAGGTGGCCGTCGACTTTGACCTTCGGGAAGATATCATCGAGTTTGCCTTGTTCATCGATGATGAACGTCGTGCGCTCGATGCCCATGTATTTCCGGCCGTACAGCGACTTTTCCTTCCACACGCCGTAGGCCTGCAACACGGTTTTCGTTTCATCGCTGAGCAGGGGGAAATTGAGATTGAATTTTTTCACAAACTTCTTGTGCGAATCCACGGAGTCTCCGCTGATCCCCAACACCACGGCGCCGCTGGCATGAATTTCATCCAAACCGTCACGAAAGGCGCAGGATTCCTTGGTGCAACCTGGCGTATCGTCTTTGGGATAAAAGTACAGGACAACTTTTTTCCCTTTGAAATCGGAGAGCCGCATGATCTTGCCGTCCTGATTCGGCAGGGCAAAGGCCGGAGCCTTCTGTCCTATTTTCAACTCCCTGGTTGAAGGGCCGGGTTTCGAGGTTTTCGTCGTTTTCGCTTTGGTCGGCGTCGCAGCTTTTTTTGTGACGGTCTTTTTCTTGCCTCCGGCTGCCGCTGGTTTTTGGGTTGCCTTGGATTTCTGGGCCATTCCTTCTCCCCCTCCCTCGTCACGTCATGTATTCGGAAAATTATTCAGGTACCCGGAGTTTCACCGGTGTACTTTCTTCCCCGACCAATGATCAAATTTTATGATATACCAGGGCCAAAAGAAAAGGGTGAATTCCATCACGGTGAGGTAGTCATGCAATTCGTGGTCGATGAAGAGATTCCGTTTGCCAGGGAAGCGTTTTCGCATCTCGGTTCCGTGACCCTGCTCCCGGGACGGGCCATGACCCAAGAGGCGCTACGTGAAGCTCACGGGCTCATCGTCCGGTCCGTCACCAGAGTCGATGCCACGCTGTTGGCCGACACCGCCGTGCAATTCGTGGGAACGGCGACCA
>MPMZ01000069.1 GCA_002238765.1 Nitrospira sp. bin75
TGCTGGCCCATCACTTTCGTCAGCGCCGAGGTCAGCGTCGTCTTCCCATGGTCCACGTGCCCGATCGTCCCCACGTTCACGTGCGGCTTCTTCCGATCAAATTTCGCCTTCGCCATCTGCCCCTCCCCAAAAACGTCGTCCCCGTGGCAACCACATCAGTCCCACGCGGGACGAAACCGTCACATCCTGAAAAATGGATTTCATTGACAATTCATCGAGATACTGGAGCCCACGACGCGGATCGAACGCGTGACCTCGTCCTTACCAAGGACGTGCTCTACCAACTGAGCTACGTGGGCCTGGTGAATGGGAGCCCCTGCATCGCTTGTCACGCTGACCGCTTCACGCTTCAAACGTTCGCTGGAGCGGGCGACGGGATTTGAACCCGCGACAGCCAGCTTGGAAGGCTGGAACTCTACCACTGAGCTACGCCCGCCACCGTTTTCGAATTCGCCGTCGGTCTGGCTCACTCCTTCGGCTTCATAAGCCATTGATGCAAACACACGTCCCGTTTCGACCGTCACACACGTTTCATATGGTGGGCAGGCAAGGATTCGAACCTTGGAAGCCGACGGCAGCAGATTTACAGTCTGCCCCCTTTGTCCACTCGGGTACCTGCCCGTTCAACAACTCAATCGTTCGGCAGACCCTTCCTACGTCAATAAAATTAAGGGAAAGTGTAAAGCGGGGAAACAAGACAAAGCCCAATTTTTCCTGCCGAAACAGGTAAAAAAGGGCATCTTGAGTTTTTCCTTTTAAAAACCGTTAAGGGCCGACCCCTCCAAACGAAGCATTATATATACAGACAAAAAACCAGTCAAGAGGGCAAATCACGGATTTATAGAGTTTAATCAGCGATGAGTGGATGGGATAAAACTACCAAGATTATGGGCAGGCTAGGCGAATTTGTCAATGGTTAGGGGTGGGGCGATCGCCGCACTTACAAGATCACAACGCGAACGGCAATAATTGACATCAGTTCTGGTGGGACCGATAGGTGGGGATGTCATTAATACCGTTTCTCTATACTTGGCTCTCCCACGGTTCCAGGACGGCAATCTTCGACGAGTTGACGTAGCGGTGACGGATTGCTAGAATCAAACATGACACAATCTCCTACCCTGGAGTGAATGTCACGGATACTAACTGCCGGAATCAGTTAGTATCCAAACATACCAATGCCCGTCCCTGTAGTGGGATTTTTTTACGCAGTTATAAGTTATGGGCTTGACGGATAGTGTTCAGCCGAATAAGGTAGGCTGGGCCGCTTTCCGTCCTGAAACCGTGGGCGTCAAAAATCGCTTCCCCTTTAAAATCTCCGTGACGGTCAGCATCTGCATCTTCGGGTACGCCTTCCCCAAGACTTCCAGGCTCCCCGCGCTGGAAAATTCCCGCCTGAAATTCCGCAACTGGGTCGGGTTCGGTTCTTCCATGACAATCAAGCCCGCCATGATCGCGTCATCCCGATCCAGGACGCCACGTAACGCCCGGATCTGTTCAAGGGAAACGTGCTTTCCGCCCTTCACTTCGATGACCATGTTTTGCAATTCCCGTTCATGCGTCACGACGAAATAGAGCCGGCCATCAATGCCCCCGTCGGCAGAGCGTCGAACCGTCACATATCCATCGATTTCTTCCACGGCCCATTTCTGGAAGTGGTATTTATCCCGCTCCCACAAATCCTTCGCTCCCTCCAAGGTCTTCGGGACACCATCAATCACAAAATCCCGATGCTCCAGGAGACCACAGCGTTCCTCTAACCGGCGTCGGGCAACCCGTTTCACGGCATGAATGGCAATATCAATGCCGATCCAGCGCCGATTCAGCGTGTGAGCCGCTTCCAAGGTCGTCCCGCAGCCGCAGAACGGGTCAAAAATCACGTCGCCAGGATTTGAGCTGGTTTGGATGATGCGTTCCAGCAACGTCAGGGGTTTCTGCGTGGCATATCCCAGCCGTTCCCGAGACGATCCCGCTAAAATAGATAATTCCCACACGTCACGCTGGGGAAGGCCTTTCGTGGGTTCATCCTTCGTGAGTTTCCGGGTTTTGGTCTCAGGGTCAAGGATTTGCGTTTTGCCCTTAAACCGTTTCGCGTAACTCTCACTGACTGGCTCATAGCCCACGTGAAAGGTATTGTGCTCCCCCATCGCATAAAACAAGATCACATCGTGCATCGTCTGATATTTCCGGCCAGGGGACGGCCAGCGTCGGTAGGACCAAATAATCTCATTGCGAAAGTTCTGGTGTCCGAAAATCGCGTCCATCATCACTTTGATGTAGTGACTGGCCGTGGGATCGCAATGCAGGTACAGGCTGCCCGTCGGCTTCAAGATGGTTTTCATGTAGAGCAGCCGCTCGACCATATAGGACATGTACGCGAGCAGGCGCGGTTGCGTCCCCCGTAAGGCATTCATCCAGAGTCGCCAGAATTCCACAACCTGATCGTCAATGCCTTGTTCGCGCATGAGAACGGGCATCCGTCGCAAGGCCTCATTCCGTTCTGGCGTCAATTCCCAGAGATCGCAGAAGGCGTCAAGCTGATCCGGCAAGGGCCGGCCCGTTTCATCCTTGTAAATGGCATTGTAGGAGCGGTTGGAATTGAAGGGGGGGTCCAGGTAAATCAGATCGACGCTCCCCAGCTTCATGAAATCACGCATGACCGTGAGGCAATCGCCGTAATACAGGCGATTTTTGGCAAACACCGGCTCTGACTTGGGCTTGCGCCGGGGATTCATGCGAAACAGCCCTGCAGGAAGGCCACGAAGGGATTCGCGTGCTTCCGGGCGTTATACTTCCAGCAGGCTTCGGCGACGTAGAGCGGCAAGAAGTGTTTCCGGTAGTGATGGTGTGAGCCATACCAGGCCCGTTTCAGCAGCGACCAGAAGCCCTCAATGGTGTTGGTATGAGTGGCCCCATCGACGTATTGCACGGAATGATTGATCCGGGCATGATGCCACAGCGACTCGACTGCGTTATAGGCTTTGTACTCGTCCGTAATGAGGAGCGAGCCAGCCGGATCAACGGTTTGCCGGAGAAATCGGACCACGGTTTTGCCGGTCACGGTCGGCGTCGAAGAAGCCTGGGCTGCGACTGATCCACCGCGTTCAACCGCTCCCACCACTGGCGTTTTGGTCGTGCCACGGCCACGGGGAGCCGGTTTCCGATCAGCTTTTTTGTTCGCATGACGCGGCTTCCCCCCGATATAGGTTTCATCCATTTCCACGATGCCCTGCATTAACACGCGTTGTTTCGAGATCATGGCACTCCGAATGCGAGCCTGAATGTACCAGGCGGTCGGCTGGGTTAAAGACAGATCGCGCGCGAGTTGACAGCTTGACAAACTTTTCTTCGCGTTCACAATAAGCCCAATGGCGAGAAACCACTTTTGCAGGGGAATGCGGGTTTTCTCAAAGATCGTCCCGGACAGGACCGTGAAGCTGGATCGGCAGCCGTGACAGTTCCAGCGACCTTGACGGGTGCCGTCGGCTTTCCGGGCGACGTGCGGGCTTTCGCAATGCGGGCAGGTCGGCTCCTCGCCCAAGCGAATGGCTTCAAGATGTTCGAGACAGGATTCCTGATCGGGAAAGCGGGTAAAAATGGTGATGAGATTCATGACAGCCTCCGTTCAATGAATGATGAACAGAGTGTACCCGAATCTCAAACCTTTGTCAAGCCCATAACTTATAACTGCGTTTTTTAACGGGCTTTCCTGCCTACCCTGGGTCGCCTACTCCTGCCAAAGAGTTTACGGACGAACCCAGGCGATCCTCAGTATTCTACCACGTTTACCGTGTCGCACCAAACGCGCCAAGCATATTTTGGCGTTCAAACGTCCCACTCACTTCTTCATGATTCGGACCATAAAAACTGCCTTGCACTGATCCCCCAAAATGCCCGTTCTCAACCTGAATATTCTCCCAGGTCAGATCGGCATACGTTTGTCCATTCGTTGATCGAATGCCCGTCAAGGCCACATCCAGATCATTTCGGACAAAGTCAAAAGTGAGGCTCGACTCACCCGTCACAAGTACCCCAGGTTCATGTTCTCCCGCGCCATGCGTTCGACCGACCATGGCGCCGGTCCACATTGCCGAGCCAGAGATGGGATTGGAACCAGACTCCATACCCACCGACGCGGCATTCCAGATTTGCCAATTCGTGTCATCAAAGGTCCACCGATTGACGGTAAAGAAACTGTAGTCCATCCAGCCGCCAAGCACTTGGTAATCAACGGAGGAAGGCCGGTTTAAACTTCCAAATGAAGGATCGTTGACGACGTGCCGGCATATTCGACCAAGGGCACCCCTTGACGGCTGCCTCGATCTTGAATGGTGGCATTCCGCGGAATCGCACTCAGGTTCGCCGGGGTAAAGATGAGGCCAAATTCATCGGTGGCGGGTTCGCATTGTGCCACGTCGAAACAGTCATTGCCGACTGACGTTCCTCCACGGCCATATGAGACCTGCAATTCAGTCATGTGGAGCCGATCCGCGGACGCGCCCCGATTTGCAAATTGTGTCCGTATTTGGTTGGAAGTTACGGGAGACCCGCCGCCGCCGTCTATGGGGCGCGACCCGCCGCCCTTGCCGCCCCCGCCACAGCCAGCGAGCAGAAACACAACGAGCAGGAATACGGTTGAATAACGCATAAGAAACCTCCTGGTGAATGGGTGATGGTAGGTCCCGGACAAGGCCGGGCCGGCCCGTACCAAGAGGCAAGAGACTTCCTGCGTATTTACTGTTGGTGGTCCCTCAGCGAGGCCGGAGATCAACCCGGTTTCTCTGAGTCAGTTCTTGTATTTCACAGGCGACCCGACAAGGGGTAGCCTCTTGGTACGGAAAGGGGAACCGTAGCAAGGCGGGGGAGTCGAATCAAGGCCCAAAAGCAGAACGCTTATTCCAGGATTGAGCAATGGAAAACTGGAAAGTTGCGGGAAGATTGCACTATACTCGGTGAACCCAAGCAATCTCCGAACCTAGGAGGACACCATGAACCCGACCACGCAACGCGCGCTCGACCGCCTGATGAAGCAGGTCGCCACGTATCAGCCGCCCAAGAAATCCAAACCGTCCAAACAACTTCCCAAAGCCAAAGTCGGCAAGAAATAACGCCGCGCGCGCGTTCATGACAGGAGTGTGTTATGGTGGCCGACCCGCGCTTTGAAACCTTGGCGATCCTCAAGCTTGTCGTCAAACAAGCAATTGACGGTGATGTGGAGGCCCTGCGCTGGCTAGAGGAGCACGGGTTCCTCACGGTTCATCAGGAGGAAGGGAAGATCTGGCTTTCTTGGAACAAGGCGGTGTATGACGCGATTTTTTTTGAAGAGGACGAGGAGCGGCCTGACCCGGAAGACGACGAGGACTGAGCGGCTTCATTTTCTTATGCTTCGCCGAAATCGGCTTTCCAATCATCACGTGCCCATTGCCAACATCCGTAACTTCCAGTTTCACCTTCTCACTCATCCCCCCCCTTTTTTTTTCTCGTCAACTTATCTTTATAATTCCCGATGCAAAGAATGTGATTATGTGGTCAGCATCTTGAAAATTCTGGAATGACCGAGTAGGCTGGCCTAAATGGTGGCGGCACGCTGCACCAACAGCGTGCCGCCGAAGCTGATTGTCAATTTTTTTAGCAAAGGCGAGGAACCATGCGAAATCAACAACCAACCATTGCCCTGTTTCTTGACGGACTCTCCAGACAGCTTCTCCCGGAAGAACGAATTCGGTACATCAATGCCACGCTTGAAATTGAAGCAACGAAGCTCGACATCATTCAGTTACGAATAGAGCAACTTGCCTTGAAACGCCAACTCAATTTGCTCAAACAAGAAGGAGTATGGGAAGAACAGTAAAATATTTTTTTGTTCGGCCTGCTCGCCAGAGTTCATAATTCCCGCAAATCATAAGCACGGACGCAAGCAATCGTTCTCCAAATCGCAACAAGGAACAGGCATTCATGCCTGCACAAGGGCTTCTGCCCCTTGGCGAGTTGACGAATCTCGAAAGGCAAGGCGACGTTGTCCTTCGGTTGACAGACTTTTTTGAGAGACCCTAGCATGACCTTCATGGCACAACCAAAACCAGTCCCCTCGATTCCGAACAAGCCGGCATTCATGATGCGTGTACTCAACCTGACGGCCTGCCTCGTTCTGGGGATGAGCCTCTGTGCGTTCTCCGCGCCGCCTCCCCTGCCATCCGGCCAAGGCAGTCTGGCCACGGTTTCCACACCCGACGGGTTTACGATTTATTGTGAAATCGCCGACACGCCGGAAAAACGGAGTCAGGGGTTGATGTATCGAACGCGCATGGCCCCTGATCGAGGCATGCTGTTCACCTTTCCGGAGTTTCTAGAAGAAGGCTATTGGACGTTTTGGATGAAGAACACCAAAATGCCCCTGGATATTTTATGGTTGGACCGTGACGGGACCATCGTCCATCTCGAACGGTACGTCCCGATTTGCACGAGAACCGACAATCTTTGTCCCCGCTATCGGCCCAAAACCGCGGCAGCCCAAGTCCTGGAACTGCGCGCAGGACAAGCCGCCACGCTGAAGCTTGCCACGGGCACCAAACTCACCATCGAGATGCCGAAATAGCACACTCATGCTTTTTCCCAGCCACGCACGCGCTTGGCTGAAATGACCCCATCCACCCGTCCTATGGCTTCCAGCGCACGCTCCAGATCGCGGGTATGAGAAATTTCAATCCTGAAGTCCAGGACGGCCTTTTGATCTTCGCCGGTCGTAATCTCTGCCTGACTGATATTGGTCTTTGACGCGGAAATCGCGGACGACACGTTGGCCAACACGCCGGGACGATTAAAGGTCAATACGCAGACCTTGACCGAATGCTTCTCTTCGATCGTGGGATCCCACTCCACCTCGACCAGGCGATCTTTCTCATAGTCCATGGTCTCCAGCTTGGGACAGCCCTTGGCATGGATCGTGAGTCCACGCCCGCGCGTGATGTAACCCAAGATGGGATCGCCCGGTACGGGCGCACAACATTTCGATAACTGCATCAGGACGTCCCGCCCGCCCATGACCTTAACGGTTTGCAGGGCACTCTGCGCCGGGGCTGCCTTGGACACCTCACGATCTTTGCCTTTCACCGGCTCCGCACTCGGCGACACAAGCCAATTGACCAGTTGCACGGCGGACAGACGCCCGTATCCCACCATCCGCGTCATCTCCTCGACGGATGCATAGCCTCGTTCACCGGCGACTTGGGACAGCTGATCCGATTGCAACAACTGCGGTGACGGGAGCTGATGCCGGCGAAACTCACGTTCAAGCAATCGACGCCCCAATTCCAACCCCTGCTTTTGCTCTTCTCCTTTCAAATAATGTTTGACTTTCGCTTTCGCACGGGACGTCCGAACAAACTTCAGCCACTCTTTTTTCGGGACCTGGGTCGGCGACGTCAGAATTTCCACGGTATCCCCGCTGGCGAGTTCTTGGCGAAGGGGGACGATCTTTCCATTGACTTTCGCGCCGACGCAACGATCTCCCACCTGCGTATGAATCGCATAGGCAAAGTCGACCGGCGTCGCGCCAAGCGGCAGTTCTTTCACTTCGCCCTTTGGCGTAAACGCAAAGACCACATCGTGAAAGACGTCCAAATGAAAGAGGTCGAGTTTGACGGAATCCATGAATTGGCGATTGTCGGAAAGGTCCTTATGCCATTCCACGAATTGCCGGAGCCAACTGAAGACCTTTTCGTCGCGGTCGTCGACTTTGACCTGTTCCTTGTAGCGCCAATGCGCCGCCACACCATATTCCGCGAGACGGTGCATTTCTTCCGTGCGAATCTGAAATTCCACGTGATCGCCTTGAGGGCCCAACACCGTCGTATGCAGCGATTGGTAAAGATTGGTGCGCGGGGTGGCGATGTAGTCCTTGAACCGCCCGGGAACCGGTGGCCATAACGAATGGACGAGGCCGAGAATCGTATAACAATTGCTCTTCGTGCCGGTGATGATGCGAATGGCCACGAGATCGTGGACTTCCTCGAACGTAATGCCCTGGCTCTCCATTTTCTGATGAATGGAGTACAAATGTTTGGGCCGCCCGACCACGTGACCGGGCAACTCGGCAGCGGCCAACGCATCGACCGTCTCCTGGATGATCGACTGGACGGAGACCTGCCGTTCTTCGTCCCGTTGCGCCACCCGTAGCTTCAACAAGGAATAGGCTTCCGTCTTGAGATATTGAAAACATAAATCTTCAAGCTCCTGCTTGAGCCAACTCATACCCAACCGGTTGGCCAAGGGCGAATAAATTTCCAGAGTTTCCTGGGCGATTTGCTTTTGCTTGTCCTCCGGCAAATGGCCCAGCGTTCTCATGTTGTGCAGACGGTCGGCCAACTTGATAAAGACCACCCGGATGTCGTCGGCCATCGACAACAGCATCTTCCGGAAATTCTCGGCTTGCTTCTCTTCATAGGTCCGGAAAGGGATTTGGCCGATCTTCGTGACCCCTTCCACAAGATGCGCCACCTCGTGCCCGAAATGCGTCTGCAATTCCTCCTGAGTCGCCACGGTATCTTCCAACGTATCATGGAGAAGCCCGGCCACGATGGCGGTCACGTCAAGCTTGAGGAAAGTCAAAATACCGGCCACGGCCACCGGATGTTGCAGGTAAGGCTCGCCGGACCGGCGTGTCTGCCCTTCATGCGCTTTCGCGGAAAACGCATAGGCACGTCGAAGCAACGCTTCGTCAGCCTCCGGATAGCAACTCTGCACTTGCCGGACGAGGTCATCAATCTCTGTCACACTAGTCAGCGGCATAAAAGGTTTTCCCGTACGCGTTCAGTCAACTCATTTATCGACAAGGCCCCTCACTCCACCCGCACGTCACGCAGCCGGAGTTGAATGCGGGTCGAGCCCTTCCATTCATTCAACTCCGGAGTGAATACGGCGTCAATCCGCCCGTGTCCCGCATCAATGGCGTGTGCCAGCCCTCCCATCCGAAACCCGATACTCTCCAGGGGAACGGAACCGGGTTGGCGAACGACCAATTTCAGATGATTGTCCCCGACCACCTTTTTCTCCAACACCGAAACTCCTCGACTCATCAGGGTCGGTTCAGGATTACCCATCCCGAAGGGTTGCAGTCGTTCCAATTCCCGGACAAAAGGAAATTGCACGTCGGCCAGCGCCACGGCCGCATCCACGTCCAAGGTGGGAACTTTCAGACTGTCATCCATTGCCCCCTCGACGCCCTCCCCAAACCGACGGCTGAAATCAGCATACGCTTCCCGTCTGACCGTAAGGCCCGCAGCCATCGGGTGCCCACCGAACGCCACAAGATCCCGTTGACATTGCCGCAAGGCCTGACACACGTCGAAGCCGGCCACGCTTCTGACCGACCCCTTGCCCAGACCATCACGATCGAACGCCACGACAGCCGCAGGACGGTGATAACGTTCCACCAACCGCGCTGCAACAATGCCGACCACGCCACTATGCCACCCTTCCGCGCCCACCACAATCGCGTGCGGCTGGTCACCGGCCTCCACCTGCGCAATCGCCTCACGGGTCATTGCTTCTTCAATCTCTCGCCGGCGGCGGTTCAGTTCCTCCAATTGTTGCGCAAGCTGGAGCGCCACGGGTTCGGAATCCGCGGTGAGCAACCTGACGCCCAACCCGGCATGAGCCAATCGTCCGGCCGCATTCAAACGCGGGGCCACCCGAAACCCGATCGTGCCGGCCGAACACGTCCCGTTCAGGCCCAAGTCTTGGGTCAACGCCCGAATCCCGCATCGGTTCCCCTGAGCCACCTGGGCGAGCCCATCCCGTACCAGAACCCGGTTCTCATCCCGGAGCGGCACCATGTCGGCAATGGACGACAACGCCACCAGGTCACGGAACGATTCCACCGGCACGTCCGCTGCGCCATACTTCCGCGCGTAGGCTTCCACCACCTTGTAGGCCAAGCCGCCGGAACATAACCCTTGGAAAGGATAGACGGAATCCGGGCGATACGGATTGATGAACGCCACCGGCTCCGGCATTCGGGATTGAAGCTGATGATGATCCGTCACAATGACGTCCATGCCCAAGGAACGAGCCACCTCGATTTCCCTGTACGACGTGGTGCCGCAATCCGCAGTGAGCAACAGGGACACGCCGCCATGCCCCAGCTTCCGAATGGCGCTTTCATGCAGGCCATACCCTTCTTCCTGCCGGTCAGGAATATAGACTTCCGCCTGGGCACCCACACTTCGCCAGAAAAGGAGGTGCAGGCTCGTGGCCGCCATCCCGTCGACGTCATAGTCTCCGTAAAAACAGATCCTCTCGCATCGTTGAATCGCCAGGTGAAGCCGATCGACGGCCCGTTCCATATCAGGCAGGGCAAACGGATCATGGGTCGAGCCGCCTGAGGACGCGAGCCAGGCTTTGGCCTGCTCAGGCTCGACGACGCCTCTTCCACACAAGACCGTCGCCGTCAGGGGCGAAAGACCCAAGACCCCGGCCAGGGCAGCAACCCGTTCCTGCTCGACCGAGCGTACCCGCCAATGTGAGGAAAGCTTGATCATATGCGGAGATTCACGTGTATCGGAAGAACCGTTGCCCGGAGCGATCATAGGAATTGATCCGAAGAGAGTCAAACGAAAAGGCCGTGCACTTGCGTCGACCTCGCCGACGAGCCGGCCACACGGTCCCGAGGTCCCGGCACAACAACAAAAAATTGACGGCGGTAAAAGAGAGAAAAAAGAGGAGTTACTCTCCCCCTTTCTGTACGTAATTCTTGACGAACTCGGCAGCGTTTTCCTCCAGGACTTCATCGATCTCCTCGACTAACTGATCGATGTCCTCCTGGAGTTTCTTGCCGGTTTCAATGACCTGAGGATTCGGCTTGACTTCCTGATCAGGGGAGGAAGTTTTGGTTGCCTCTGATTTCCGTTCCTGCCTTTCCATGGCCTTACCTCCCGGTTCGAAAGGAATTGTGGATTGCTGATTTCTGATTTTGGATTCTTTTCAATCCGCAATCCACAATTCGCAATCAAAAATTCCTTTGAATAGGATAGCCCAGCCTCTTGAAGGGGTCAAGATGCGCCAGCCCGCTCCATCATGCGGCTGCACGGTCCAAACACTGAAGTCCCCTACATGTGCTCAGGGGGCAAGGCATGGCCTTCGACTCGGGACGGGCTGTTGACTTTTTGAAACGGACCGTTACGGCACGATGAAGGAAATGATGAGTAAGGACACGATGTTGATGACTTTGATCATCGGGTTGATCGCCGGGCCGGCGGTATCTTTGAACGGATCTCCGACGGTATCGCCCGTCACCGCCGCCTTGTGGGTTTCGGTGCCTTTGAGGCCTTGTTCCTCGATGTATTTTTTGGCATTATCCCAAGCCCCGCCTCCGCTCGTCATGGTAATGGCCAAAAACAGGCCCGTCACAATACTGCCGACCAACACGCCTCCCAAAGCCGCCGGACCCAACAGCACGCCAACGATGATCGGTGAGATGACGGGGATGATGCCGGGCACCAACATCTTTTGAAGGGCGGATTGAGTCACGATATCGACGCACGTGCCATACTCGGGTTTCTGCGTGCCTTCCATGATCCCGGGGATCTCCCGGAACTGCCGGCGGACTTCTTCCACCACCAAACCACCGGCCTGACCCACGGCCTTCATACACAGCGCCCCGAAGATAAACGGCAACATCCCGCCGAGGAACAATCCCACGAGAATGTTGGGATCGGACAGGTCGAAGGTCAGGCTCTGGTCGCCGGCCTGGGCTTCCCGGGCGTATTCCGCAAACAACACCAGGGCCGCCAACGCGGCCGAGCCGATGGCATAGCCCTTGGTCACCGCCTTGGTGGTATTGCCGACGGCATCGAGCGCATCCGTGATTTTTCGCACGTCTTCGCCCAAGTGGGACATTTCCGCAATGCCGCCTGCGTTGTCCGTCACCGGACCGAACGCATCGATCGCCACCACGATGCCCGCCATCGACAGCATGGCCACCGCCGCCACCGCGACCCCGTACAGCCCGCCGCCTTCGGCGCCGCCGCAAATCCCGAAACTCGATAAAATCGCCGCGACGATGACGACCACGGGCCACCCGGTGGACTGCATGCCCACGGCCAACCCGGCGATGATATTCGTCGCATGTCCGGTTTCACTTGCCTTGGCCACGTCGCGCACCGGGGCATAGGCTGTCGCCGTAAAATAATCGGTAATGAACACCAGCGCCAATGTTACCGCCAGGCCCAGGAGGGCCGCGATGAAATAACTGATGCCCGAGACTCCGCCGACACCGTCCATCATGGAGGTCGTCACGGGAAAGAAGGCCACCGCGGCCAGCCCCCCACTGACGAACAAGCCCTTGTACAGGGCCGACATGATACTCCCGCCTTCACTCGCCTTCACGAAGAAGATTCCGATGATGGTGGCGAAAACGGTCATCCCGCCGAGGGCCAAGGGATACAGCACGGGAGCCACGTTGCCGGGAAAGAGACTCATGGCCAGCACCATGGCCGCGACGATCGTCACGACGTAGGTCTCGAACAGGTCGGCCGCCATGCCGGCGCAATCGCCCACGTTGTCACCCACGTTGTCCGCAATCACCGCGGGGTTGCGAGGGTCGTCTTCGGGAATACCGGCTTCCACTTTTCCGACGAGATCGGCTCCCACGTCGGCAGCCTTGGTGTAAATACCTCCCCCGACGCGGGCAAAGACCGAAATCAGGCTGCCCCCAAACCCGAGGCTGATGAGAGCGTGCACGGCTTTTTCCTGTCCTGCAATCGCGGACCCGATGGCATAAAAGCCGGCCAGGGCCACCAGTCCCAACCCGATCAACAGTAGACCTGTCACCGCGCCACCCTTAAAGGCGACTTGCAGCGCCGGATCCAATCCGTCCGAGGCGGCCTGCGCCGTCCGCACGTTGGCTCGCACGGCGATCACCATGCCGACGTACCCGGCGAGTGCCGAGGCTGCGGCTCCCACCACGAATCCCATCGCCGTCAACAACCCGAAATTGTCCGACCATATCCCGGCAAGCCACAAAATCAGAAACATGATTCCCGCCACAACGCCGACGGTCCGATATTGTCGATTCAAGTAGGCGGAGGCGCCTTCCTGGATCGCCAACGCAATGGTTTGCATGGTCTCGTTTCCGGCGTCCTGTCGAAGGACCCAAAAGGTGAGATACACCCCATAGGCAATGCCTACGACGCCGGACACTAACGCAAAGAGAATCACCGAGCTTTCAATATCCACAAACGCCCCCTTCGTCAGACGGAGAATCGTTCCCCTGATTTAAGTCACAATTTCTGATTGTGGATTTCTGATTGTGGATTGTGGATTGTGGATTTCTGATTTTTCCAATCCAAAATTAAAAATCCAAAATCCAAAATGAAGAATTGCTCAAAGGCGCACTATTCTAGCCGCCGTGGGTTGAATGTTCAAGAAAAAATTCCCCGTCACCCCCGACGAAGCACCCTACCGAATCTGCTCCGCACCTGAACGCGATTAAGACGGCTTGCACTCAAAATGTGATCGAAGTGTTAATAGCAAATAGAACTGTCCGGTTTTGTAGCACATGAACTGTCCGGTTTTGATCCTTGCGCCTGGAAGGTCCCAACGGGCGCGGGCCGTGGCGGCGGACCCTACGCCGCAGCCTTGCGGGCCT
>MPMZ01000070.1 GCA_002238765.1 Nitrospira sp. bin75
TCGAGAATTCCGCCCATTCCCGGGTGCCAGGCAATCAGGGTGTAGACGCCTTCCGGGATATCCGGGATGGTGAAACGGCCCTGGGCGTCCGTCACGGCATAATAGGGATTCGTCACGGCCACGCCCCACGTCTGCATGAACTCATGAAATCCGCATTCCAGGTAAAAGATGCGCCGCCCTTTGGTAAAGGCGATCGTATCGACGAGCGGGGTGCCCGGGAGGTGGTCGTGGGCTCCGGCATCGGTCTTGGGGTGATAGGGGTTCATGCGCAACGGGCGATGAAACATCACCTCAGATTCAAAAGGCGCGACTTCGTACATCTGAATATCGTGAATCACGGGGTCCATGTTCACGATGCGGACGTCCTGGTGGTTTCGTACGGCCATCACCGGCGGAGCGAGCGTACAGTCTCGGGCTTCTATGGTTGGCGGAGACGAAGAAAACGGTTTCCCTTGGTGAACGTCTTCCAACATGACGACCGCATGTTGCAGTCCGCCGTCTGACGCAACCTGAAACTGGTCGAGCAGGCGCCAGGCCGTACCGGTGGAAATGCGGCCGCAAAACACGGGTTCGGGATAGGTAATGAGATTAAAGGCTTTCGGGGGCGGCGCGGGACCTTTCAGGATGACCTTGCCGGAGATGTTCCCGCCAGTGGTCACGGGCTGCTCGGTATAGGCCCAACCCGGAGAAGCCAGGAGCACGATGATGAGGACGCTGAGCGATGTTATCGGGACGGTCCTCATCGGAAACCGGGTGTTACGTATGAAGATGACACGATCTGTGGGTGTTTTTGCCGGGACGGAAGAATTTCGGGAACGGCTGCGCCCCGATCAGGCAGATCGGGGCGCAACGATTTCTTTTATTTTACGCTTACCCGTTCGGCATCCTTCTTCGGCCGGCCCTGTTTGGCCCGGGTTCGGGCGCGCGTGTTTAACGCCGTGTCGTCCGTCAGATAGAAGAATTGGTCATCCACCGACAGCTTGTCGGACCACGCCCGGCAGGCGTCGCACATCCTGATCTTGCGCCGGTCCGGACTCCAAAATCGTTTTTCGCAATGACAGGCTTTTCCGCAAAGACAGTTTACCCAGCCGGCATAGGGAGATGGCTCTGGTTCGGGAATGTCCTGTTGATCCACCAGTTCCCGCGCTTTTTCGACGGCACGAGCCCATGATCCCCAATGCCGCACGAAAAATTGAACCGAGTAAGCCTTTTCTTCGGCGAGATCGTATTCCAACTGTGTCAGGTGAGGACGGCCTTCTTGGCCCATAAAGCGCGCCAATTCCTGCAAGGCTTGGTGTCGTTTCCAGGCGCTGAGCGGTTCCAGCGATGTTCGGCCTCCTGCGTTTTTAGTTTTTGGCATTGTTCAACCCCTTACGTCTATATCCAACCGGTTTGCTGAAGAACAGGCTGATTCCGTACCGTTTCGAACTGCACGTACATAGCCTCTTTCTTTTCTTGCATATTCCATTATTATAAGCATGTCAGGGCGAAAAAGGTAATGTTGAGCCCCAAAATTTAGACAGAATAACATGAATTTCAGCATAAAGCCAGAAAAAATCAGAAAAAATTATGAGCCCCCAAGTGGGCGGCCACGAGGGCTGTCCTTCATGACAAGAGTGTAATAGAAATTGTATGTAAGGTCAAGTGCTTAGATAGTTTTTCAATCAGGCGTTCGTCGTGGCGCCTGACGCACGTGCCTGCATGGCAGGAAGGGTTTTGAGCGTGGGTTTATCAATCGACAGAGAAACATTTTCCCAAACGGATTACGTGCTGTTTGCCGAACGTCTGCAGGAAAGTTTGGTCGTGCTCCGGGATTTGCTGGACCGTCCCGGGTTCGGGGCCGGTCCCAAGACGCTGGGCGCCGAAATGGAACTGTCCATTGTGGACCGGGAAGGGCGTGCGTATCCCATTAACCGATCCGTGTTGGCCGGAAACCTCGATCCGTCGTTTCAATTGGAATTGGACCGCTTCAATCTCGAGTACAATACGTCCCCGGTCCCCTTGGCGGGAACGCCATTCAGTCGCATGGAATCCGAGTTGATCCAGGCCCTTGAAACGCTCAACCGCCTGGCGGAGGCCCGAGGCGGACGAATGGTGCAGATCGGCATTCTCCCGACCCTGATGGAGGAGGACTTGCAACCGGCGGCCCTGACCGACCTCCCCCGGTATCGCGCGCTCTCCGCGGCCCTGCGTGAATTACGCGATCGGCCGTTTCAGGTGCGTATTAATGGTCTCGATTCTCTCGACGTGACCTGCGACGACGTCACGCTGGAAGGGGCGAATACCTCGTTCCAGGTACACTTCCGGGTCCCCCCGTCGGAGTTTGCCTCTGTGTATAATGCCGCTCAACTCGTCAGTCCCATCGTGGTGGCGGTGAGTGCGAATTCTCCGTTATTTTGGGCCACCGCTTGTGGGACGAAACCAGAGTGGCGTTGTTCAAGCAATCCGTCGATAGCCGTCCGCCCCGGGAAGGCGACTGGCATCTGCCCGGGCGGGTATCCTATGGATTGGGATGGGTGCGCGAGGGCGCCTATGAACTGTTCGCCGAAGCCGTCGGGCTGTTCCCTCCGCTGTTGCCCGTGTCGAGTGAGCAGCCCCCATTGGAACGTCATCAACAGGGGACGTTGCCGTCGTTGGACGAATTGCGGTTGCATCAGGGAACCGTGTGGCGGTGGAATCGTCCCGTCTATGATCCCAAAAACGGAGGGCATCTGCGAATCGAGTTCCGGTCGTTGCCCTCGGGTCCCACGCCGTTGGACATGGTGGCGAATACCGCGTTTCTGGTGGGAATGGTTGAGGGCCTCTCGTCACAAATGGAAGAATTGCTCCCGAGTTTTCCGTTCGAGTATGCGCACCACAATTTCTACCGTGGGGCGCAATTCGGTCTGGACGCCGTCCTGTTGTGGCCTTCGATTCAATATCCGTCGCCAAGGGAGGTTCCTGTGTGCGACTTGGCGCTGGACCTGTTGCCGGTCGCGGAGCGGGGCTTGGCTCAATTAGGGGTCGAGGCCGGGGAAATCAGTCGAATGTCGGAGGTCATTCGGACACGCATTGAACGCCGCTGTACGGGAGCGCGCTGGCAACGCCGGATGTTGGATCACTTGGAACAACAGTCCTCACGCCGGCAGGCGGTCGTCGCCTTGCTGGACCGGTACCTGGAAAAATCAGCCCAAGGGAGGCCGGTTGGAGAATGGATGGTGTGAGTCAGGCAACGGCCGGAGAGTGGGCGGACCCCAAGGCGCAGGACGTCGGTGCGACGGTTGAAGAATTTCTATCGCGTTTGGGTGGCCCGACGTGGATTCTTCTCTCCGGGGAAGATCCGTCTCGAACGCGGGCCGTGACGACCCTGTTGCACGGCAATGAACCATCCGGCGTGCGGGCGATCTTTCAGTGGCTCCGGTCCGGGACCCGGCCTCATGTGAATCTCGCCTGCTTTATCGGAGTCGTGGATGCCGCGTTGGCGGAGCCGGGATTTGCCTACCGCCATTTGCCGGACTGCCGTGACCTGAACCGCTGCTTTCGGATGCCGTTCGAGGGACGTGAGGGCCGGATGGCGGCCGGAGTTCTCGACCGGTTACGCGCGATGAACCCCGAAGCGTTGATCGATTTTCATAATACGTCAGGACGCAGTCCCGCGTACGGCGTGTCGACGCGCTCGGGCGAACCGCAAAAAGCCTTGACCGCCCTGGTCTCGGACCATTTGATCGTGACGGACCTGCGGCTGGGGACCTTGATGGAAGCCACGGAAGACGATTTCCCCACCGTGACGGCCGAATGCGGCGGCGCCGGCGATGCCCGGTCCGAGCAAACCGCGATGACGGCGCTACGGACCTATGCCATGATCGAATCGTTATGGGACGCTCCTCATCGCTATGCCCGGGTCAAAACCCTCCATCATCCCATACGGGTGTCACTCGAGGCGGGGAAGCGGGTCGCATATGGCTCCGCGTCCGTGCCCGAGGCTGATCTGACGTTACGGCAGGATGCCGACGAGTTTAATTTCGGCGTCCTGAACCAAGGGGAAACGCTGGGGTGGGTCCGGGATGCCTCTCCCGGCGTCGTGGTCGCCCGTGACGCCAAGGGGTGCGACCGAACCCGGGACATGTTTGCCGTGGTCGATGGCCGGCTGGTGGTCACGCAGGCCTCTCGAATTATGATGATGACGACGAATCCTCACATTGCCGCCAGTGACTGTCTCTTCTATTGTCTGCCCGTGTCGTCCTCCGAATTGTCAATTGACTGACTTGTTGACAGAATCAGGGGCTGACCACAAAAGAGGTACCATGAAAGGAGCGCCCTCTTGTTCCTCCCCTTTGTAAGGGGAGGATAGGAGGGGTAGAGTCACATGCCCATTGAGCACGGGGTGTCTTCATCCTAGCCACAGGCTCTACCTCCCCTTCGCCCCTCCTTACAAAGGAGGGGAACGAAAGAACTCCCTCTCCCCCTAGGAGAGGGCTGGGGTGAAGGAGCCTTATGGCCGCACCGTCCGAACACCACGACTCCGACGCCAAGCGGAATCCGTTGATCCCCGTGGGATTGACCGTTCTGGCTATCCTGGTGATCCCCCTGGGCATCTATTCGTTCGGTCCCGAAGGTCCGATCAAAAAAAACCACGTGGTCTTTTCAACGGGGCAGCATCGCGTCCATTTCGCTGACGGCACCCGGTATGAGGAGTATCGCGGGTACTGTATCCTCCAGGCGCGCGACCAATTGCTGGTTCTGGAAAGCGCGGAGGACCGTACGGACGGGAGTTACCTGGCCCGAACGCTGGGGACGAGGCAAACGGAGTTCCCGGCCTGTCCCTCGCAGGCACGCGTGATCCTGTACGAGCATCAGATCACCTTGCGCCCGGACACCTGGGGCGGGCTTCAGGATGCCTTGGGCCGGTTCTTGTCGTCGTGATAAGGCGGGCGAATTTTCCATCTTCACTCCCTCGCCCTCTGGGAGAGAGCCTGCCCTGAGCTTGTCGAAGGGGCCGGGGTGAGGGAGAATCCGGTTCCGATGCGAAGGCTTGTGCGCGAATCGTGATTGCTGCCGCCAAACGCGGTTGGCGCCCTGATCAATAATAATCGTTGCATCCAAGTGTCTGGTTTTAGGGCGACTTAACGGCTAAAATGTCGTGATGGTCAGAATCTTGCCTTGTTCGATATTAATGCTGCTACTATGGGTAACTGCCTGGTGTATAGAGTGGAAAAAGTCGAGTTTGCGTTTGGAGGCCCTTTAGGTGCAATTGGACAATAAAGAATATCGCTCGTTCCTTGCTTGCTTTTTCGCTGTCAGCCAACGAGGTCGTTAGGCATAAACTAAACGGAGACAAAGGAATGCCTGCAATATCAATGTTCTACGGAATTATTGTCTACATGTATTTCATGGAAAATAAACGGCACAAATTGCCGCATATCCATGCCAAGTATCAGGACGATGAAGTGATTGTAGCCATACCGGATGGGGAAGTCCTTGAAGGTAAGATACCAAAGTCGAAGATGAAGCTTTTACAAGCTTGGGCAGAACTCCATAAGGACGAACTCATGGCAAATTGGGAACTCGCCGTCTCCGGCCAGCAGCCTTATAAAATTGAACCGTTGAGGTGATCAATGAACCCAAGAGTCTCTAAAGTCTTTCCAACGGATGATTACAAACTCCGTCTGGTGTTTAAAAATGGAGAGCGTGGGCTCTATGACTGTTCAGGGTTATTGAATTTCGGCGTGTTTCAAGAGTTGAGGGATCTCAATTACTTCAAACAAGTTCAGGTGTCGGATGGAACCGTTGTATGGCCTCATGAACAGGATATCTGTCCCGATACGCTGTATCTGGGTTCAGTGAAAGATGTCTGACAAGGTGATCCGGACAATTCCATTTCGCTACATTGCATAAGGCCTGTCTGTGGGGAGGTAGAGGCATTTGTAGCGGCCGCATTTTATGCGGCCTGAAAGAAGCGCCATGAAATGGCGCGGCTACGAATGCCAAGTCAAAAGAACCCCCCTGGATCCTCGATGAAAAATGTCGAGGATGACAGAAAGAGGCAAAGACCTTGGATCCCCGATTATAAAGTGGGTTTCAGTTTTGAAGTGAACTGCTGGCGGAACTTTGCGAGTTTGGGCACAATGAGGTAGGCGCAGTAGGGTTGGGCGGGATTACGAATGAAATAGTCTTGGTGATAGGCCTCCGCCGGGTAAAATGGCTGGGCGGGTGAGACTTCCGTCACGATCGGGGAAGGGAACACCTGGTCCGCAGTCAAGGTGGCAATGGCGTCCTTGGCCGTGGCGGCTTGTTCGGGGGAATGATGAAAGATCACGGATCGATACTGCGTGCCGGTGTCGTTGCCCTGGCGGTTGAGCGTCGTGGGGTCATGCACGGCAAAAAAGATTTCCAACACTTCACGGTAAGCAATGACGGTGGGATCGAACGTCACCTGCACGACTTCGGCATGGCCGCTCATGCCGGTGCAGACCGCTTCATACGAGGGGTTGGGGTGTTGCCCCCCCATGTAACCTGATTCCACCGTGACCACGCCCTGTACGTGCTGGAACACGGCTTCTATGCACCAGAAGCATCCCCCGCCAAGGGTGGCCACGTCTTTCCCGTTATCGGTTATATCGGTCATGTGTCTTCCCTCCGAGTGAAGTGCCGGACATAGAAACTTCATTATACAGTCTTCCGGCCAATCGATGCGACTGTCACCGATTTGTGTTTGAATAGTGCAGAGAAATTCTTTTCCCGGCCGGTTTGTTCTTTTTTCCTTGCGTCGGCGCGCGGGTTTATTTACGGTACTGGCCAGAGCATTGCTCTGGCTCTGGATGCCGGGTTCGGGACGGCACCCTTCGGCTTCGCTCAGGGCAGGCTCCGGCCGTCCCCCACAAAGAGAGGCGTGGTGAGTTCACTCCTGCTCCGATTGTATAGAGCGCTCGTGATTGATCAGCCGGTCGTGGCATTGGGGCTGGTGTTTATCCCGGTCGTGTTTTTTGCGTCGTACGTGCCGGATCTCAAACTCGACGCGTCCGCCGAATCGATTATCCTCGAGCACGACAAGGCGTTGAAATATTATCGGGCCAGCCGGGACATCTACGGCTCGGATGATTTTCTCATCGTCGTCTATACGCCGCACGACGATTTGTTCGCTCCTTCTTCGCTCGCTCACCTGAAAAAACTCCGTGATGAATTGGCCGGGATGGACTCGGTCGAATCGGTCCTCTCGATCCTGGACGTGCCGCTCGTCAATAGTCCGAAAGTGTCCCTGGCGTCATTGAAAGACGGGGACGGGATACGGACGCTGGAGACCCCGGGGACCGATAGGGACCTCGCCAGAAAAGAATTCCTGGAAAGCCCCGTTTATCAAAACCATATCATCAGTGCGGACGGCCGCACGACGGCGCTGCTGGTCCTCTTTAAGACAGACACGACCTATAACACGCTGCTGAACAAGCGGGACCGGTTACGAGAAAAGGAAGCCGAGTCGGGACTCACACCGGAAGAAGCGGCAGCCTTGCGGTCGGTCGAGCAAATCTTTCACGAATATCACGCCACCGTGATCGAGGCCGAGAACAAGGATACCGAAGTCGTCCGCGTCATCCTGGACAAGTATCGGGACCATGCCCAATTGTATTTGGGCGGAGCGCGCATGATCGTCGCCGATATGATCAGTTTTATCGAGCACGACCTGACCACGTTCGGTGCCGGCATTCTCGTGTTCCTGCTGGCGGCGTTGGTCTACTTTTTTCGCGCGCTACGCTGGGTGCTGTTGCCCATGTCCTGCTGCCTGATTTCCGTCGTCGTCATGATGGGTTACCTGGGGTTCATGGACTGGAGGGTGACGGTCATTTCCTCCAATTTCGTGTCGTTGTTGCTCATCATCACGATGTCCTTAACCATCCACCTTATCGTGCGCTATCGGATTTTGAGAGAGCAAACTCCGCAGGCGGACCAGAAAACGTTGGTCCTGCACACGATACAGGAAATGGCGAAACCCTGTTTTTATACGGCCATTACGACGATCGTGGCGTTTTGTTCCCTGATCGTCAGTGACATCCGGCCCGTCATCGATTTCGGCTGGATGATGACCATCGGCATCGCCCTGGCGTTCGTGCTGAATTTCCTTTATTTCCCCGCGGTGCTGGTACTGCTCAAGCCGGAGAAGAACATTACGCGCGCGAACGTCACGCGATTGTTTCTGTTTACCATGGCGGTGGCCGGCTTCACGCGCAAGTACGCCAAGTCGATCGTGGCGGCCTCGGTGCTGGTGGCTGCTCTGGGCGGAATGGGGATCGCGCAACTGGAGGTGGAAAACCGGTTCATCGATCATTTCAAAAGCACGACGGAAATTTACCGGGGCATGGAATTGGTGGATACGAAGTTGGGGGGGACCATTCCGTTGGACTTCGTGCTTGACGCGGATGAAACGGATGCCGCCCCCCCTGAAGAGACTGTAGACCCGTTCGACGATCCGTTCGGCGGGGAAGAGGAGGCGGGCGACGAGAGTTCCTATTGGTTCAATGGATACCGGTTGGCGCAGATCGAAACGATTCACGATTACCTCGAATCGTTGCCGGAAGTGGGCAAGGTCCTGTCTCTGGCCACGGGCATGAAAGTGATCAAGCAGTTGAATGACGGCGTGATGCCGGATGATTATGAATTGGCTCTGCTGAGAAAGTACGTGCCCGAGGACGTGAAGGAAGCGCTGCTCGATCCGTATCTGTCACCCGAGGGCGACCAAACGCGTTTGACCATGCGCCTGATCGAATCCGCGCCGACGCTCAAACGAAAAGAATTGATTGAGCGCATCCAAACGTACTTGGTCGACGAAATGGGTTTTGCCGAAACGACCGTGCATCCCACCGGCATGGCGCTCCTCTACAGCCATTTGCTGCACAGTCTCTACAGGTCCCAGATCCTGATGATGGGCATGGTCTTCGTGAGCATCCTCCTGATGTTCATTGTGCTTTTTCGCAGGGTGTTGTTGGCGATTGTGGCGATTCTGCCGAACCTGTTGGCGGCCTGTGCGGTGTTGGGACTCATGGGGTGGTGGGGGATTCCCCTGGACATCATGACCATTACGATCGCGGCGATTACGGTGGGCATCGCCGTGGATCACGCCATTCACTACATTCACCGGTTTCAGGTGGAATTCGTGTGCCATCAAACGTATCGGGAAACCGTCATGGCGTGTCACGGGAGTATCGGCCGCGCCCTCTATTACACGGCGCTCACGATTGCCGTGGGGTTCAGTATCCTGGCCTTTTCCGATTTCATCCCCACCATCTACTTCGGGTTGCTGACCGGCTTTGCCATGATGGTGGCCCTCCTGAGCAACCTCACCCTCCTGGCCGCGTTACTCATGATCGTGAAGCCGCTGGGCCGGGAAACCACGTAGAACCGTTGTTGGGTTCCGCTCTGCCTATTCCCTCCCCTTTGTAAGGGGAGGCCAGGAGGGGTAGAGGACATGACCAGAGCTTCTACCTCCCCTTGCCCCTCCTTGCAAAGGAGGGGAATCATGGGAGAAGGTTGGGGCGAGGGGTGGTTTCCCTACGACGCCTGATGCGTGACGATGATGTGCTCTTTGGAGTTGGGCACCGCGTGGAGTTCGCTACGGCCGAACCCGGCGTTTTGAAACATGGAGTCCCATTCCTTGAACGTGTACGCGTCGCCTTCCGGGGTCGTGACCAGCATGATGAGGGCGAAGTCCGCGGACGCGGGACTGATCCGGTCATCATTCGGGACAAACTCCAACGTGATGACCCGGCCGTTCGGCGCCATCGAGGCCCGGAGCTTCCGGAGAAAGTTCTCGCATTCCGGGATCGCGAAGTGATGCAGAAAGTTGGTCAACAGGACCAGGTCATGCCCCTCACCCAGGTCGACGTCGAAGGCGCTGCCGGGAAGGGTTTTGAAGCGGTCGCCCAACGACGCGGCGTCCGCGTTTTCCCGGGCTACGGTCAGGACGCTGGGCCAATCGACGGCGGTGACTGCCGCGTCCGGAAACCGTTTGGCGATCTCGATACCGAATATGCCATGCCCGGCGGCCACGTCCAGGATCTTGCGGATCGTCCCGCCCGTGGACACCAGATGCTCGGCGATCCACTTGGCCGGCCCGATCATCATGGGCACCATCGCGCGGGCGAAGGTGACCCACTCGTGAAATTCCTCGGCGATGGTCCCCTGTTCAGGCATCGCCGTCCCGCCTTTGCGCACGGCCTCGGTGAGGTCGCAGAAGCCCTGAAACAGCGTCGGGCTGAGGAGGAAATCCAGGGTCCCGCCGAGGTAGGCCGGTGAGGTTTTGACCAGGAAGACCGCCGAATCCTGCGTCAGGGCGTACGTGTTGTCCGATTTCGTGAGAAAGCCGAGCATTACCAGATAGTCGACCAGCATGCGCAAGCCCCGCTCCGAGGCGTGGCACCGGTCCGCCAGGGCGGACGTGGTGTTGTGCCCTTCATTGATGGCCGTGAAGACGTCCAGGTCGACGGCGGCTCTGATGGAGCAGGTACGTTGAATGGCAAACGCCGTTTCAAAAAACAGGATCGGAGACGGAGATGGCGATGGTGATTGAGTCATGGTTTTACCTTCTTGCTGTGAGATGGTTGAAAAATGTGTCTGTCACCAAAGATTGCTGCGTCCATTGTACCATGTTCTGAAATCCGGTTCGCCAAGGTTGTATAGGGCTGCTGGCTTTCACGCTCGGGTGTTTCCCTCCCCTTTGTAAGGGGAGGATGAGCTAGGCATGCCCCCGCGAAAGCGGGGGTGGGGTAGAGTCCGAACGTCGGGGCCTGCAAATGCCTCTACCTCCCCTCGCCCCTCCTTACAAAGGAGGGGACTCAGGAAGGAGTGACGGTACGCGCTACCGCATAATGGAAATCCCGGCGGACTTTATTTATAATCCCCCCTTTACGTTTGGCCTAAACTCCATGCATGCATCCTAAAGATCTTCAGGGGGGATTCTCGATGAAATTGTTCACGCTCAGGTTGTGCATTGTCGGTGCGATCGTGATGGGCTTCGTCGCATCGGGTGAGGCGGGTGCGGAGCCGGGACGCTCCGGGTGGCACATCGGTGGAGGAATCGGGGCGAATTGGACGAACCAACTCGATCAGGCGGGGTGGAACCGGGACACTTACTGCTATCCGGACTCTGATTCCTGTGGCGTGCCGGGTCCCAGCGCGGACATACAGGGATACCGCTGGATGTACGACCTTGACATGGATGCCGGCGCCGCATTCGAAATCTCGGTCGGCCGCATGTTCAACCGCTGGCGCCTGGAATTGTCCGTCGCGCAACGCAACAACGCCATTGAACAGAAGTTCAAGGGTATCACCTTCTTGGACGGAAGCGTTGACACCCCGTCATCGGGCAATACGGTGACGTCCAATTCCGTGCCTACGATCGACGATCTCACGACGCGCACCCTGTCGGTCAATGCGTACTACGATTTCACGAACGTGTTCGAGCGGATCACACCGTACGTGGGCGTGGGGCTTGGGGTCGCGTTCGTCGAGATCTCCGGCGTCCATTTTTCCACGCGCTATGAGGATACGGCGGATCCGTCAAGAGACCTGTCAGAGTTCAACAGCCGGCAGGACGCCGATCTGTCCGATACCGTGTTCGTCGGGAATTTCCATGCCGGCGCGGATTACAGCCTGACGGACGAGACGTTATTGGGCGTGAAGCTGACGTACTCCCTGATGGGCGACGTCGAACACACGGGCACGTACTCCAAGCATCCGATGCATGCACAGGATCCTGCGTTCACCAACCACAATACGTTCAGCGGCCCGCGTCAATTGTCCGTGATGTTTACGGCCAAATATCTGTTTGGGGACTAGGCTGCGCCATCCAAGCCGTGGAGCGGGTCACGCCGGTGTCCCGGGCGGCTTGAGAGACGGCGTCGGCCACTGCCGGCACAACCTGCGGATCGAACACGCTCGGGATGATGCAGTGCTCGCTCAAGGAACGGGCGGGTACGAGATCGGCCAGGGCGGACGCGACGGCCAAGTGCATGGGTTCGTTGAACGTGGTGGCCCGGGCGTCCAGTACGCCGCGAAACATGCCGGGAAACGCCAACAGGTTATTGATTTGGTTCGGATAATCCGAACGTCCGGTGGCATAGATCCGGCAATGCCGATGTCCGAGTTCCGGCGGCAACTCGGGATCGGGGTTGGCCAAGGCAAAGACAATGGGGTCCGGGGCCATGAGTTTCAGTTCATCCAGGGTCAGCACGTTGCCGGCGGACAAGCCGATAAACACGTCTGCGTCCTGTAGCGCGTCCCGGAGCGTTCCCACCGGGCGATTGTATCGGATGCTGTCCGGAAAAAGCTCACGGGAACGGCGTAAGACCTGCGGCCGGCCGGTCAGCACCAAGCCCTGTTTGTCGCACCCTCGAAGAGACAGGGCCCCCGCCGCGAGTAAGAGTTGACAGCAGGCGATGCCCGCGGCGCCCAGTCCATTGACGACAATGGTGACCTGATCCAACCGGCGCCCGGTGACTTTCAGCGCATTGACCAGGGCGGCCAGGACGACGATGGCCGTGCCATGTTGATCGTCGTGCATGACGGGGATATCGAGTGTTTCCTGCAGGCGACGCTCGACGTCGAAACAGCGAGGCGCGCTGATGTCTTCCAAGTTGATCCCGCCGAAGCCCGGCGCGATTGCCGTCACGGCGCGCACGATCTCGTCAGGGTCCTGCGTGTCAAGGCAAATGGGCCAAGCATCGATCCCGGCCAGTTGCCGGAAGAGCATGGTCTTGCCTTCCATGACAGGAAGCGCGGCCTGTGGTCCCAAATTCCCCAACCCCAACACGGCTGACCCATCCGTGACCACCGCCACGCTGTTGGCCTTACCGGTGAACCGGTAGGCGAGGGCAGGGTCCGTGGCGACCGCTTGGCACACGCGGCCGACGCCCGGCGTATAGACCAGGGAAAGCTTATCGGGGTTGTCGATTTGTAGTTTGCCGGCGACTTGGATTTTCCCGCCCCGGTGCGCCGCAAAAATGCGGTCGGTGGTGGAGAGGGATTGGTTGTCTTCAGGATTCCAGATGTATGGGAGGGTTGTGCTGGCGCGTTGTTCGGCGGTTGTATCAATGACGGCCATCGCTGGTCCGGATCTCCTCCTACTGACAGTATACACCCAATGTCCGACCGTTCCAATCGCCTCGGACAAAACCCTCGCTCTGCCTTCCCTTCTGTCATCCCTGTATGTGTTCAGTAATTCGTTGACAAGTTTCGTTGATTTGTTTTGGGGTTTTGCCGTCGAGCGCCTGATGCGGGCGCCCCTCATTGTAGTACAGTAAGTATTGCTCCAAGTCGTCCCGAAATTCTTCCAGGGACCCAAACGTGGTCCCCGCGATCAGGTCGTCGTTCAGCGTCCGCCAGAACCGCTCCACCTTCCCGTTCGTTTGCGGGCGATACGGTCGGGTATACCGGTGCTTGA
>MPMZ01000071.1 GCA_002238765.1 Nitrospira sp. bin75
GAAACCTTCTTCTGTGAGACCCACTCGCCCTGGCAAAAGGGCGGCATCGAAAACGCCATCGGCCGCCTGCGCCGGACCTTGCCTCGCAAGACCGACTTGGCGACCCTCTCGAATGAGCACTTTACGCGACTGGTGCAGGCGTACAATAATACCCCGCGGAAATGCCTCGGCTATCAGACGCCCGCCGAGGTTTTTAGAAACCACCTGTTGCACTTCAAATGTGAATCCACCTTCCCGCTTTCGCGGGAATGACAGACATCGTGTGGTCAGCCCCATACTCCGTCAACGAATTAGTGAACATTGAAAGTCTTGGCGGGCCGGGGAAGTTGACGATTAATCTCCTCAATCCTGTACCCGAACCCGGGCCCACTGATTGTCCTGAGGTCGACGAACCCGCCCGTCCGTTGATACAACCCCGGATGCACCCTGGCTTCGTCTGCGGACGCGTCGGGATAAAACTGCATGGAGTTGGTCTCGATGCCGATATCGGGAGAAGCGTGGGCGCCGAGTTGGACGTGTGCTATTTGTGCAAGCATGGGGTTGGTCAGGTCCTGGGTCAACACCGCCATGCCGTGACGCTTCGCCCAGCTCATCGTCAACAGGGCTTCCGTCTGGGTCTTGCACGTTTTCAGGACCACCCCCGAGTACCCGAGTTCACTCGCCTTCCCAAGGACGCGCCAATCGTGTGCGCTTTCATCCAGGACGCACGGCGCCCATTTCGCGACGGCGGACACGTCCGTCCCGCGATCCAGCAGTTCCGGAGTGAACGGCTCTTCAATGTAGCAAAGAGCGTCCAGGACGCCGGGCCGGTCCCTGTGGATTCGCTCGCACAGATGTTCCACGTACGAGAGGTCCGTCACCATCCCGTTAAAGTCCACGCCCAACATCGTCACCCCGCACGGCAGCGAAACGTCGGCCACGTGAACAACCCGCCCATAATCCCACTCGAAGTCCGTTCCGCTCAACTTGATTTTCAATCGGCTCAATTGGTCTTTGTGTATCCACTCTTTCAGCGTCGTGGGGAATTCACTCCCCGGCTCATCGGAAGCCTTTGCCCCTCCGGACAACGTGTCCTTCCCGCCGACCGCATGCCACGCGGGGAGCCTGCTTGTGCCATATGAAAAAAAGTCGCTCGGGTACAGTCCTCTGAAATCGGCCTTTCCAAGGTAGGAGGTTAAATCGTCCGGCATGTCGCGAGAGGAGTAGCAGTCGTAGATCGACCGGCCCGCGGCGTGACCATACGCGTCATGGAGCGCGATATCAAAGGGAGCGCAGCACATCAACGCCGCCAGATAGGGGACCTGGCTTTCGGCACTCCGTCGTGCGTTAAACGAAGCCAGCAAGCCCGGCAACGTGTCACGGAGAAATACATGCCCGAGCGTGAGAGGGTGTCCGCCGGCGTCATGCGCCGACCACGCATCGAGGACCTCACAACAGAATTGTTGCAACGTCGACTCGCGCTCCGATAACGGCACGTCGCTTGGCCAAGCCCATTGTGCGGAGAGAGGCGACTCCCCCCAGCCTTGAAATGGACCACGCGAGACCTCTTCCACTTCAAACATCACGCGGGCACACGTGACCCGCTCAAGTGTCTCCTTGCCGAATCGAAACGGGACTTTCGCCCGGACATCAATGAAGTAAAGGGCCGCCCTGCTCGGACGAATCGAAATCATGTATCTGATCCGCTGAACGTCATTACCGGGATGGGAACGCGCAGGAATTGAGCGTGAGGACGTGCCATCGTAGCCGGGCTGCTTTGACCCGTCAATATGGCTTTGATATTTTTCCCGTCATACTGGTCTCGAGACGATGGCTTAGCTTCCATTCTCCTAACGTCTCCTCACGTGGTGACGCCCCGAAGGAGAAGCATCATGCACAACGTTGATAACTGGAACAGGTTGTACCGCACGCAGGGACATGACCTGCCCTGGTGCGTCGAGAAGATGCCGTCCTGGTTTACGGAAGTCGTAAATTCAGGTTGGATGAACCCGTGCAAGGCGTTGGACGTGGGATGTGGGGTCGGCAATTATGCTTACCACCTTGCGGAACGAGGATACAATATTTTGTGTCTGGATCATTCCGAGACGGCTCTCGCTCTCGCACAAGAAAAAAACAACCATCCGTCTCTACGCTTTGTGCTGGATAGCACGGAACATCTGGACTCCCTGGGTGAAACGTTTGATTTGATCTATGACATCTCGCTCCTCCATCATCTGAAACCCCACCAAAGGGATCACTACGCGTTTCAATTGGCCGCGCTTCTCAACGCCGGCGGGAAATTGATGGTTTGCGTGTTCAGCGACGATGAAGGGCGTTTCGGCAAGACGAACGAGTTCATGAATCCGGTGACCGGCACCATCACTTCCCTGTTGTCAAAAGAAGAAATCGTGAGTGCGTTTGAACCGTATTTCACCTTCGACAAACTGGAAAAAATTCCCTTCGACAATTACTTGCGCTATCTCTGCTTGATGAGAAAAAAGGACGTCCGGTGAACGAGCATCAGCCTCATGAAACCCGTGAGCATTCGGGCGCCCTTGAGTGGCCGTCGTCTTTCCGGAACGGACAAGAAAGTTTGAGCGTATATGAAGTATACTTCTATTAGAGGACACACAAGACATCAGCTTCAAAATCCCCTCTCCCTTGGCGGGAGAGGGCCGGGGTAAGGGTGATGATTCAGCGTCTGACAATTTCGATACTGGTTGCGCTGTCGGCGCTGTCGATGGCGTCATCGGCCGTGGCTTCGGAAATTGCCCCGCCACGCCAGTTTCTTCACCAATCGATTCCCGTGCTTGGGATGACCCTGGACAAAGCCCGGCAACCCGCGGGAATCGTGACGTACGTGGTGATTCACTTTCACCAACGCTCGGACCATGGTGGGCTCAAGGTCCACTTTCGAAAAGTCCCCGGACGGTTCGGCCCCATCGCGCGAAAAGCCGTGGCGACCGCTATCGACCGCGTCGCAAGATCCGCGAATCTTCAGGATGACTCGTGGACCGTGGTTTTGACCTTTCCCTACTCGGGATTGACCTTGTACGGCGACAGCCTATCGGCGATGGTGGCGTTAAGCGTCCTGGCCCTTGCCAAGAACGAGGCGATCGTCTATGGCCGAACGCTCACCGGAAGGATTACGGAGGACGGCCACATCGGGAAGGTCGCCGGTATCCCGTATAAGATTTATGCAGCCTATTCGGAACGCTTGGACCGGGTCCTTATTCCTGACGAACAACATCCCGGCGATGGCGAATGGCGAACCCCGTTCCTTATGCACGTCTCTCACGTGGGGACGCTGGAAAAAGCCTATCAGGGATTGACGGGGCGTTCCCTGTTTCCTAAGAAATCCTTGAAATAAGCTCCGGTTGCGCCTCATGCGCGTTTCGATTCTTCAATGAAGACCGAGTCGAATCTGCCAGCGGAGAAATTCGTGTTCGATAGTTTAGGTGAAAACGGAGGGTTGCTTGTGGCAAGCTTGGTTTTGTTTCTCATTACACTGCTCGGTCTGTCGTTCATGATGCCGACGACCGGAATGAGTATGGAATTCGAACCCCTCAAGCATCCCTCTCCTCGACAAAGTGAACGGGATCGCATGGTAAAAGCACAACTCCTGTCGCGCGGGATCAGCGATCTGGCCGTCATCCGGGCCATGCGGGAAGTGCCTCGTCACGAATTCGTACCGGCCGAGGATGCAGCCGAAGCCTATGACGATCATCCGCTGCCCATCGGGTACAGGCAAACCATTTCCCAACCCTACATCGTGGCCTATATGACCGAAGCGCTACGCCTCAACGACCAGGAACGCGTGTTGGAAATCGGAACGGGGTCGGGGTATCAAGCCGCCGTGTTGGCAAAGGTTGGGGTACGGGTATTCACGATTGAGATTGTCGAGGAGTTGGCCGAACGCGCGCACCAGACGTTTGACCGGTTGGGCATTCCCCGCATTACCAGCCGGACGGGCGACGGGTATCAAGGTTGGCCGGAGGAGGCGCCCTTTGACGCGATCATTCTCACGGCGGCCCCTGAACATATTCCCCAACCCCTGCTGGATCAACTCGCACCCGGCGGGCGCATAATTTTGCCTCTGGGGAAAACGCTGCAAAAACTGATCATCCTCACCAACACCCCGGCGGGGATCCAGCGCAAAGAGTTGTTGCCGGTCGCGTTCGTGCCGATGACCGGAGAGGCGCAGACGCGCTCGTCGAGCCCGTAAGCGGGCAATGTCGATAGAACCCCTCCCCTGACGGGAGAGGGCAGGGTGAGGGGGTAGAGGCATTTGTGGCTGCCGCATACCGGAACATGCCGTATGCGGTTTGAGAAGGAAAAACACACATGAATAACAAGCATGGACACATCCCACGCCGAAAGCCCGGCCTCATGCTGCATCTGATAGGGGCCATCGTATTAAGTGTGACAGCAGGGGGGCTTGCGCAAGCCGAATCGTTACCCAAAGAAGCGGTGCTGCCCTTGGCGTTGGCCCAAAAAGCCGCGGCGGCAGGTTTGGCCAAATGTGAAGAAGGCGGGTACAAAGTCAGTATCGCCATCGCCGATCGTGGAGGGAATCTGAAGGTCTTGTTGCGCGGTGATGGCGCGGGACCGCATACCACGGACAGCAGTTTTCGGAAAGCCTATACCGCGGCGAGTTTGCGACGTTCCACGCTGCACCTGGCTGAACTCATCACCAAAGTTCCCGGTATCCAAGCCTTGCGGGATATGAACGACAAGATTCTGATCCTTGGCGGGGGGCTACCGATTGAACTCGAAGGCGAAGTCGTCGGTGGGATCGGCGTCGGTGGCGCTCCGGGAGGCCACCTGGATGAAGCCTGCGCCGCAGCCGGCCTCGCCAGTCTTGGAAAGCCCCAGTAGCCAAGGCTTGCGAATGGGAGACAGGACTGAGGCGTTTGGTCAGACGGCATCGCTCAGGCAATATGGAGAATCACCATGAAGGAAATTGCGCTATCAGAGGTAAAAGATGACCTGTCGAAATACTTGCGACTTGCTGAAAAAGAGAAAATCGTGATCACAAGGCATGGAAAACCGGCCGGCGTGTTGATCGGGTTTGAATCAGAAGATGAATGGTTCGATTATCGACTGGAACACGATCCTCGATTTCTCCAACGAGTTGAGAAGGCCAGGCAAAGTCTACGAGCCGGACGTGGTGTCACGCTTGAAGACAGCGAGAAGTAACTCAGCCCCTAATTTATTGCAATCGGGCGCTTTGCGTTTTTGCCTCGGTACCCTCACCCGATAGTTAGAATTCCCGCTCCGTTGATCGTTCCGGCTTTGAGGGCTTGAAGCGCTTGGTTCGCTTCCTCCAGCCTGAAGGCTTGAGTATGCGTGCGAATGGGAATCTCCGCCGCGACGCGGAACAGGTCCAATCCGTCCTGCCTCGTGTTGGCCGTGACGCTTTGGAGAGACCGTTCTTGAAACAGATCGCAGTCATACACCAATGACGGAACGTCAGACGAATAAATGCCGGCCATGGCGACCGTGCCGCCCCGTTCCAGGGCTTGCAGCGCATGAGGCACGAGGTGCCCGACCGGCGCAAACACGATCGAGGCATGGAGCTTTTCCGGTGGTGATTCGGTGGAATGTCCTACCCAGGTTGCGCCCAGTTGTTCGGCGAGACGTTGATGGGCATCCCGGCGTGAAAAGACGTACACCGGGCAGCCCCAGTGTCGCGCAATCTGAATCGTGATATGCGCCGATGCGCCGAATCCATACAGGCCTAATCGTTGCCCGGGCTTGAGGTGACTCCGGCGTAACGCCCGGAACCCGATGATGCCCGCGCACAGGAGCGGAGCGGCTTCCGCGTCGGAAAAGATCGAAGGAATGGGGTATGCAAAACGTGCGGGCACGAGCGCATATTCCGCAAACCCGCCGTGCACGTGATAGCCGGAAAACGTTGCACTCTCGCACAGGTTTTCACGACCCGTGGTACAGAACTCACAGGTCCGGCACGTATCCTGGAGCCAGGCGATGCCTACGCGGTCGCCAAGTTTGACGGTGGTCACGTCGGCCCCGAGTCGATCGACGACCCCGACCGTTTGATGCCCGGGGATGATGGGTCTCGTGGAAGGCGGCAGTTCGGCTTCCACCACGTGCAAATCCGTCCGGCACATCCCGCACACGTGTACTTTCACCCGCACGTAGCCGGCTTCGGGTTCCGGCATCGGCACGTCCCGGAGTTGCAAGGGAGCCGTGCTCGCGTCGCCGTCATGATCGAGGATCATCGCTTTCACGACGTGTATCTTTCCCCGGCAGGTTTTTTATCTCCCAAACCCACGACGCATGGACTATAATAGGCACGTATGAAACTTCAAAAACAATATACTGCTTTAAAAAAGATGTCCAAGGAAGACTCCCCCTTTGTTGACGGCTCCCCGGCCGAACGGGTGTCCATGATCTGGGACTTGACGGCAGAATTATGGAGTTTGACCGATCCGCAAGGTGTTGAACGACGATTACATAGAGATGTTGCAAAGCTTATCCGCCCACGGAGTTAGATTTCTTGTGGTGGGCGCATATGCCATGGGTGCTCACGGGTATCCTCGGGCCACGGGGGATTTGGATCTGTGGGTGGAATCCAGCCCGGAAAACGCCAAACACATCTATCTGGCTCTCTCAGACTTTGGTGCTTCGATGGACGAGATCGACCGGCAGACGTTCGCGGAACGGGGTATCGTGTTTCAAATTGGGGTCGCCCCGCGCAGGATCGACTTGCTGACGCACATCGACGGCGTGGAGTTTAACGAAGCCTATCAAGCAAGAGAGGAAATTCAACTCGGAGGACTGACGATTTCACTTCTATCAAAGGACCACATCATTCAGAATAAAAAATCGACGGGACGGAAGAAAGACGAACTCGACGTGGAATACCTTGAAGGCCCAAGCCCGACTCAAGAAAGGAAGAATCAAGACTGAAACTCTGGGGAAGCCTGCGAACCAACCCCCTACCCCACTACAACCGCAGCCCAAACCACAACTCCCAAATCGTTGACGACTTAACGAACCAAATGTCTAGGTGGCGGGGAAATGGTGGTAAAACGGCGGATATGTTCTGTTTCTTTTTGATGTGTTCATTCCTCAAGGTAAAACATCAAGGCTCAAACGGTTTTGCCATCATACCTAACGCAAGATAATACATTTGTTTGTCTTTTTCCCCAGTTTTTTCGAATATTTCTTTGTTTTTTTCTACTTCTTCTCCGATTTTCTTTTTCACCATAAACCGTTGTTCATTTGAAAGCGAATCAATCAAAACAGAGCACACGTATTCTAACGCGCTAAATCGAGCTTGGATCTTATCATCCACGACATCCTCCTGGTTGGTGTTGGATTCTGGTTTTCATAAATTCAATTCACTGCTGACTGCTGAGAAATTCAGCCCCTGAATACGGATTTCTCTCAATATCTTTAGCCCAACGATCTGAATCGGCATCTGTGCTATAGGGCCAATGTACGGGGAAAGGACGATCTGCGTATTGCGGCAAGTCACACCCATTCGCCTGCGATTCTTTCCGCAAAGCGTGAAAATACTGATAGGCTGTATGCCATTGTAAATGAATGGCTTTGACTAACTCTTCTTTCTGCTTCATCAAGGCTTCCAGTTCTTTGACATCAATATCTTTTTTGGTAAAGCCTTGAAGCCCCATAATCCTGTGCCTTTCCATATCGTCATAGTATGAAGGCAAAATTACTTTCAATCGTTGACCCAACGCCTTTGATTGCGCAATCTGCGCATGCAATGCGAAATCATGAAGCACACATACCTGAACCACGTTCGCCTGAGCCAAAGACGAAAAAAGACATACAAACAAGAACCCTATCACACAAAGAAGTTTTGTATAGAACATCGTCCCTCCCCGAATAAAAGCGTCTGTAGTTATGACGTTTGTTTACACCGATGATTCGGTTTCTTCTTCCCATCATAGGGGAGCGCAAGCCCTCTCTCAAGTAACGCCTGGCTCAGATTTTCTATTGACTCCCCAGGGAAAGAGGCATAAGATTTTTCCTGACCTTATCGATCTCACTGATTGATCTAAACAAGAGGGGTCAACGATGAATGACCTCAGCCCACCGAAAGAGTAAGGCCCGTAGCGAGCGAAGGTTTGACCTTCTTCGGCATACGGGCTCCCGCGGTTGCCGCGAGGCAATGCTCCCGGACCGTGCTTAGCAGCACACGGTCGGAACGACCAAAGAACAGCCGGGACAAGCAGAATTCTCGAAGGATTCTCCCTCAGGCAACAGAGCCCCCGCAAGAAAACAGACCTTGCCCCTAGTGGGTCAATAACAGCAAAGAAAAAAACGCGCATAATGCGCAAACGCAGATGGGCCCGCTTTCTTTAGAAAACGGGCTCATCGTCGTTTTAGAACAGGACGCGGCCCAAAAACGTTGCTCCCGGGCCGCTCACAACGAAGGCCGAACCTCAAGGTCCTCTCGTCACGGCTGTCAATCACGTTCAATGCCCGAACCGGCTTCAGGTTCCTTTGACCCCGAGATAGAATTCCGTGTACATTTTTGTCGAGAACAACCCCGTAAGAAACCATGCGCAATTCCTTTTTTAAAGGCCACGGATTGGGCAATGATTACATTGCCCTTGATCCCAAGCAGTTGACGTTTAAGCTGACTGCCAAAACCATTCGGGCGATTTGCGATCGAAATTGGGGGGTGGGGAGTGACGGGATCCTGGCTCTGGTGCCCTCAAAAGAAGCCGACTTCGGATTGCGGATTTTCAACCCGGATGGGAGTGAAGCAGAAAAATCCGGCAACGGCTTGCGCATTTTCGGCTGCTTCCTCTATGCCACGAAAAAGACGAAGCGCCGGTCTTTTTCAGTTGAAACCAAGGGCGGGCTGGTTCACGTCGAGTTGACTTTGGATCGGAACGGGCAGGTGAATGGCGCGACCGTGGATATGGGGCGAGCCTCGTTCAGACCGAGGGACTTACCCTGCACCATTAAGGCCCCGGAGTTGATCATGCAACCGATCAAAGCCGTCGGGCAGTCCCTGCGCTTCACGGGGGTGAGTGTCGGCAATCCGCATTGTGTCGTGTTCAGGGACCGGGGCGGGTCGTGGACTCGTGAGGATTTACTTCGCATGGGGCCCGAATTGGAAACCCATCCCACCTTTCCCAAGCGCACGAACGTTCAACTGGCTGTTCCCACGGGCCCTCACGCCATGTCCATTTTAATCTGGGAGCGGGGGGCCGGAGAGACTCAGGCGTCCGGCTCCTCCGCCTGCGCGGTGGCCAGTGCGGGGGTTCGCTTGGGGTTGGTGAAAAGCCCGGTCAGGGTGTTTGCTCCAGGCGGCAGACTGGACATCACGGTGGATGCCCAGTACAGCCTGACCCTGAAAGGTCCCGTCACCGAAGTGTATCAAGGACGGTTCAGCGGAGCCTTGTTACCCGGCGTGCGGTAAGCCGTCGTCAAGACTCGCCTTTTACCGGGGGAATTGGGTTGGCGGCGTGACGTTCCACCCTTCCCCGTTCAGTGATTCCATAAACTCGACCAGGTCTTTCTTTTCCTGCTCCGTTAAATTCAGGGGCTTGATCACGGGATCAAGCTGGGGATTCGGTATTCCGCCCTGATCGTAGAAATCGACCACTTCGCGCAGGGTCGCCAGGCTGCCGTCGTGCAAGTAGGGTGCCGTGTTGGCGATTTCACGAAGGGTCGGCGTTTTGAACGCGCCCATGTCCTCGGGCTTGTTCGTCACTTCCTGGCGGCCAACGTCGTCAAACGATTTCGACTGCTTGTCCCACCCCGCGCCAAGATTATGATACCCTTCGTCGGCAAAATTGAATCCGAAATGACAGCGGAGACACTGCCCTTTCCCCAGAAACACCCGAAGCCCGTTTTGGGCATTGGCCGATAACGCCTGCTCCTCGTTCCCTAGGGCGAAGCGGTCGTAGGCGCTGTTCCCGGAGAGCAGGGTGCGTTGAAAGCTGGCAATGGCTTTGCCGATCAGGTCAGTCGTAATGGCCGGTGACCCGAAGGCCCGTTCAAATAACGGGCCATACCCGGCAATGCTCTTTACCTTGGCCACCAGTTCGTCGTGATCCTTAAACCCGTGCTCTATGGGGTTAGCGAACGGACCAACGGATTGCTCCTCAAGCGTGGCCGCCCGCCCGTCCCAAAACTGAGCCGAACTGAAGGCGCGGTTGATGGCCGTCGGAGCACTTCGCCCCCCTTTTTGCCCATGAATGCCCGTGGAGACCGGCTGCCCGTCCGTAAAGGCCAGGGACGGCAGGTGACAGCTTGCACAGGCGATCGTATCATTCGCCGACAATCGTTTATCAAAGAACAACAGCTTCCCAAGTTCCACTTTTTCTTTGGTTAAGGGGTTATCCTCGGGGATCACGAGGCTGTCTTTTTCCAATCCCAACGGGAGGATCAACTGAAAGGGAGATTGCCCCGCGCCCGGCGAGGGATCTGCCTGGATCATGCCGCTGGTGACGAAGAGCAGCAGGACTCCCGCAATGAGAACCCATCGAGGTCGAGAATCTTTGATGACGTTGAGAAAACCCTTCTGTTCTTTGTTGCCGGTCATTTTGTTCCTCCTGTTTTGCGAATCATCAATGAGAATGAGTAGAAGCATTCTCTCTTTTCATCATACATGGCAGTCGCTACGACGCGTTCCCCTCAGCAACCCGGTATTTTCGTTCGCGCTGAGCATTTAGTCAAAGCGATGTTGGCGAACTCCGGGACGGCACGCGGGCCGTCCCCTACCTCGAATGGTACGGGGACCGTACCGAAACGTCCCGGTGGAAGGCTTTGCAGGCTTCGAGGTAAAGGACCAGGTGCTTGGTTATGAATTCGTCCGGTTGCCATGCGGCGGACGTGAGGCACGCTCGATCTTGTGGAAGAATGAGGTAGGCATAGGCTTGCAGGGATCGGCCTTCCGTCACTTCCACGTCAACGCGTTGACGGGTATAGACCTCATCTTCAAAGGCGTCCAGGATTTCGAGGGTTCGACTATCCATGTCGTAGTAGACTCTGCCTGAACAGATCGCTCCTTGTACGGCGGTCATGCCCGGGTAAATCCGGCCTCTGAGCAAAAATTTGGCGAATCCTCTTGCCCGGCCTTCCGCAGAAGCCAGTGTTCTGCCGGTAACCGCTTCCATCACTTCAGGGATTTCAAGCGTCCCGTAGGTGAAGAGATGAATCATGACTCCCCGTTCATCAGACAGCCCCTATTTTGCCTCATGGAAAATCACGCCCAGGACGTCACGCCGGCCGGTCTTGAGCGGGCTGACCCCATGCCGGATCGAGGCCCGGACGTATCCGCGCGTCCCCGGGACCGGCCGTTCATGAACGGGGAAAATGAGCAGGTCTCCCAAATCGGGATTGAACGCGGTCACTCGGGCCTGTTGCCGAGCGCGGTTTTCCACGAGTACGAATTCACCGCCCTCAAACTCCTGTCCTTTCCGGCTCAGCATGACCATGGCCTGCAGAGGAAAGAGCGTCGGCCCGTAGACGTCCCGATGCAAACAATTGAAATCTCCACTGTGATACCGAAGTAGCAACGGCGTTGGTTGGGTTTGTCCCTGGCGGTGACATTCTTTGAGAAAGGCCGCCAGGGTCGAGGGGTACCGCTGGGGGCGGTTCAGCCGCTCGATCATGCGGTTGGCAATCGGTGCCAGATGCGTATACAAGTGAGTCCGTACATGCGAAACGAGCGCCGGCAGGGGATACGCAAAATACGAGTACTCGCCTTGTCCGAAGTTGTAGCGTGCCATGACGATCCTGGATCGAAAATAGCGGTCGTGGTCATAGAGTGTTCGGAGGGATCGACAGGCGGAAGATTGCACAATTTGCGGCACATGGGCATACCCGTTCGTGAGGATCGAATGTTCGACGGCAACCCAATCCAAGGCGTGAAGATCCGGAAGGCGATTTCGGTCTGACACAAGTTTTCGCTTCGTTCCAACTATGGTAGTCAAACGTTCAATTCCCCTCCGGGGCAAGGTGCTTTGGTGGTTAGGGCTCTCGGCGTCGTTTATCCTCGCGCTCTGGATGTTCCTTCCCGCCGTCGCCTCCCATTTTGTGGAACGTCAATTTGAAGCCTTCGGCTGCACGCATGTCAACGTGGTGGTCGACTATCCCGGTTTGCGACGAACCGTCAATGACAACGGTGGCCGCGATCCTGGACACTTCAGTAAGGAGTGAGATAGACTTCCGGCGAAGGTAACGGCATTCGTGAACGCGGATTCGGCCGGATGGTCATAAAAGGTCCAACATAATGGATTTCGGCACACACGTCGCTGAGGTATGGCAAACGGGCGTACTCGGGGTCAGCCTGGGGCAAGTCGTGACGGCCATTCTCGTGTTCCTGGCCTTTCTGGGCCTGCGCCGGGTATTTTTCCGGTTCGTGGTGTCCTCCCTCCGGACCCTGACCAAGAAGACCGAATCGAAACTGGATGACATGGTGCTCCACGCCGTGGAAAAGCCCTTGGAATTCGGGTTTGTGGCCGTGGGGTTCTACCTGGCCGGTCAGGTCCTTCCCATGTCCGAGGCCGTCGGCGCCACGTTCGACACGTTCATTCGATCCCTGATCTCACTGACGTTGTTCTGGTTGCTCTTTCGATCAATCGATCCCTTGTCCTCGTTCATGGATCGCGGGATCGCCATCCTGGGCAGCTCCAGCATGCGCGACACCATGAAGGGCTTCTTCGTGAAGCTGGCCAAGTTCGTCGTCATCTGCCTGGGGATCGCGGCCGTGTTTCAGGAATGGGGATTCAACGTGGCGGCGCTGCTGGGCAGTTTGGGACTGATCGGCATGGCCGTGGCCTTGGGCGCGCGCGAGTTCATTGCGAATTTGTTTGCGGGGCTGACCATCTTCCTGGATCGGATGTTTGAAAAGGGCAATTGGATTCGCACGCCGGACGTGGACGGGCTCGTCGAGGACATCGGCTTTCGCGCTACCAAGATTCGACAGTTCGACAAAGCCCTGGTGACCATTCCCAACTCGCGGTTGGCAGGGGAAGCGCTGGTGAATTTTTCCCGCATGACGAATCGACGAATCTATTGGAGCATCGGAGTCGAATATCGCACGACCCGGGATCAACTGCGGATGATCGTGCAGGACATTCTGGAATACGTGAAATCCCACGAGGACTTTGAAACGGATCCGGCACGAACCAAGACGTTCGTCTTCGTGGATGCCTTTGACGCGTCCAGTATCAATATCATGGTGTACTGTTTTACCAAGACCACGGACTGGGGGAAATGGCTGGCCTGTAAGGAGCGCCTGGCCTACAAGGTCAAAGACATTGTCGAAGGCCACGGCGTCGCGTTCGCGTTCCCCTCCACCTCGCTCTACGTCGAAACGCTTCCCTTTGGGATCCCCGAGACGTTTCCGCTTCCCGG
>MPMZ01000072.1 GCA_002238765.1 Nitrospira sp. bin75
CGAGTGTCCCGTGGTGTGTAAGTAGGCCATTTGACAGCGGTCTTCAAGGGTGAGATGTGTGTATGAGTGTCCCATGGCAACACCTTAACAAGGTGTTGCACTTCGTTTGTGAATTTAGGGAATCCAGCGTCGTTCTCTTCACATACGAATGAAGATGCAAAGACGCTGGATCCGTCCCCGACGTTTGTAATCGGGGATCCAGTTCATATTGTCGGGGACTGTACATGTTCAGTCATTCATTGACACGTTCCGCTGTCTCCTTCTGTGCCTCAGTGCCCCTCCTTTGTAAGGAGGGGCAAGGGGCGGTAGAAGATGTGGCAGGAACAGCGCAACCCTATGCCCCATGGACGCGTGGCTCTACCTCACCCGCATTCCCTCTCCGGAAATGCGCCCCCTTACAAAGAGGAGGGAAAAAAGAGCCCTTCTTTCTGGTTCCCACTTTGTGGGCAGTTCCTCATTCTGTCAACGAATGACTGAACACCTACAAGGATGACAGATTCAGGGTGGCGTGGGCTCTTATCATACCAAGATCTGAGACGTATGTTGCTAGCGTTGCGCGCCGAAGGCCCCGACGATGCGGTTCCGTTGAAAGATGCCGCCGACTTCTTCATGGTTGGGTCCGTAGAACCGGCCTTCGATCGTCGGGTCGTCAAAGCCCCCTCCGAACCGGCCATCTCTGACCGACAGGTTCTGCCACGTCATATTGGGATACGTGGCCGGCACGTCCACGTCACGGAGGCTGCGGATGTTGCTAAAGGTCACGTCCATGTCCGCGTTGGTGAAATCATAGGTGAGCGTGGCATCGCCGCGCAGAGGGTCCCCGTAATCGGCGGTCTCGCCGATTCTTCCGCCCACCATGACGCCCTCCCACGTGGCGTTTCCTTCGACCGGATTCGTGTCACTTAGCTGACCTACCGAGGAGCCCACGCCATACCGCTGGCCTGTGTAGTCTCGCTGATTTTGTCCGATTTGGACGATGCCGTGGGTGATGCTATTGATTTGCCCGCCAAATTTACTGTACTGCATCCAGCCTTCATACGACAGGATATCGGTGTCGATTTCAACTTTAATGGGCACACCGCGTGACTCGTATTCTTCCCGTTGGTAGAGCGTTTCGCGAAACACGCCCAGGGACACGCCCCGGTATTGCACGAATCCAGCACCCTTGATCGCCGGGTCCCTGGAGAGCCCGTCAAAATCGGGGTCGTCGTCAGTATTCAACCCGTACACGAGAAACGGGCGGCCCGACACGGTGGTTCGACACTTTGTCCGGCCACAGGACGTCGCGCCGTGGAGCCGCTCTGTCTCGCCCGCCGGCGTGAACACAAGATCGCTGACCAGTAATGAATCCGAGATGTTCGACACCGCCGCCAACTCGGCCAGCGCCGCTTCAACTTCGAGGTCGAGGGGCAGCGGCTCCATGGGCATGAGGTTGTTCCCACCGCAGCCACTTAGGATTATCAGAAGCCCTGCCGCCACAAGGAACATGAAGAAGGGGGGTCTTTGCATCAGGTGCTCTCCTCCGGGTTCATGAATCGTCAGTCACACGCGTACGCGCCATAGCCAATGCCAAGGGTGCAAATTAGCCCACTTCCGTGTCATCGTCAACCCCGGTGGCAGGGACACGTCGTATCCGCTTTCGGTCCTTTTCCTTGTCTCTGCAGCCGCGTCATCTTATGACGCCATGGCCCGGCGCCTGCGGGCGGGGCTACGCCGCAGTCCCGAAAACTCTTTCCCTTTCTGTCATTCCTGCGCACGCAGGAATCCAGCGTCGTTGCCTTCACATACCGAGAAAAAAGAAACGACGCTGGATCCTCGATGACAAATGTCGAGGATGACAGATGGGAGAAGGAGCGCGATCAGATCGCGCCATGTCGAGGGCGCCTGCGGGCGGGGCTGCGCCGCAGTCCCGAATCTAATATGGAGGCGAGGACTGTTTGAGCGAAGCGAGTTCCGCAGCCCTCACTATTCGGGACTGGGGCAAAGGCACCCAAAGAGCCGCACATGGGCGCCCATGGTTTTGGGTCCTTTTGCCGAAACAAAAGGACCTCGTCGTGCGGGGGCGAAACCCCGGGCCTCGCTTGTCTATCCGAAGGGGGGCGTGCTATCATTACTTTTTGTCGGGTACTCTGTTGCAACCCTGCGAATTCCACCAACGTCCATTCTCCATCACTCCATCATTACGAACCATCAAGGTCTAACGTTCTCATGGCCCACGTCCCGGCGGCAGGTCCCGTGATTCCGCATTGTTCGGTTCCGGCGGCCCCTTCCGCCGTGCCCCCTGCTCCTCCTCTCTGCGAAGAGAGCCGGCGCTGCCTGTCCGTGCAGCATGCGTTGCACGCGGCGGGGCTGTTCGACTCCACGCCCGCGTGGCGCGTCTCGCCCGTTCCGTTCCCGTTGACCGCTCGCGACCTTGCGTTCTTTGAAACCCTGGGCCCCCGGCTCTGGTCGTTCTCCAAAGCGCTCAACCGGCTGTACCTGGACAGCCTCAAGGGCCGGCAACCGTTCTGGGTGCACCAGTATCTGGACCAGGGCAAGCCGGAAGCCCTGTTGGAGTATGCGCGCATGAAACGGTTTCGTGAGGCGGTCCCGCTGGTGATCCGGCCCGACGTGATTCCGACCGAGACGGGCATGATGATTACGGAGTTGGATTCCGTGCCCGGCGGGATCGGGATGACGGGCAGTTTATCCTCCGCCTACGGCGCGTTGGGGGATACGCTCGCCGGCGGGCCCGACGGCATGATCGACGGGTTTGCGAAGTTGTTCCACGGCCGGTCCGGGAACGCGGGCTGTCTCGCCATCGTGGTGTCCGATGAGGCTGAAGATTACCGGAACGAAATGGACTGGGTGGCCGGCCGGCTCCGGGCCTCGGGGCTGGATGCGTATTGTGTGCATCCCCGCGATCTCCGGTTCTCCGAGGACGACGAAGCGTTATCCCCTGCGTTGTTCGCACACACGCCTTCCGGGGAACGGCCGGTTTCGCACGTCTATCGGTTCTTTGAACTCTTCGATCTGGACAATGTTCCGAAGTCCGAATTGCTGATGTACAGCGCGAAAAAAGGCCGGGTGAGCGTGACGCCGCCGTACAAGCCCTGGATGGAAGAGAAGCTGGCCTTCGCGCTCCTGCATCACCCCATGCTGGAACGGTATTGGGCCGACGCGTTGGGGGCGGACGTGTTTGACGGTCTCCGTGAGGTCATGCCCCGGACCTGGATCGTGGACCCTCGTCCCTTGCCGCCGTCCGCGATCATCCCGGACCTGAGGCTTGACGGGAAGGCCGTGTCCGATTGGCGGCAGTTGGCCCATGCCACACAGAAGCAGCGACACTGCGTGTTGAAGCCGTCGGGGTTTTCGGAACTGGCCTGGGGCAGCCGCGGGGTGGTCGTGGGGCATGATATCCCGCAGTCCGCCTGGGCCGCGAAACTGGAGCATGCGCTGGATTCTTTTAGTTCGACGCCCTACGTGTTTCAGGCGTTCCACAAGGGCCGGTCGTACGAGATGACGTATTGGGACGAGCGTACCGGACAATTGGCCTCCATGGAAGGACGGGCCCGGCTGTCCCCGTATTATTTCGTGTCCGGCGACGAGGTGACCCTCGGCGGGATCTTGGCGACGGTGTGCCCCAAGGATAAGAAAGTGCTGCACGGCATGCGCGACGCCATCCTGGCGCCGTGCGCCCTTCGACTTCGCTCAGGACAGGCCCTGCCGGCGGGGTAGGGGGGCACAAGACATGTCCCGGCGCCTTCGGGCGTGGCTGCGCCCCAGTCCCGAAACCGCGCATGCTTTTTCTGTCATTCCCGCAGGTTTTTAGCGGGAATCCAGTGTCTTTATTCTCCACAAAGGAGGAAAAAGCAAAGATACTGGATTCTCGATTACTAATGTCGAGAATGACAGATAAAGACAGAGGCGAAAAACAAAGACCCTGGATCCCCGATCGTGGTCGGGGATGACTGATAAAGAAGAAAGAAACGCGATAAGATCGCGCAGCCACAAATACAACATCGTGATGACGAAAGAAGAACCCATGGACTCGCTGACGTTGTATCATACTGAATGGTGCCCGGAATGTGCCGTGGTGCGCAGCCGGCTGGATGAGTTGGAGATCGAGTATAAAAGTGTTATTGTTCCTACGGTCCGCCCGTTCAGAAAACAAGTGTTCGAGGTCTCGGGCCAATATTACGTCCCCGTCCTGGTTGATGGAGACACCGTCCTGACGGAAACACCGGACATTCTGGACCACCTTGACGACCTGGCTGCCACGTAGGGAACACCCATGGTTGTGCCCTACCAAATCGCCCGCGCGCTTTCACCCCTAATCACGAGGCATGCCGATGGATGATTGGAAACGTGTCCTGGCCGAGAGCATCACCAAACCCAAAGATTTGGCGAAACACCTCGGCGTGGATCCCAAAGAGGTCGAGGATGTCGTCGGGCCGTATCCGATGCGGATCACGCCCACGGTCCTTGCCACGATCAAGGAGAAAGGCGACGCGATCTGGAAACAGGTGGTGCCGGACGCCGTCGAGATGGAGGACTTCGACGCGCCTGACGATCCCCTGGAAGAAGATACCGACAGCCCCGTGCCGCACCTGGTCCATCGCTATCCGGACCGCGCGCTGTTGATGGTCACGAATCAATGCCCCATCTATTGCCGGTTCTGCACGCGCAAGCGGTTGGTCGGGAAACCCGGCTTTTTGAAGAAGGGTGAACTGGATCTGGCCATCGCGTATCTCCGCGAACATACGGAAGTCCGGGACGTCATCCTCTCGGGCGGCGATCCCCTGTTGCTCCCCGATCACCTGATCGAACGGATTTTGAAGGCGCTCCGGACCATCCCGCACCTGGAACTCATCCGGTTTGGGACCCGCGTGCCCGGGACGCTGCCCCAGCGCATTACCCCGGAACTCTGCGCGATCGTCAAACAGTATCATCCGATCTATATGAACCTGCATTTCAATCATCCCGATGAGCTCACCCCGGAGGTCAAAACGGCCTGCGGGCGCCTGGCCGACGCCGGCGTGCCGCTGGGCGCGCAAACGGTGCTGCTGAAAGGGGTGAACGATGACCCGGACATCATGAAGCGGCTCATGCAGCAGCTCCTGCTGGCCCGCGTGAAGCCGTATTATCTCTACCAGGCCGACCTGACCAAGGGGACCAACCATTTCCGCACGACCGTGGAGACGGGCCTGCAGATCATCCAGGCGCTCCAAGGCCATACCAGCGGCATGGCCGTTCCCCATTTCGTGATCGATGCCCCGGGCGGCGGCGGGAAAATCCCTCTCTTGCCCCCCGACTACCTGCTGGACCTGGATGAAAACGGCGCGGTCCTGAAAAACTACGAAAACAAGACCTACCATTATCCTCAGCCCGACGCGGGTCGCCTGCGGGAATTGCCCATGGTCGGCACTTCTCCCGCCGGGGACCTCTGTAGCCTGGGCGCCATGGACGACTGACGATGGCCGCTGCTCGCAAGCACGGGATTCTGCCTGACACCTCCCTGAAAACCTTGATTCGGGACCATGCGATCGACGCGGCTCCCGCCATCACCGAAAGCCAGATCCAACCGGCCAGCGTGGACCTCCGGCTCGGCACGAAGGCGTACCGGCTGATCAGCAGCTTCCTCCCGGAACGGTCGGAGACCGGCGCGCGCTTGAACGTGTTGGACCTGTACCAGTCCGAGCTGGTGATGTATGACATGGACCTGACCCAGGGCGCCATCCTGGAAAAGGGGCACGTCTACCTGGTGCCGTTATTGGAATACATCGCGCTGCCCCCGCACGTCCGCGGGCGGGCCAATCCCAAAAGCTCCACGGGACGCCTGGACATTTTTACACGGCTCATCACGGACCTGAATGCGGGGTTCGACGAGATCCCGCCCGGGTACCAGGGTCCGCTCTATTTGGAGATCGTTCCCCGGTCGTTTACCATTCGCGTGCAGACCGGGTTGGCGTTAAACCAACTTCGTCTCCTGACCGGGCGGCCCGCGGTCTCCGATTCGCAACTGCGCGCCCTGCACCGGTCGGCCAAACTGCTGTACCACAACGATGACGACGCTGCGGACAACCGCCCCCTCGCCGCGCAGGAGATCCGGGTGGATCACGGCCTGTTCCTGGGGATCGACTTGCGAGGTTCCGGCGCGGGCCGCGAAATCGTGGGGTATCGGGCGAAAAAGAACAGTCACGTGGTCGATCTGTCGAAGATCGGCCAGTATTCGGCGCTGGATTTCTGGGAACCCATTTACCGGCAGCCCAACAATACGTTGTTGCTCGAGCCCGAGGAGTTTTATATCCTGGCCTCCCATGAGCGCATCAAAGTGCCTGCCGGATACGCGGCCGAAATGGTGGCCTATGAAGCAGCCTTCGGGGAATTGCGCACCCACTACGCCGGGTTCTTCGACCCGGGCTTCGGCGCCGGTGAAGGGCCGCGCAAAGGCACACAGGTCGTGCTGGAAGTCAGACCGCATGACGTGCCGTTCTTGATTCGCGACGGGCAGACGTTTTTCAAGGTCGAGTACGAGCACATGTTGGACCTGCCGGAACACCTGTATGGGGCCTCCATCGGGTCCAGTTATCATCAACAGGGCCTCACGCTCAGTAAACATTTCAAGTGGTAGCGCATGACACCCGAGACGGAACAGCCTGACCCTTCCCGCGTTTCCGAGCCGCCCGAGCCGCCCGCACGGCAGGTGCCCGGGGTCCCCGTGGGCCCGCCGAGTCAAGATTCGGACGTGGACCCGGAAGCGCACGAAGCCCTGCAAATGAAAGTGGCCATGAAGATGGTGGGCTCCGCCATGGTCTTCATCGGATTCATTCAGGTCTTCATGTCCGCCAGCACCGGCGCGGAAATTTCCATCTTTCCCATGATCCTGTATTTTTCGGGCCTGGCCCTGTGGGCGCATTCGTCCGTCAAGATCCCCGCCGTCCGGTACGGAGTGGTCGCCTTTTCCCTTTTCTGCATCCTGGCCTTCCTCAATATCGGCGAAGTACTCTTCTGGCATAAATACGTCATATACTGGGGCACCATCGCCATGGTGGTCTACTTCATGTTCCAGAATCCCAAGAAACCTTCCAAACCGTCATAGCGGTGTTGAACCCTATGATATTTCTTCAACAATGATAGCGAAGAATTCAGTCTGACCAGAAATTAATTTGCAGGCCCGCCTTTCCCTTGTGTCATCCTGAGCGAAGCGAAGGATCTCGTAGTTAGAAAGCCCTTGATTGTTGAAAAGACAGATTCCTCGCTTCGCTCGGAATGATAACTTAGAAGAAAGGTGCGACGAAATGGCGACAAACGATAGGTTGGCAGAGGATGCAGTTATTGAAGCAATTGAAAAACTGATTGCTGCTAGAAAGCGTGCCTATAGCCTTAGTGTGCCACCCGAGGCGACGCGGATTCTAATATCGAAGGGACGTGGTCGGATAGCGAGCGCTGATGCGACCACCAAAGTAAAAGAGGCGATAATTTCCTTGCATGATCGTGGAAAGATAGAAGCCCATGTGGAGCCACGGGAGGACTGGCTAATCCTGGACACAGTTGATTCAGAAGTGCCGCCGGAAACGGACAGGGAGTGGGATATTTTCATATGCCATGCGAGCGAAGACAAAGAGGCTTTTGTCCGCCCACTTGCTGAAGGTCTGAACAATCATGGCGTCAAGGTTTGGTACGATGAATTTACACTGAAACTTGGTGACAGCCTGCGGCGGTCCATTGACCACGGACTGGTCAACTCACGATATGGCGTCGTGGTCATCAGCCGGGATTTTATACTCAAGGAATGGCCTCAGCGGGAGTTGGACGGTTTGGTTGCCCGTGAGGTTGGTGGCGTGAAAGTCATTTTGCCGGTGTGGTACAACATAACAGCGGAAGAAATCTGCAAATATTCTCCCACATTGGCGGACAAGCTTGCAGCCCCATCGGACGAAGGTCTGGAAGAGGTAATCACGAAAATACTGGAGGTCGTAACGGCTGATCGCGGAAAGCCCCCGTCAGGCGCAGTATCCAGGACCATGCCGCAGAGCGATGTGCGAGTGACATTGCGGGGTCCAGCGCGCAACGCCCATTTCATTATTCATAATCTGGGGCCTGGTATTGTGCATGACGTGCATTTTGAGATCGATACACCAGAAGGTAAAAATAGCCCTTTGGTAGAAGGTGATTATGATGAAAAGCTGCCGATCGAAATTCTTCGTCCTAATGCGCATGTGGAGCTTCTAGCCGCATTAACTTTCGGCTCAGGTACGATGTTTCGGGCCAATTGGCGATGGCGAGAGGAAGACGGTCGTGAAGAAAAGCGGAGCGAAAAGGTTTCGCTCCAAAGTTACTGACGACGATTGGGTTTCAATAGTTCTTCAAGAAGGATGCGGGCTTCCCCACCGGCGAACGCACGACACGGTTCAGGGAATGAGTGGACACAGACAGGAGAAGGGGAAATGGAAAAATTCATATGGTTGTCCTATGATCTAGGCATAAGAGGCGATTATGAAAGTTTGTATTCATGGCTTGATGACCATGAAGCGAAAGAATGTGGTGATAGCGTAGCATGTCTATTGTTTTCGTATAAAGGAGCCTTTCCCAAAGCACTTGAAGCTGAACTGCAAAAAAAAGTCTTGCTGGGCAAACATTCACGAATATACGTCGCTTACAAGGAAGACGGAAAATTGAAAGGGCGGTTCATATTTGGCAGGCGCAAACGAGCCCCTTGGGAAGGCTACGGAACACACCAGGAACAGTACGAAGACGAGGACTAGGCAATGGCCGGAGGTTCTGAAATTATTCTAGTGGATTCCTCATTTTTTTTCGCACTATTCGAAAAAAATGATTCTTATCATAAAGACGCCGTTAAGAAACAGGAATGGCTCGAAGAATTCCCCATTATTGTACCTTGGCCCATTCTGTACGAGACCATCAATAGCAAATTCGTCAAACTTCCGGCGACGATCAGGAGATTCGAGAACATCATTCGTCGGTCTGATACGGAGTTGCTCGACGATTCCGAATATCGCGATGAGGCGTATCAGGAGACTCTTGAACTAGCTAAACGAGGGTACGGTGCCAGAAGTCTCGTGGATTCTGTGCTTCATGCCATTTTGAAAGATATGAACGTGCGGATAAGCGCAATGCTGACATTCGATGATCGCGACTTTAGGCCTATCTGTGCTTCGCGAGAAATAGAAATTCTCTGAGTGACCTTCCCCCTAAGCCAAGTCCAGGTTGACAGTGAAAGATTTGGGCATTGCATTGATCGTTTGAGATGTGTCGCGGCCTCTCTGGAGTTATAGCGGCGGCATCTTAAGCCGCCAAGAGAGGGAGCATTAAGATAAAGACCCTGGATCCCCGATCGGGGTCGGGGATGACAGTCAAAAACAAGAGAAAGAAGAAAGCGCCATTTCCCGGCGCCTGCGGGTCTCCTCTCGTAGCGCCATCGGATGGCGCTACGAGAGGGGATAACGGAACTCGATATGGCCACCTCAATCGCCGTCGTGATTCCCACCTTGAACGAGGAACGCGTGCTGTCACGGACGCTCCTCGTGGTGCGGCAGCTTCGCTTCGATGAAGTCGTGCTCGTGGACGGCGGCAGCCGGGACCGGACGGTGTCCATTGCGCAGGGCCAGTTGCCGGGGCTCAGCCTGGCCCCCGCGCAGGTGATGGTCGCGGAGCCGGGGCGCGCCCGGCAAATGAATGCCGGCGCCAAGGCCACGCGCTCCGGCGTGCTGCTGTTCCTGCATGCCGATACGCTGCTTCCGCCTGAGACGCGCACCGAGATCGAGCGGGTCCTGGAGCATCCCACGTACGCGGGGGGCCGGTTCGACGTCCGGTTCGAGGACGATCGTGGATGGGCGTGGCTCGTCAGCCGGCTGATGAATTGGCGCTCGCGATGGTCGGGCATCTCCACGGGCGACCAGGCGCTGTTCGTCCGTCGTTCCGTGTTCGACGACCTGGGCGGATTCGCCGACGTGCCCCTGATGGAAGACATCGACTTGACGAGACGCCTCAAACGCGCGGGGTCCCTTGCGGCCTTACGCGCGCAGGTGACCACGTCGTTCCGGAGATGGGAGCGGCAGGGCGCCCTCCGCACCATCGTGCAGATGTGGCTCCTGCGCTTTTTGTACTGGACCGGCGTCCCACCCCACATCCTGAACCGGTTTTATGTCCCGATCAGGTAACCCCGCCTCGTCTCGTCGAGACCGCCGCCAACGAAAAGGCGGCCCGCCTTCAGGCCCCGCCGACGGCGCGATCATTATTTTTGCCAAGGCGCCGGTGCCCGGAGCCGTCAAGACGCGCATGTGTCCGCCCCTGACGCCCGATGAGGCGGCGAGCCTGCACGGAAGTCTGGTCATGGATGCCGTGGAACGGACCCGGCCGCTTCGGGGATTCGACGTGTTCCTGGCCTGCACGCCCGGGATGGACCACCCGTTCTTTCAAACGCTGGCGGCCCGGCATCGCCTCCACCTGTGCGACCAGGTGGGTGAGGATCTCGGGCAGCGCATGGATCACGCGCTGACCGCCGTTCTCACCCGCGGGTACGCGCACGCCTTGCTGGCCGGCACGGACATTCCGAATCTTTCCGCCGTCCACTATCAGCGCGCGAAAGCGCTCTTGCACACCACGGACGTCGTGTTGGGTCCCACGGAAGACGGCGGCTATTATCTGGTGGGCGCGAAACGCCCGGTTCCGGCACTCTTTGCCGGTATCCCCTGGTCGACCGGCGGCGTGCTCGCGGAAAGCCGGGCCCGTGCCGAACAGGCGGGACTGGTTGTCGGGCTGCTGGACCCCGAACGCGATCTCGATACGTTCGACGACGTGCAGGCCTTCCTGCGCGAAGACGCCGCACCCGGCAAACCGGCGTTGTCCACCAGGACAGGCAACGTCTTGCACACGTTGATCCAACGGCACGGGGACGTGTCGCCCGGGTAACGGCCACCGGCCTGTGGCCCAGCAAAAACCGAAATGTGTCATTCCGAGCTTGTCCTGCTTGTCCTGAGCAGCGCGCAGGAACTACGCGAAGGTTCTGCGAGAAGTCTGTTTTTCCCTTTGTCTGTCATCCCCGACCTGATCGGGGATCCAGTGTCGTTGCTTTTTCCTTTTCCGTGAAGATAACGATGCTGGATCCTCGCGCCTGTCCTGAGCCCTTCGACCGCGCTTCCTTCGACTTCAGGCGCGTTGAGCCTTACGCTCAGGACAGGCGTAACGGAGCGGAGTCGAAGGATGCGCAAGGATGACAGAAAGGGAAAGGGATTGCGAGACCGGCGCAGCCACGCCCGAAGGCGCCGGAACTTGGCGGCATCAGATGCCGTCGCTACAATGGCCTTGACCAGGCGGCATGAGATGCCGCCGCTACAACTGCGGATGGGCCGTTACGCATTGAATTCGATTGAAGGAGGCACGTCGATGGAACCAACCGTCGCACTGATCACCGGTGGCGTACGCGGCATTGGAAAAGGGATCGCGCTCGATCTGGCAAGCCGGGGATGGTCCGTGGCCATTTGCTATCGAACCAGCGAAGAGGAGGCAACCGCCACCACCCGGGCCATCGTCGAACGCGGCGGTCAGGGACTCGCCGTTCGTTGCGACGTGTCCGATCCCGCGGCCTGCCGGGACCTGGTCGGGCAGGTCGAGGCACACTGGGGCAAGATCGACGTCTTGGTGAACGGGGCGGGCCCGTATCACCGGATCAACGTGTTCGACGAAACCCCGGAAGGCTGGGCGGACATGTTCACCAATAACCTGCACCCGGTTTTTTATTTGGCCCAAGCGGTGGCGCCCGGCATGAAAGCACGGACGCACGGCCGCATCATTTCGTTCAGCATGGCCAACGCGGACAAGATGGAAGCGCAGCCCATGGTCACGGCGCATTATATCGCCAAGACGGGCATCCTGATCCTGACACGGACGCTGGCGAAGCTGTTGGCGCCCCACGGGATTACGGTCAATGCGATTTCACCGGGCTTTATCGATTCGGGGAGCGCCCCGCCTGAAGAGTTGGCGGGGATGGCCAAGAAAGTTCCGGCCGGGTACATCGGCGACGTGCAGGATACCGTGTCGGCCGTGACGTATTTGCTATCCGACGAGGCCCGGTACGTGACGGGCGCGAATATTCACGTCAGCGGCGGGTGGGGGCTGTAGCCCGGATTTCTCACCAGCCTTCTGCTGTGGGCGCCGAGACGGAGCCTGGTGAGAAATCCGGGCTAGCGGGGAGTCCTGCCACTCCAACCCGAATACCTCCCCGAAACACTGCGCGATCCGGTGACGGACTTCGTGAAGTTCGACCTCCCGGCGCAACACTTCGGCCATCGACGTGACACGGCAGCCTTCAATGCCGCACGGCACGATACCGGCAAACGGCTCGAGATCGACCGTCACGTTCAACGCAAAGCCGTGCAGGGTCACGCCGCGCGCGATTTTCACGCCGATCGCCGCGATTTTGGCTGGTGGCCCGTCCGGGTCGGCGGGATCGTTCACCCAGACGCCGGGGAACTTGTTCACGCGGGCACCGTTGATCCCCCATTGCGCCAACACGCGAATGAGTACCTCTTCCAACATGCGCACGTATGCCTTCGGGCCCGCACAAAACTGCCGGAGCCGCACAATCGGATACCCCACGACCTGCCCGGGTCCGTGATAGGTCACGGACCCGCCGCGCTCGCTTTCAATCACCCGAAGCCCCCGATTCCCGGGTTCCGTGTACAACCCGTTCCAATGCGCGTCCTTGGTGGTCCGGCCAAGCGTCAGCACCGGTTCGTGTTCCAAGAGCACCAGCGTATCCGGCCGAACGTCCGCCAGCCGTTCATCGTGCAGACGCCATTGGAGGCGACGGGACGCATCGTAGTCCATCAGCGGGATCGAGAGCACCACACCCGGACGGCAACACGGCCGGGATGGCGACGATCGTAACGAGAGAGTTTCCATCGGTTGAGAATCTTACGCGCACTCCGCTCCAGGATGCAAAATCCCGGCGCCTGCATGCGTGGCTGCGCCCCGGTCCGGCACTCTCTTTCCCTTTCTGTCATCCTTGCGCACGCGAGGATCCAGCGTCGTTGTTCTTGTGGACTAAGGATAAAGCAAAGACACTGGATTCTCGATTAATAATGTCGAGAATGACAGGAGGGGGAGTCGGGAATTGTACATGTTCAGTCATTCATTGACACGTTCCGCTGTCTCCTTCTGTGCCTCAGTGCCCCTCCTTTGTAAGGAGGGGCAAGGGGAGGTAGAAGATGTGGCA
>MPMZ01000007.1 GCA_002238765.1 Nitrospira sp. bin75
AGGTAGCGGACGAGAACGTTGGTATCGAGTGCGATCACCCCTCACACGCCCCGTCGGCTATGGCCTGCTCCATGTCCTCCAAGGTGACGACCGAATCCTGCTGCAGCAAGCCGAATAGACGGCTGATCGGACGTACGGGCAAAATCCGCACCTCTCCTTCGAAAATCACGTAGCGCACCCGGTCTCCGACCTGCACCCCAAGCACTTCCCGCACAGGCTTAGGCAGCGTCGTCTGTCCTTTTTTGGTAATCGCTGACTCGATCATGGCGAAACCTTTATTTACCTTACTTTCCATTAGCTTGCCTTACAAAATTGAATTCGTCAAGGATTATTGGGGTTGAAACGTTGACTCCCCAAGCCTATACTTTTTATCAGAGAGGGAAGCAAATGGGGTTACCGCTGAAACAGCGACCTTGTTTCCGGGCAAATGCGGCTACATGATGTGTTGCCCTTCGAGTGGTAAGATACGCTCGAAGGGCACTTTTGTTTTCACCGCACTGTCCGAAAGGAGAACGGCCATGATACAAGCACTAGCCATCTCGATCATCTTCTTCTCGATGTTCGTGACCGTCCCGCCGGTTGACGCGACCTGCATGACCACGAAAGTCGGGGAAACGTCGTTCACCAATTGTACCGATGGGCGTTCCGGTTTCAGTGTGCAGTCGGGCAAGAACAGTATTCACAATTTCAATGATGGAAGCACCAGCGTGACGAACTCGTTTGGTAATACCAGCGTTTCCAGCAGCAATCAGCCGGGTCTGGGTGGAACCAGCCTATCCATCAACAAGGATATGGGAGTTTCCCAATGGAACGACGGCACGACCGGCGTCCACCAGAATTTCGGCAACGTGCGCGTGGACAGTTATAACGACGGCACCATCTGCACCACCGCACCGGTTGGCACGACGAGTGTCACGACCTGCAATGGGGATTCGAAAGACGCGGCGAAGCGCAGCACGATTATCGGCACGAAGTAACGATCCTCAGACGAACAAACCGGCTGGAGAGATTGTGAACCAAACCGGGGTTCACGGTGCGCGCCTATGCCCCTGCCTTTACTCCTAAATCCTCTGCTCCAGATGCGTGACCTTCTCGGAACAGGCAGGCTCCCCGCACGTTCTTAAGTCACCCCTCTTCCCCGACAAGACGACTGCCGTTTACTGCAACGTAAAGGAAAATAAAACAGTGTGTAAATTCATCGTCGACGGACTGGGACCCCTGTTGACAGCGGAAGAATCTCACCGCTTATCTATCCTGGGAGACTGAAAAAGGCGTCCTCATGGCTGAGAAAATTCATCGCAACGTGGTCCGGCGTTTTTCGTTTGTTCATCTGCTTGGGGGAGTCCTGTTGCTGCTCGTCGTGAGCGGAACGGGAACGGAAGTTGCCCGGGCCAGCACCTTACATGACGGGCAGGTCTGGGTCCCGTTGTACAACCGGTTTTCTCCCTCGGACAAGGTGCGGGGGTGGTTCGAGGTGAACCCGAGGTTCGGGAACGACATGTCGGAGATTCACCAACTGCTCATCCGCCCGGCCCTCGGCTATCAGATTATGCCGGGCGTTTCGCTTTGGCAGGGATATGCGTGGATCACGAATTACGAGCCACGGTTTACCGATGAACATCGCCTGTATCAACAGTTGAGCTATCGAAAGAAATTCGACGGGTGGAACATCTTCAGCCGAACTCGAACGGAACAACGGTTCATTCGCGATGCGCGAGGCGTCTCATTGCGGGCGCGCGAATTCCTGCGAATGAACGTTCCCTTGGACGACCGCAAGCAATGGTCCTTCGTGTTGTATGATGAACTCTTTGTGTCGCTCAATGCCACCAGGAACGGTCCCCGGGCGGGATTTGATCAAAACCGGCTCTTCATCGGACTCAACCGGAAGGTGAACCGCTACGTAAGCATGGACATCGGCTATCAGAATCAAAGCATCAACACGCCAGGGCCGCGCGCGGTCGATGTGATGAATCACATTCTCCTGATTCAGTGGTTTATCGATTGGACGGACTGACCAACACGGCGACGGGGATCTGCGCGACGCGGGAAAGGTCGTTGGATCTGAGTAGCGAATTCCGGACGGTAAAATGGCTGGGGGACCAGGAATCGAACCTGGGTTCACAGATCCAAAATCTGTTGTCTTGCCCCTAGACGATCCCCCAGCCTGGGAATTTCACCTTACCCACCCATCTTGATGCAGTCAAGGCCGTTGACGGGGCATTCCCCCGCTACAACATATGTCGATTCAATTCTCGGATTTCTTGTCACCAATGAAGAAGTGGCAGGAGTATCTTATTTGATCTCGGTGGACCCGAAAATGGCTTGGCGTAGCATGTCGTTCAAGCGTGTCTGCCAGCCCGGCCCCTCCTTGCGCAAGTGCGCCGTGATGTCGGCATCAAGCCGAATGGTTATCTGCTCCTTTGTCGGGGCTTTCTGCTTACCCCGCGTTCGGCGATACGCTTCAACGATGTGCGGGACAATTTCACCAGCAGGCCGCGCTCGCTTGAACCACTCCTCGTCCAACTCGAACGTGTCGGGGTCAGCGGCGATTCCTGCATTGATTGCAACCTCTTCGCCGTCTTTGGCGGCAATCTCATCGAACGTCATCTTGGTGACATCACTGTCGTTCGTGTTTTTGGCCATAGCGTGTCTCCTCTCGCTGATTGGCCTTGCACAGGCTGATGAGTCGGATGTTGTCGCCGCGTTCCGTGAACACAACGACATACAACCTGACACCGATGAAGCCGTAAGCGACCCATCTCGGCTCGCTAGTGCGGTCATCCGGATTGATGATGGCGGTATCCCACCCCAAGGCTTCCATCACGGTGAAATCCACACCATGCCTGGCGATGTTGGATTTTCGCTTGGCTTCATCCCATTCGTAAAGCGTTGTTATTGCCTCTTTATTGTAACTACTATTTGAGAAAAGTTCAACTTTTTTGTAGTTACAAATAATCAGAGGCAAATCCAGCGACAAGCAGGAACAACTTGGTCCTCTTATTTGAATCGAATGTGGGGGCCGCTAATACACGCGGCCGGACACGAGCCAATGGCGATCGTCGTGCACGTCGATCAGCAGGCGGCTTAAATTCATTTCCGCCATTTGAGCTGCGATTTCGTCTTCGGTGAAGGCGCTCAATAAGGAATGATAAAAATCGTGGCGCAGTTGTTCCGGCTCATCAGCCGCGTGTTGATCGACCAGGGCCCGGGCTTCCTCCGATGTCTCCGGTCGCAACAAATCCATGATGAGCACGGGTGCCCCCGGCTTGGCGAGGATTTTCACCGCATACCAAAACTGAAACGCGTTTGGCACATGATGCACCAGGCTATTGGAGATCACGGCATCCGCCGGGCTGTCCAACTGCAGATCCTGGAACCGCCCGCAGACGAGTCGGACCCGGTCCTCAAACCCTGCCTGGCGAACGGCTTTCTCCGCCCAATGCAGCATGGGACCGGACGCATCCACTGCGATGACGCGAAGGGCGGGACGACTGCGGAGAAGCCGGATTGGAATATCCGCCGGGCCACAACCCAAATCCAACACGGTGCCTTCCTGGAGATCCGGATACAATGCCAAAAATTGATCGACGAACCCCTGATTTTCGTCCGCGAAATCGGCGTTCGCATATACCCGGACCTGCTCTTCCCCATCCATGATTTCCGGTTCAAGAATCCGTTCCATGTTCTGCACTTCCTTCCCCTGGCTTTCAGGTCCGCACCGCTCGCAGGATCGTACCCGCCCCATGAACGGGATTCAAGGTGGGGACAAATTCCGCTTGCACCATTCCCGGGTTCTGGCTAAGGTCTGATAAAGGCTCCGTTCGTAGGAAACTCGTATGGCCACGTATGCAATCGGCGATATTCAGGGGTGCCTGACTCCCCTCAAGAAACTGTTGGATCGCATTCGATTCGATCCATCCTCGGACCGGCTGTGGTTTGTCGGCGATCTGGTCAACCGCGGGCCCCAGTCATTGGAAGTGTTGCGCTTCGTCAAAGGGCTCGAAGATCGTTGCGTGGTCGTGCTCGGCAACCATGATTTGCATGTATTGGCGGTGCATTGTGGAATCACGCGACTCCGGAAGCAGGATACGCTTCAACCGGTCCTGGAGGCACCTGATGCCGAGGAGTTGTTGGACTGGCTTCGCCGCCAAGCCATGCTCCATCATGAAGGCGAGTATCTGCTGGTCCACGCCGGCATCCTTCCCCAATGGTCCGTCGAACAGGCGATGCAATTGGCCGGGGAAGTGGAGGACGCCCTCAGGTCCGAAGCATATGACACGCTCTTACCGTTCATTTACCGGAGCGAGGAGACCCGTTGGTCCGATACCATCCCCGCCCCGGCCCGCCTCGGTGTGATCACAAACGTCCTGACCAGAATGCGGATGTGTTCCCGGGATGGCCTCATCGACCTTTCATTCAAGGGCCCGCCGGAGCAGGCCCCCGCCGGCCTGACCCCATGGTTTCGCCTGCCGCCTCGCACCCAACGGACCGCAACGGTGGTGTGCGGGCATTGGTCGGCCTTGGGCGTGTACATGGACGAAGGCGTGATCGCGTTGGACGGCGGGTACGTCTGGGGAAACGAGCTGGCCTGCCTTCGGTTGGAAGACAAGAAGCTGTACACGATCGCGTGTCGCTGATGCTGGCTGCACTCGAGCTACCTGCAGGCGGAGAACCCTTATCCGACGTCCTGGCGAGTGACTCGATGGACCTGCTCTCGAAAGATCATTCCATCCTTGAACGGCCTGTCATGCTGTTTCGCCCGTTCGGGGTGACGCCGGCCGGTGAAAAAATTCGTGACGTCAGTGGGATTACGATCAAAGCGAACGTCGAATATTTGGAAGAAGTCGTCAGCAGGAAAAACGGAGACGCCGCGGGTCGTCACGCTATTGACCGCCTCTGTGATTCCCTGAATGCCCGGATCAGCGATCCTTCGTATCACGTCACCCCGGAATTCCTGCAAAATATCTGGCACAGTTATTCCTATGAATTCACGTGTTACCTTGGTGAGTTCTGCATCCTGATCTCCGAGGATCCGAACTTTCAATTCGAAATGGGCAAACACAAATTTATTTCTCCCGTCATTCAAACGCTGGGCCGCCCATTTTCCGTCGCGCAAATCTTCAAAATGTTTCCGCGCTTCGGAGAGAAATTTGCCAAAGATTCCTTGCGGTTCAGCGTGCGTAGCGTGACCAATGGCGCAGCCGTTCTGGGCATGACCCTGACCGAACATGTGGCTCAACAGTTCGGGCCGTACCGCAAAGGGTGCGCCTCCAGCATCTGCCAGGCAGCGAAGGGCGGCCTTGTGGCCGTGCCGCAAAAGGTTCACCACCTGGAATTTGCCGACGTCCGGGACCTCCAATGCATGGCGGACGGCGACGAATCCTGTGAATGGGAATTCCATTGGCCGCCCCAACCGCTCTCTGAAACCCGTGGCTGGGCCGTGACCGGAGCTGCGGTCTGCGTGAGCATCATGGCCTTCATCTACGTTCGATGGATATACCCGGAGTTGTCCTGGCTGGAGACCCTTGCCTGGACGGTCATCCCGGGGATGGCCTCCTGGTTCGCCGGTCAGTGGCACCGTCTCAAGAAGAAGGCGGAAGAGCGGGAATCCCTGCTGACGGAACAAGTGGCTTCCGGGGATGCCCGCCACGAGGAGCTGCGAGAAGCCTATCTCGATCAGGAACGAACGGTCGTGGAACTCCGCACGCTGAACGCGGATCTCGAAAACCGGGTACGGGAACGAACCCGATCACTTGATGCCGCCAATCAAAAGTTGCGTGAGCTGGATCAACGCAAATCCGCCTTCGTCTCCATGACATCGCACGAAATACGCACACCACTCACCTCCATGAAGGGGTTCGTGGAAAACATGCTGGCCGGAGTAACCGGCGATTTACGAGAGCGCCAGGTCCTGTATCTCACGCGGGTCAACTATAATATTGAACGATTGACGCGAACGCTGAACGACCTGCTGGACCTGTCCCGGATCGAAGCCGGCCACGTGGAATTGCGATTGGCCGACGTGTCGCTGGCCGAAGTGACCGCGGAAGCTCTTGAGAGTCTGCGCCCACAGGCGGAGGCGAAATCCCTCGTGCTGGAGACCATGGCCCCTTCGCCGCTTAAGCCGGTACGTGGAGACCGAGACAAGATTCTTCAGATCTTGACGAACCTCATTCACAACGCCATCAAATTTACGCCGTCATCCGGACGCATTGCGGTCTCGCTCACGCCGATGGAAGATTCCGCCATCCAGGTGTGCGTCGCCGACACGGGATGCGGCATCGCTGCCGAAGAGGTGCCTCACGTGTTCGATCGCTTTTATCGGATTGACCGTGAGACGACGGAGGTGCGGGGATCGGGTTTGGGCTTGGCGATTACGAAAAGTCTGGTGGACCTGCATCAAGGCCGGATCTGGGTGGAAAGCACGGTGGGTAGCGGGAGCCGATTCTATTTTACGCTCCCTACTGGTTGACCCGGGAAGCCGCCTTACTTTGCGTCCTTCCGGTCTTCCGCCTGTTTTTGCTTGAGAACGCGCGCGAGGTAGGAGCGCTGGAGCCCCAGCGCTTTCGCAGCTTTGGTCTGGTTGCCATGGGTGCGTTTCAGCGCCTGCTCAATCAGAAAGTAGCGGTGGCGTTCCATGGCCTGATGGTAGGGCAAAGCACTCGCCTCCCGGACTTGGGGCTCTTCTTCATCAACTTGGGACTTTTCTTCGTAGTCGTGTGGGAGGCGTAAATGCTCGGGACCGATCTCATGGCCGGCAGCCAAGACCACGGCCCGGGCCACGGCATTCTCCAATTCCCGCACGTTGCCCGGCCACGGATACGCTCGCATGGTCCGGAGGGCGGATGCCGAGAGGTGCATGCCGGCTTTTCCCGTCTCCTTGGTATAGCGTTGCAGAAAGAGCTCGGCCAACCGAGGAATTTCATCGGGTCGTTCGCGTAACGGGGGGATGGACACACCAATCACGTTTAAGCGATGAAACAGATCTTCACGGAACGCGCCTTGTTTCACGGCCGTTGAAAGATCGCGATTCGTCGCGGCAATCACCCGGATGTTGACCCGAACGACGCGCGTCCCGCCCACCCGATGAAATTCCCGATCCTGTAGAAGGCGCAACAATTTCGCTTGCAGGTCCGGGGCCATGTCCCCGATCTCGTCCAGGAAGAGGGTGCCTTCATCGGCCATTTCCACTTTGCCCTTTTGTTGCGTGGTCGCTCCCGTGAACGCGCCTTTTTCATGACCGAACAATTCGTTTTCGAGCAGGGTCTCGGTCAAGGCCACACAATTAATCACGACAAAGGGTTTCTCGACCCGTGTGCTCCATTGATGAATGGACCTGGCAAAGAGTTCCTTGCCCGTGCCGCTCTCTCCCAGCAACAGCACGGTGGCATCCGAAGCAGCCACCTGTTTGATCTCCGCAATGAGTGACGCCATGGCCGGCGTGTCCGCCACGATGGTGCCGTACCGGGATTCGACTTCCTGGCGCAACACCGCGACGTGCCGTTTCAGGCCTTCGCGTTCCAGGGCCTTTTGCATCACCAGGGTCAGGTGATCCATATCCAGGGGTTTCGTGAGAAAATCGGCCGCTCCACATTTCATGGCTTCCACGGCCGATTGAATCGTCCCGTGGGCCGTCATCACGATAATCGGGGGGCGATTCGCCAGGATCGCCTGCTCTTGCCGGGCCAATCGTTCCAGGACTTCCAGGCCCGTCATCCGGGGCATTTGCAAATCGAGCAACACGAGGCCGGGGTCCTCGGACTCCAGGAGTTCAAGGGCGCGTTGCCCGTCACCGGCAGACAGCGTGGCATAGCCCAACGCCTCCAGGCGATCCGTCAACATCAACACGATGTCGGGATCATCATCGACCACGAGAATTTTTTTCTGCATGGGCAACCCAACGAACGTTGGTCTTGGCAAGGAACCCGATGGTGAAACGAGAACGTGGCCCGGGTTTCGTCCCGGCCCGTGACGTCCGCCATGTCGAAACGACCGGAAGCGATTCTAGGCCCACCCTCCGGAAATCTCAACAGATTTTATAACGATTGGTTTATAATGTGTGCCGCCTGTCTTTCACTCCCCCCTTGAGGGGGAGTCGGGAAGCCAAGGGCACAGCCCGCCGGCGAACCGGTGGGGGCTATAGGGACAGGCCCTTGGACCTGCCTTCCGGCTGATTCGGGACGGCACGGGGGCCGTCCCCTACACAGTTAACGCTTGGAGTTTGCCGGAGAGCGATGCTATAGTCTCGCCGTTATGAGCGGGGAATATCGGACCAAAGCGTTACTCATCGCGGTTTCCGGGGACCCTGTCCCGGTGCAGGCGTGCATCAACCGGCTCATCCCGGAGTTTCTCTGTTTCGTGGTGTCCGAATCCCGGAAAGCCTCCATCGAAGCCGACATTCAACCGGCCATCACCACAATGCCGCAGCGATGGGATTGGATTCTCGTGGAAGAGTCCGACAGTTTTACGGCCAGCCATCAAACATTAACCAAAAGCCTTCCCGACATGCTGAAGACCTGGGGGCTGAAACCAGGAGAATTCGTCCTGGACTTCAGCAGGGCCACGCCGGCCATCGCCGCGGCAATGGCGCTCGCCGGCCGGCCGTGGACCTCGCAAGTCGTTGGCTTGACCACGCCGGAGAGCGACACGGGGAAGAGTGACGTGGTTGCGGTCGGAGACCGGACCTTCGCCTGGCAAGAAGGGAATCCTTGGAACGAAGAAGCCGTACAGGCCCGGCAGGAGGCGGCCCTGTTATTTAATCAAGGGGCATTTCCCTCGGCGGCCAAACGGTTTCGACGCATTGAATCCTTGGTCGGAGGAAGCCTCAAACCGTTGTATCACGCCCTGGCGAATTTGGCCGATGGCTATGCCGCCTGGGAAGGCTTCAAGTACCGGGACGCCTGGGACAAACTCAAAACCGCGCTCAAAGCCTTGGAATTGGCCTCGGTCTGGGGCGGGCCACCCGGCATGTCCTCCTTACTGGCCGGGGTCAAACAAAACCTGAAGTTTTTGGAAAGCATCGTCATGAACCCCGACGACGTCAAACTCCCCGTGGCGCATGATTTACTCGCCCATGCCAAACGACGCGCGGAACGTGATCAGCAAATCGACTCGGCCCTTCAACTGTTACTGCGAGCCCTGGAAGCCTATGCCCAGTACCACTTGTGGAAACAGTATGGAATCAAAAGCTGGGACGTGCAGGTTGACCAATTACCGCAGGATCTGCAGGAACCCTGTCGCACCTGCTATGCCAGCGACGTGGACGGCAAGTTTCACCTGCCGCTCGAGGCCCAATTTCGCGCCCTGGCCGGGCTGGGCCATCCCATGGGGCAAACCTTCGTGAACGAGTGGACCAAGATCAAGACCTTGTGGGATGCGGCCCATCAGAGCGTCCTGGGTCATGGATTCCAAACCACGAAAGCCGACCGGTTTCACCAGTTCTATGCCGCGGCCATCAAACTGACCAACGTCACCGAACCCAACTTGCCGGCCTTCCCGAAGATGACGTTGTAACGCCGGTGGACGTCAAAATCTATTATGAGGACACCGACTGCGGCGGCGTGGTGTATTACGCCAACTACCTCAAATATTTTGAACGGGCGCGGACCGAATACCTGCTCTCACACAGGATCTCAGTCGCGGAGTTCCAGCAGCAGGGCATCTACTTCCTGGTCACCCATGCGGAAGTCTTTTACCGCTCCGCAGCGCATTACGGCGAGACCCTCCACGTCGACACGGTGGCTTCGGCATCGCGAAAAACCGCGGTCACCTTCTCCCACACGATTCGAGAAGCAACCACCCAACGCCTCATCGTCGAAGGATCAGCCACCCTCGTCACGGTCGACGCCAAGGGAAAAATCATCAAGAGACCGCCCCAGTTGCAGGCGATGTTTAAGTAGCGTGCGCCTCCTGTCATCCTCGACATCCTTAATCGAGGATCCAGTGTCTTTGTTTTTTCTTTTGTAACGGCGCCATCCCTGTTCAAAGACAGGGACATGCCGCATGGCGCTTCCTATTTCCTCCCCTTTGTAAGTGGGCGCATTTCCGAAGAGGGAATGCGGGTGGGGTAGAGGCATTCGCACCCTCTGGGAGAGGGCAGGGGTGAGGGTGATGCGAGGGTTGAGCGAGGACACAACGCCGCCATGCGCCCCATAGTGCCATAAATCAGCGGTTCCTCAGGGTTTCTCCCGAAACACCCAAGCCAAATACATCCCGCCAATAGCTATCGTCACCAGTTCCACGGTCTGGAGGATGCGGCTCACCACGGCCTCGGGCTCCGGTGGCGACAGAATAAAATGCATGCCCAGGTAGGCAGGGGGAGAACCGGGAGGAGACTCCCACGGCGGAAACAGCACGGCCAACACCAACAGTCCCGCCATGCCGTACAGGATTTGGAGGTTGAGAATCTCCTTGGACCGGGCCTCAGTCTGCGGCTCCTGAACAAACTGCTGCCCGCACCCGGTGCAAAAGCGGGCATCCGAAGCCGATTCATGCCCGCAAGCCTGACACGTCTTTTGACCGTTCATCACGTCAGATTATAACCATGAGGAGAGAAATTTCCAGCGGGGAAAATCTGAGCCGGCACTTTATGTGTTCACTAATTCGTTGACTGTTTCTACTCCACAACTCCCTCGCCCCTTGAGGGAGAGCCTGTCCTGAGCGTAGTCGAAGGGGGCTGGGGTGAGGGGGGGGCGGGCCTTGGAGGAAGCGTAGTCGAAGGGTACGGACGGGAACTGTTTCCGAAGAGGGAAAAGTTCGGAGGGAGAGGCATCTATTCCCCTCCTTTGTAAGGAGGGGCGAAGGGGAGGTAGAGGCATTTGCAGGCACCCGACGTTCGGACTCTACCCCACCCGCATTCCCTCTTCGGAAATGCGCCCACTTACAAAGGGGAGGGAACGAAAGAAGAAGACCCGCCAGGGGCGAGGGAGTTTTTGCTGAATGGGTCCTTGTGGATCATTTTCTGTCAATGAAGCATCCATTAATGCTTTTTGTGTCACCCTCAGGGCATTTACTGTCATTTTTGTGTCACTTTTGTGTCACGGCGGCATCAGAAGCGCCATGAGATGGCGCCGCTACAACGATAACGATAAAGCAAAGACACTGGATCCCCGATCGAGCCGGGGATGACAAGAGGGGGGGAATCCCTCACCCAGCACCCACTACCAAATGGTCATCCTGAGCAACGCGAAGGATCTCGTAGTTGAAGCGTTCGGTTGTTGAACGAGAGATTCCTCGCTTCGCTCGGAATGACAATTCTAGTGTGGTCAACTCCTCATTCTGGCAACTCGGCACATGCCAGTAAACGGTTTCAAAAGAGACCCCTGGCAAGGTAAGATTGCGACACGATCGTGAAATGCGATCCGGTAAATATCCAAATCGCAAACCACATTCTGAAGCACATATAAAAATGTCAACGCAGTCGAGCATCGAATGGACCGAGACTACCTGGAACCCGGTGACGGGTTGCACGAAGATCAGCGACGGCTGCAAGCATTGCTACGCCGAGCGCATGGCGACACGGCTTCAAGCGATGGGCGTTGAAAAATACCGGAACGGGTTCGACCTCACCCTTCACGAGTCCGTACTGGAAGAACCGCTCAGATGGAAAAAACCGCGGATCGTGTTCGTGAACTCGATGAGTGACCTATTCCATGACTCCGTTCCCGCCGCATTCATCGAGTCGGTGTTCCGTGTCATGAATCAGGCATCCCAGCATACGTTTCAAGTACTCACGAAGCGCCCGGCCCGAGTCATGGAACTCGACCCTAAACTCACCTGGACGCCGAATATCTGGCTGGGCACGAGCATCGAATCCAAAGAATGGATCGACCGATTGGCGAAGCTGAAAGAATCCAAGGCCCTCACGAAATTCCTGTCTCTCGAACCGTTACTGGGGCCGTTGGCCAGCCTCGACTTGGCAGGAATCGATTGGGTGATCGTAGGGGGTGAATCAGGACCCGGTGCCCGGCCCATGAAGGCGGCTTGGGTGCGGGAAATACGCGACAATTGCCTGCGAAGCCGCGTCCCGTTCTTCTTCAAGCAGTGGGGCGGTGTGTTTAAGAAACAGACAGGCCGCGTACTTGACAAGAAAACGTGGGATCAAATGCCCGCTTTCAAAACAATCTGACGCAATGTCCAAAACTTCTCCCAGAGCACCGCATCCGGGCCGCTCGATCAGGCGGGATTGCCTCGAAGCCCTCGGACTGACTGTGACTGATGGCGCAAAGATACTGGGGATTACCCGGCACATGCTGTCGAGGATCCTGAACGGCCAAGCAGGGATTTCTCCAGAGATGGCCGTGCGGGCTGGAAAAAGCCTTTGGCGGAACAGCGCAGAGCTGGCTCGCGCTTCAGCAGGCGTATGACCTCGCACAGGTGGAACGAGGGAAAATCAAAGTGCGCCCGGCGGCGTCAGTTCTGGAAAAAACGAGGGTGTAAGAAAAGTCATACAAAAAGGGCGACCCGTAGGTCGCCCCTGAATGTTGCGAATTCTCGCTTGTTAATCGTAGCGAAACCCGCCTATTCCCATGTGCTAACAGGTTCATATAGTATTATAGAGATCTCTCTAAAATCAACAAGCAAAAAGGAGACTTTTTTGTGATGTTTTCTTACAGAATGGGGCTGGACATCGGCACCAATTCCATTGGATGGAGCGTGTTGGAACTCAAGGCAGGCAAGCCATGTGCAGTGAGAGATGCTGGTGCCCGGATTTTCAGCGACGGGCGCGTTGACCAATCCAAAGCTACCTTGAAAGCCGACCGTCGCGCGGCTCGTTCGGCCCGCCGCCGCCACGACCACTACAAACAACGACGGGCCTTTTTGCTGGACGAACTCACCAGGGCCGGGCTGTTTCCCGAAAGCCCCGAAGAACGCCACAAACTACAAACACGTGATCCTCTGAAGTTACGCGCCAATGCACTGACGGAAAAACTGGAGCCACACGAGATTGGCCGCGCCCTGTTTCACCTCAATCAGCGTCGGGGATTCAAAAGCAACCGGAAAGACAGAAGCAAGGAAACGACAAGCGGGATAGTCAGCAATTCCGTCACCGCTTTGTTGCGGGCAATGGGGTTGATGGAAGAAGGCTACAGCGCCGAGGCATTCAAGGATCTGTCAAAAGAGGCCAAGAAAGCTGCTCGAGAGAAAGAACAGCGACAGAAAAAAGGGGCGCTTGAGAAATTAGGGCAGCAGAATGCTCTGACTTTCGGACTTTTTCTCTGGCAACGGCGAGACAAAGGCGAACCTACCCGCGCACGCCAAAATAGCGACGTTAAACTTTATGACCTCTATCCGACTCGCGACATGCTGGAGCATGAGTTTGATGCGATTTGGACGGCACAGGCCGGGTATCACCCCGAATTACTGACGGATCAAAAGCGCGAGCGGATCAGGACGGTTATTTTCACCCAGCGCCACCTAAAACCCCAAAAAGTCGGAAAATGCACATACCTGCCGAACGAAGATCGGACGTTCCAGGCCATGCCAAGTTTTCAGCGCTACCGGATTTATCAGGAAGTGAACAATCTGGAATGGACGACAAGCCGTGGCAAAAATCGGCTCATTGCGTATCCCGAGGCGAGGGACGCAATCGTGGACATGCTAGAACACCCTACGAACAAGAAGGGTGATGTAACCTTCAATAAAATGAAAAAAGTTCTAAAAAGCAGGAGATTGGCCGAAGGCGATTTTCAGTTTAACTTTGAAACGCTGAAACGCAAAGGACTTGACGGCAACCACACGTCCAACCTGATGCAAGATGAAAGCCGTGTCGGGCCAATTTGTTAGCGTCATTATGAATGATGAACTGGACGACCAGAATGTCCACGATGACCTGATGCGGAATTATGGCCTCAGCGACGCGGCGGCAACGGCATGCGTCGAGGCTCCGCTGAAGGATGGAACAGCGTCATTGTCAAGCAAGGCCGCACGCTTGCTACTTGCAAAAATGCGTGATGACAAGCTTGTCCAGACGGACGCCGTACAGACCGTGGCAAAAGAGGAAACTGATTTCGTCAACCCCTTCAAACGAGCCGGTGCAGGCACATTGTTGGACCGCTTGCCTTATTACGGCATGGCCGTGCAAGGCCATATCATTCTTGGCAAAGGTGATGAAAAAGATGAACAGGCACGGATTGGCATGGTCGCCAACCCCACGGTGCATATCGCACTGAATCAGATCCGCCATGTGGTAAATGAATTGATCGCCCGTTATGGCCATCCGGCTTCCATCGCTATTGAACTGGGACGTGAGCTACCCGCCGGACAAGAAGGTCGCGCCGAGATTAACAAGGAACAGAAAGCAAATCAGGACAACAATGAGAGACTGGACAAAATCTTACACGAGCAGGTTCAAGCCAGCACCCCCGACAACCGCTTGCGTTTGCGGCTCTGGGAAGAATTGGACGGGGACCCGAATGGTCGCTGCTGTCCTTTTTCCGGACAGAAAATAGGCATTGCTGACCTGTTCAACGGCCAAGCCGAGATCGAACACCTGATCCCATTCAGCAAGTCGCTGGATGACAGCCGGGCAAACAAAGTGATTTGCACCCGTCAGGCCAACCGCGATAAGGGCAATCAAACGCCCTATCAGGCTTTTGGCTTTAGCCCGGATGGTTACAATTGGGACAAAATTTTTGAACGTCGTACAAAGCTGCCACAGAGTAAACAGTGGCGTTTCCAGAAAGATGCGTTGGAAATATGGTATCGCAAACATGCCGACTTTACCGAACGCCATTTGAACGATACTCGCTATATCGGCCGGCTGGCCAGGGAATACTTGGAGAATATCTGCCCGTTCAACAAGATTGACGTTCTGACGGGGCGACTTACGGCCCTATTGCGGGGACATTGGGGATTGAACAGCGTCCTAGGCGACCACAACCAAACTCAAGGAACAAAAAAGAACCGCAACGACCACCGCCATCATGCGGTGGATGCCATTGTGATCGGCATGACTTCACGCTCCATGCTGCAAAAAGTTGCCGCTGCTGCCAACCGCGCCGAAAAACTTCACCTTGGCCGACTGTTTGAGAGAAGTGCCAACGGTAAAAACCCGATTGACCCGTGGTCCGGCTTCCGCAATCACGTGAAAGAAATCGTGAACAAGATAGTCGTTTCGCATAAGCCGAAAAGGAAAACTCTGGGCAAGAATACAACCGACGGCCAACTGCACAACGACACAGCGTATGGCATCATTTCTGGGCCGGACAATCAAGGATGTTATAGAGTGGTTGTGCGCTGTCCGATTAAAGAATTCGAAAAGCGTAGTGATGTGGAAGCTATCCGTGATAAACACTTGCAACACGAATTTTTGCAAGCTTTTGATGCAGAGAGAACGGCCGGTGTTGCCCGTCTTGCAAGGGACAAAAAAATAAGACGTTTAAGACGAACCGAAACCTTGAGTGTCATTCCCATCAGGGATAAATTCGGTAGGACCTATAAAGCTTATAAAGGCGATAGTAACTGGGGGATGGAGATTTATGAATATCCTAAAGGCCACGAAAAAGCCGGCAAATGGCGTGGGGAGGTTATCTCGCGCTATGAGGCCAATCAAGAAGGCTTTCGAACCGGTCAGACTCAAAAGCCTCACCCCGCTGCTCGGCTGGTCATGAGGGTCCAAAAAGAAGACTGCGTTGAAATTGAGCAAAACGGGATCAAGCAAATCATGCTGGTGCATAAACTGTCGAAGCCCGGGCGTCTAGATCTCGCACCGCATAACGAAGCAAACGTAGCTGCCAGACATCGTGACAAGAATGATCCGTTCAAATACCTCAACATACCAGCCAGCGGACTCAAGAGCAGCAATGCCCGCAAGGTGCATATCAGCCCGGCGGGGCGGTTAAGTTACGAAAATCGCCGTAACCCACGCCGGAAGCAGTAGCATTCATGCCTGAACAGATTGTTGAAATCACCACGCCGGGTCTGCATCTCGCCAAGGAACGGGGCTTTTTGCAAATCAGGGACAAGGACGGTCTCATCGGACAGGTTTCGCTGGACGATATCCTTGCAGTGATTGTCAGCGTACAAGGCTGTTCCATCTCGACCGTCCTCATGGATCAATTCAGCCAACGCAACATCATGCTGGTAGTATGCGGGAAAAATTTTCTTCCCAGTTCTCTTATTCTGCCAGTTGCCGGCTATGGGCGGCAATTCCAGGTAATGCGAGCGCAGGTAAACTTGTCGGAACCTCGCCGGAAACGCGCTTGGCAGAAGATCGTCCGTGCCAAAATCCGCAACCAAGCCGACTTACTCACCCATGCCGGAAAAAATAGCCGCCAGCTTGTCAGGTTAATGGAAATGGTAAAATCCGGCGATCCTGAAAATTGCGAGGCACAGGCAGCACGTGTCTACTGGCAACGGCTATTCGGCAATGACTTCCGGCGCGACCACCAAGCAATAGGCTTGAACGCGGCACTGAATTACATTTATGCCGTAATACGGGCATGCGTGGCTCGTGGGGTGAGCGCAGCTGGCCTGCATCCTAGTTTCAGCCTATGTCATAAGAACCCACAAAACCCGCTGAACCTTGTTGATGATCTCGTAGAACCCTTCCGGCCGATTGCCGACTATCTTGTATGGCAGAGCGATGCCAGCCGCTTTCAGGACCTCTCGCCGGCAATAAAGGCAAGCCTCTCAGCAATCACCACGCTGGTGCTTCCCCTAAGAGAAGAGGCTTCTCCCCTGTCATTGGCAGCAGTAAAGGTCTGTCGTTCATTCGCCAGTTACTGTCTTGGCGAAGCAGACGAGTTGTTGTTGCCCGCGCTACCCGCGACGCTAGACATTTCAGCCCCATGAAGCGCCGGGAGCACCTCAGCCCTTATCGTATCATGTGGCTCTTTGTGATGTTTGATCTGCCCGTGGGCACCGAACAGGAAAGGAAGCAGGCGACGGGTTTTCGCAACAGCCTGCTTGATCTCGGTTTTGAAATGTCACAATTTTCGGTTTATTTGAAATATTGCGCCTCCGGCGAGAAAGCTGAATCCGTTGGCAGTCGTATCCAGCACCGGATACCGTCTGGTGGGAAAGTAGATATTCTGACGATTACCGACAAGCAATTCGCAAACATGAAACGATTTTATGCTACAGGACAAACTAAAAAAGACGGAAAGGTTACTCAACTGCATTTGTTTTGAAGGAGTTTTCTCTGCAGTCTGTAGAGAAAACTCCTTCAAACATAAGGCCTTACAATGGACCCAGTCTAGCACATGGGAATAGGCGGTGCTAAGACAACTGATGTCTTCCAAGGGCACGCCGCCGTAGCAGTCTAGCACATGGGAATAGGCGGTGCTAAGACAACGATGCCTGGACGAATGAAGAAGTGATTGTCAGTCTAGCACATGGGAATAGGCGGTGCTAAGACAACATTAAAAGCAGTGTGTGGTTGCTGTGATTTAGTCTAGCACATGGGAATAGGCGGTGCTAAGACAACAGAATTGACCGCCCCGAAAGGCCGTTCCTATAATCCCGCACCCGTTTCCACGTCGCAAGAACGAAAGTGATGACGACTTCTCTCCCAGCCATTCACACGGCGTCGGTTATTGGAGCGGGGGCCTGGGGCGCCACGCTTGCTCGCGACTCGGCATTCGGTCATCTTCGTCATGACAGTAACCAATCCTCAATCGGCATGGACAGGAAGGTTTCCACGGCAAGCCCGTCGCCGCCCACGAGCAGTTTTCTGGTCGGCTGAAACGCTTGGGCAAAAGCGGTCATTCCCGGCAGGGCGGGACGCGCGTGTCCGCTCTTCACTTCGATCGCCACGATGCGCTTGCCCGCCCGCACGACGAAATCCACCTCACGGTTGCGGTCCCGCCAATAAAAGACCTGACACGCTCCGCCAGCCGATGCGTTGACCAAGTGGGCACCCACGGCGGATTCCACCAGTCTTCCCCAGAACTCGCGGTTTGCGCGCGCTTCGGCCAGGGTCATCCCGGACTGGGCCGTCATCAGCGCCGTGTTGAACACCTGAAGCTTCGGGCTCGATCCTCGTTGCCGTGCCGCTGAGCCAGCATACTTTTGCAGACCGGTCAGCATCCCTGCACCCGCTAACAGTTCAAGGTAGTGGGCCAACGTTGTGGTGTTGCCCGAGTCCTGAAGTTGCCCCACCATCTTGGTATAAGACAAGATCTGCCCCGAATAGACGCAACCAAGTTCGAACAGACGGCGTAGAAGCGCGGGCTTATCCACACGGGATAGTAACAGGACATCACGAGCAATAGTCGTTTCGATAAGCGAGTCTCGAATATAGCGGGACCAGCGGGCCGGTTGTCTTGTCAACGGTTCGGCACCGGGGTACGCGCCGTAAAAAATGTACGTGTCCAGCGTCCAACCAAACGCTTCTCGCATCTCAGGGAAACTCCAGTGCGGCAGGTATAGAATCTCGAACCGGCCTGCCAAGCTCTCGGTCAACCCGCGCTGGATCAGGAGCGGGGCCGAACCCAGCAGCACCACTTTCAGCGGCCTGCGGAAACGGGTATCTTCGTCCCACAGGCGCTTGACGGTTTCTGACCAGCGCGGGACCTTCTGTATTTCATCCAGGACCAGAAGCGCACCTTCTTTTCCCGCCTTCGCGGCCAGCAATCGCGCAGCCTCCCACTGGACTTCTATCCAGTCGAAGCCCCGTAACGTCGGCTCGTCCGCACTGGCGATGTGATACGGTAGTCCGGCTTTCGCCGCCACCTGTGCAATCAGAGTGCTCTTTCCCACCTGTCGCGCTCCGGCGATAACTTGGAGGAAGCGGCGAGGTTCATCGAGACGGCGCAACAGTTCGGTGGCATGAGGGCGAATGAATTCCGGTTTACTCATTATAGTGAGTAATTTTACTCAAACAAACTCGTAAAATGCAAATTCTTCGGAGAGGACGTGGTCGACGCAAGCGGGTATGATGCAGACGATGGATGGTTCTTGATTCGTTCTCTCAAGAATTGACAGTCCCGGAAGGCCGTTCCTATAATCCCGCACCCGTTTCCACTTTGCAGGAACGAACGCGGTGACGACTTCTCTGCCTGACATTCACACGGCGTCGGTTATTGGAGCCGGTGCCTGGGGCACCACGCTGGCCCGCCATCTGGTGAACCAGGGGCTCACGGTCAAGCTCTGGGCCTATGAAAAGGAGGTGGTCGGGAGCATCAATCTCAAAGGGGAAAATGCCTTGTTTTTGCCGGGCGTCACCCTTCCCGAGGCGCTCTCAGCCACGCATTCTCTTCAGGACGCGGCTGCCGGCACCGGCTTGATCGTGCTGGCCGTGCCTTCTCATGCCATGCGACCGGTGATCCGGGAATTGACACCCTCTCTGTCCGAGCCTCTTCCGATTGTCGTGGCATCGAAGGGGATTGAAGAAGAGTCGAATCAATTGATGTCCCAGGTGCTCAACGAACTGCTGCCTCCCGACTGGGCCAGAAAGATCACCGTCCTTACGGGGCCCAGCTTTGCCGCTGAAGTGAGCCGGGACAAACCCACGACCATTCTGTTGGCCGGTCAGGATTCCGGCCTCACGACTCACCTGCAAATGGCGCTCATGTCCGCATCCTTCCGGGTGTACACCGGAACGGATATGATCGGGGCGCAATTGGGAGGAGCGCTCAAGAACGTCATGGCCATTGCGGCCGGCGTGGTGGATGGCCTGGACTTGGGGCTGAATGCCAGGGCCGCGCTGATCACACGCGGATTGGCCGAGGTGATTCGACTGGGTGTCGCGCTCGGGGCCGACGTGCATACGTTCTATGGCCTTTCAGGGTTGGGGGACCTGGTATTGACCTGCACGGGCGCCTTGAGTCGCAACCATGCCGTGGGCCTGCAATTGGGCCGGGGCCGGCGGTTGGAGGATATTCTGAACGACACCGTCACGGTGGCCGAAGGCGTTCGGACCACCAAAGCCGCCATGGCGTTGGCTCAACGGGTTCAGGTGGACATGCCGATTGTCCAAGGCGTCCACGCGATGTTGTTCGACGGCACACCGCCCAAACAGATCGTCGCTGATCTGATGTCACGATCGGCCAAAGAAGAAACCCCGTTTTCGAGTTCCGGCCCCTCCGGCTGACCTCTTCACCACCATGCACCCTTCGACTCTCAAATCTCTCCTGCGGTCGGTTCAAACCGGATCGACCTCGATTGCGAATGCGCTTGAACAACTGCGCACCCTTCCCTATGAAGACCTGGGCTTTGCCAAACTGGATCACCATCGCACGCTCCGCCACGGCTCACCGGAGGTGATTCTTTGCGAAGGGAAGACCGAGAAGCAGATCGTCACGCTGACCCGGGGCCTGCTCAAACACAAACAGCCGGTGCTCGCGACACGCGCCGATGCCTCCGTCGCGCGTGCGCTCAAACGAGTGAGCCGGAAAGCCGTGTATCATCAGGTCGCGCGAGTCGTGGTCATTCAGCAATCCACTCCCAAGCCCTTGCAGGGTGACATCGTGATCGTGACCGCCGGCACCGCGGACATCCCGGTTGCGGAAGAATCCAAAGTGACTGCCATGACGATGGGGAGCGCCGTAGAGACGATTTTCGACGTAGGGGTGGCCGGGGTCCACCGGTTGTTCGATCAGGTCGAACGTCTCCACCGCGCGCGCGTAGTGATTGTCGTCGCGGGCATGGACGGCGTCCTGCCCAGCGTGGTGGCCGGTCTGGTGCAGACCCCGCTCATTGCCGTGCCCACCAGCAGGGGCTACGGCGCGCACTTCGGGGGGCTTGCCTCTCTACTTACGATGTTGAATACGTGTTCCGGTGGGATCGGCGTGGTGAATATCGACAACGGATTCGGAGCCGGGCATCTGGCGCATCGCATCAACACCCTGGTCGACCGCCCGTAATCGCCGTTGGTTCACGGCACAACTTTCCCGGCGTCCGCGCCATTGTCCGGTTGACCCTTCGCACTGGCATCTTTGCCTTCCTCTTGCAAGAGATCGGGACCCGTTTCATCCGAAACGAACGGCACGTGTTCCAAATGCGGAGGTTGCTTGGCGAGGGCTTGAGGGGAAGACACGTCCAGCGTTCCTCTCGCAAACGGCGAGACGATTTTGGCCTTGGTATATCCTTCCTCACGGGCCATCAACTTGGCTCGGGCCTCATAAGAATACGTGCCTTGACGCACGTGCTGCCGGGTCTGGTCTTTCCCGTCCCAGAGCAGAGTGGTTTTCACGTGAGGTTTGCCGTTCTCGATGATGACCGCGTTCAGAGGTTGCCGGCTCACCAGGAATCGAATGGAGCGCCGCGTCGGCACACTGATGAGGGAAGAGACTTCGAGCAGATCGAACTGGTCCAGATTCTTCGGCAACTCTACGGTCACAGTGAAGGCCATGTGCCCATGCCCCGGAGCAAAAGGCACGGGTGAGGTCGTGATGTCCACGATCTTGAGTGGAGGCTTGTAGGCCGGCTTTTTCCGTTTGGCATCCAATGCCGCCGGCGCCAGCCCAAAAGCCAGAAGCGTGATCAGGGTCATGAAGGTCAGGCGAGAGGGGATCATGGGAATTTTTGATTGCGGACTTTTGATTTTGGATTGCTGATTATTGATTGAGGACTGCTGATTTCGGAGTGTGAATTGACAATCCACAATCCACATTCCACAATTCGCCACGTGCTTACATACCGTGACGCGGGTATCGCGTCAAGCGTCTTTTCACCTGTACGTGACATGAAGGGTCGTCATGCATCTTCACTTTGATTGTTTTTCCGGCATCAGCGGGGACATGACGTTGGGGGCCCTCGTGGACGTCGGGCTTTCGCCGAGAGCCCTTCGACAAGGCCTCAAGGCGCTTCCGCTTACCGGATATCGTCTCAAAGTCTCGAAAGTCCACCGCGGACCGATCCACGCGACGAAAGTGGATGTCCTCATCCCCAAGATCGCGGAGAAACGTCGCTCCTGGCCGCAAATCCGACGGCTTCTGACTGCGAGCCGTCTGCCGCCCAACGTCAAAAAACAGGCGCTGACAGTCTTCGAACGCCTGGCCACGTCAGAAGGAACCGTGCATGGCCAGGATCCCGCCACTGTCTCGTTTCATGAAGTCGGGGCGATCGATGCCCTGGTCGATATTGTGGGTGGGCTGCTCGGATGTCATGAACTGGGGGTGAAGACCTTCAGTGCGACGCCCGTCAACGTCGGGTCGGGTACGATCGACAGTGCCCATGGTCTTCTGCCGGTTCCCGGACCCGCGGTGGCCGAATTGGCAAAGGGGCACCCCATTTATTCCCAAGGGCCGGCCATGGAATTGACCACTCCGACCGGCATGGCCTTGCTCACCACCCTGACTCAAACCTTTGCCCCGCTTCCGCTCGTGGTGCCCGGCGCGGTCGGGTACGGAGCAGGCACGGCCCATCCGCCCGACTGGCCGAACGTGTTGCGCGTGTTTCTTGGCACTCCTGACCTCACACCTTCCTCTGGGGGAGAGGGCGTTGATGCGGACCAGGTTATCCAGTTGGAAACGAACATTGACGATATGAACCCTCAACTCTATGAAGCGGTCATGGAACGCCTGTTCGAGCGCGGCGCCCTTGACGTCAGCTTGACCCCGACCATCATGAAGCGCAACCGGCCGGGGATCATCATGACGGTCCTGGCCCACCCCGAGCAGGCCGGGCTGCTGACCGAACTGCTTTTTCGTGAAACGACGACTCTCGGGGTACGGAGCCGGCTCGTCAACCGGACCACGCTGTCCCGGTCGATGCAGACGATCCGCCTGCCGCAAGGCCGCGTCCGGGTGAAAACCGTTCGCGTGGGCAACACCGTCAAATTCCGGCCGGAATTTCAGGACTGCCAAGCGATCGCCAAAAAAACCGGCCTCCCGGTTCAGGAGATCATCGAACAGGTGATGCAAGCTGTCAGTGAAAGGGGCCGGCGTTCGTAACTCATGCCGAATCGCCCGACACGACAACGACCCTTGCTCGCCGTGACCATGGGCGACGCGGCAGGGATCGGCCCCGAGGTGATCGTCAAGGCCCTGGCGTCTCCAGTGGTGTGGCGCGCGTGTCGTCCCATCGTGATCGGATCCGTGCCGGTTCTCCAACAGGAAACCCGGCGTTTGTCCTCTTCCCTCACGGTGACCCCCTTGCAGGAGGACCACGGATGGGGGCCGGTCATTCGCAGGGGACGTATTCCGGTTTTCGATCCTTTGAAAACTCCGTTGGGTCGCGTTCGCGCAGGTCAACCCGCCAAGGGCCCTGGAACGGCTTCGGTCGAGTTCATCAAAACGGCGGTGCAGTGGGCAGAGACCGGCTGTGTCTCGGGGATGGTCACGGCTCCCATCAATAAAGAGTCCCTTCACCTTGCCGGGTATCCCTTTCCCGGGCATACGGAACTCCTGGCCGCTCTGACGGGTACGAAGCAGGTCGGGATGATGTTGCTGGGCGGGCCATTGAAAATTCTGTTCGTGACGACGCACTTGGCGCTCAGAGACGTTCCGGATACCTTGACAACCCCACGCGTGTTTCAGGCCATTCGACTCGCGCATCGCGCCATGAAAGACCATTTCAGGATCCCGAAGCCCCGGATCGGCGTGGCAGCCCTCAATCCCCACGCGGGCGAGCACGGGTTGTTTGGCCTGGAAGAGCAGGATTGCATTGCGCCGGCCGTTCGTCTTGCCAGGCGAGCCCGCATTCAAGCTTCAGTCCCTCTTCCGGCCGATACGCTGTTTGGCGCCGCGGTCCGCGGAGCGTATGACGTGGTCGTGGCCATGTATCACGATCAGGGGCTGATCCCTCTCAAGACCGTGGCGTTCGGTCGTTGCGTCAACCTCACGGTCGGGTTGCCGATCATTCGCACCTCGGTCGATCACGGCACGGCCTATGACATCGTCGGAAAAGGCAAGGCCGATCCCCAAAGCCTTGTGGAAGCCATCAAGTTGGCGAGCCGACTGAGCGCCACCAGGGGACGAGTGCGGAACATTTCTTAATCTCGGCGGCGCTCACCCTTCACCAACACTGCTGAAATGGAGGAAGGACTATGGCACGTGAATATAGAATTGAGGTTGTGGTCGAAGGCGTCATCGGGAGCCTGTTGTTCGGGGCCAGTAAACTCCCGGTTGAAATGATGGAAGAACGGATGAACGAACTCGGCCGGCAGGGATGGGAGATGACCTTTATGGTCATTGAAAAGAAACGGCTTTTCCTGTTTTGGGAACGCGAAGCGGCCATTATCACGTTTTCCCGTCCTTTCTAATCCTATGCGATGGTGAAGCGTATTCATGACTTCCCCACAATCTTCCTCTGCCCGGCATAAAGCGTCCGGCCGGCTGCTGGCCCTTCAAACCCTCCTCGCCGTCGAACGGCAAGACTGCTTTGCCGATGATGCATTTACCAGGTTCGCCGCGCACGCGAACCTGTCGCACGAAGACCAGGCCCTGGCGTTTGAACTCGTGTACGGGGTGCTCCGCCACCGGGCCACGCTGGATTGGCAATTGAACGCCGTGGCGAGTCGTCCCGTTCACCGGTTGCCGAAAGTCGTGACCGCCATCCTGCGACTCGGCGCTTATCAAATGCGGTATTTGGATCGCATCCCGGTATCCGCCGCGGTGAGCGAATCCGTCAAACTGGCCAAAGGGGTCAAGGGCCGGGACTGGAGCGGCGTGGTGAACGGCATTCTTCGGAATTTGGACAGGACGGAAATCGAATGGCCGGAAATGGCTCAGGACCCCGTGAACGGTTTGTCCGTCACGTATTCCTGCCCGAACTGGCTGACTCGACGCTGGATCGACCGATGGGGTTTCGAGGCGGCGGAAGCGATGTGCCGGCACACCCTCACCATCCCACCCCTGACGTTGCGAACCAACACGCTCCGTTGTTCTCGCGAGCAACTCGAAGCCAAGCTTGGTGAAGAAGGGTATACGGTGTCCCGGACACCGGGCAGCCCCCAGGGGCTCATCCTGGAGAAATGCGGGTCGCTGCAGGCCTTGCCCGCATTACAGGAGGGCTGGTGTTACGTCGAGGATGAGGCCGCCCAGTTGGTGCCCCTGCTGCTGGACGTCAAGCCCGGGCATCGGATCCTGGACGCGTGTGCGGCCCCCGGAGGCAAATGTTCACATATCGCCGCGTTGATACAGGACCAGGGGGAAATCGTGGCAACCGATCCGGAACCCCGGCGCCTGAAACGCCTGGAATCGAACCTGCACACCTTGGGGATCACGTGCGTGGAAACGGTTGAGATCTCCGGCGAGGACGCCTTTGCCTCGTCAACGTTTCACGATACCTGGAGCCGGACGGGGTTCGATCGGATTCTGGTCGATGCGCCCTGTTCAGGCTTAGGTGTGCTCCGCCGCCATCCTGAAGCGAAATGGCAGAAGACCGACTCGCAACTCGACCGGCACGGAGAACGCCAATCCGGCATCCTGGCACAGGTGGCTCGTCACTTGAGACCGGGCGGAGTCTTGGTCTATAGTGCGTGCTCAACGGAGCCTGAGGAAACCACACAGGTTGTTGCTCGTTTTTGCCTGGACCACCCGGAATTTAGCCATGAGTCGTCGGCAGGTTGGCTTCCTCCCCATGCGCCATCCCTGACGAACCCGGACGGCGATTTCCTCACGTCCGGTTTCCATGACAATATGGATGGGTTTTTTGCCGCACGACTTCGACGAACGTAGAAGATGAGTTCCACGACCATACACATTGCTCCTTCGATTCTCTCCGCCGACTTTGCGCACCTGGCGGACGAAATCGCCGCGGTGGAAGCTGCCGGTGCCGACCTGCTGCACGTGGACGTGATGGACGGACACTTCGTGCCGAACCTGACGATCGGGCCTCCCATTGTCGAATCGCTACGAAAAGTGACCGCCCTCCCGCTGGACGTTCATCTCATGGTGACGAATCCGGATGCCTGCATTCCCGACTTTGCCCAGGCCGGCGCCAACTATCTCACGGTGCATACGGAAACCTGTCCCCATTTGCACCGCACCATTCAATGCATCAAAGAGCTTGGGGTCAAGGCCGGGGTCACGCTCAACCCGTCGACTTCCTTGAACGCCCTTGAAGAAGTCGTCGCGGACGTCGACCTGGTGCTGATCATGTCGGTGAATCCCGGGTTCGGCGGTCAGAGCTTTATCCCCGCGTGTCTGGACAAAATCCGGCGGGCCAGGCAACTCATCGATCGCACCGGCATCCACGCCCTGCTGGAAGTGGACGGCGGCATCAAAGTCGAGAACGCCGGGGACGTGCTCAAAGCCGGGGCCGACGTCCTAGTCGCGGGGTCGGCGATTTTTCACAGCCCGAACTATGCCGACACGATTGCCGCATTCCGCACCGTTGCCCAGGAACTCCAACCGCGCTAAGTCCATGCAGACCTCGGCTGTGTATGACAGTTTGCATCCTCTCGAAATCAACCTGCTGGCGGCTTTCAGTCAATCCGCGGACAAGCCGGTCTCCGATTCGTCCTTACAGGAAATCTCCCGATTAGAGTCGTCCCAAGTCAGCATGGCCCTGGGGTGGCTCCAAGCAAAAGAACTGGTCCGTATCCATTCCGAAGTCACCACGGCTTGGGTGGCATTGACGGAAGTCGGGCATCGTTACCTGGAAATCGGCTCTCCCCCTGAGTGGATCGTCAGGACGTGCCGGCAAGGGGCCGAGGAAGAGCGATCGTTCACCGTCAAAGAATTACAGGGCCTGAACACGTTCCCGCCCGCGGAACTCAGCCGAGCCTTTGGTCTGCTGAAGAAAGAGGGGGCCATCGCCTTGGGAGCCGGAGGCCGCATTGAAGCCACCGGGACGGCAAGTCCCACTATTGAGAAACTGCAAACGCTCTTGAACCGGATGAAAGAGAGCCCACAAGAACTTCTCTCGTTTTCACCGGACCAACAAGCCCTGTTACGCCAGTACGCGGTCAAAAGGGGAAGCGCCCAGGAGCCGTTTCGTATCGATGACCGGGTTCAACGCGAGTACACCCCGACCAAAACCGGAAAGGCGTTGGCGAAACGCTGTCATGCCGGGGCCGTGGAAGAAGTCTCCCAACTGACTCCTGAAATGCTCAAGGACGGCTCATGGCGCAGCAAGCGTTTCCGGAAGTACACCATTTCCCTGAGACCCCCCCGGGTGGCTCCCGGACGACGGCACCCGTACAGAGAATTTCTCGACCTGGTCAAACACAAATTGGTCGCCATGGGATTTCAGGAAATGCGAGGCCCCCTGGTCGAGACCGAATTTTGGGATATGGATGCCCTGTATATGCCCCAATTTCATCCGGCGCGGGCCATCCACGACGTCTACTTCGTGAAAACCCCGACCCATGCGGAGACGATCGCCGAACCGTTTCTCTCTCAAGTGGCAGCCGCCCATGAGCACGGCGGGCCGACCGGTTCAAGCGGGTGGGGCTATCGTTATGACACAGAGCGGGCCCGTCGCTTGATCCTGCGAAGCCAGGGCACGGCCGTTTCGGCTCGAACCCTGGCGTCGAACCCCCTGGTACCCGGCAAATATTTTTCCATGGCCCGGTGTTTTCGCTATGACCAGGTGGACGCCACACATGCCACGGATTTCTTTCAGATCGAAGGCATCGTGCTGGGTGACGATATCAATTTTCGCACGCTGTTGGGTCTGCTCACCAGCTTTGCCAAAGAAATGGCGCAGGCTGAGGAGAGCAAATTTTTCCCGGCCTACTTTCCATTCACGGAACCGTCCGTGGAACTGCACGTCCGTCACCCGAAACTCGGCTGGATGGAATTGGGGGGCGCGGGTTTGTTTCGTCCGGAAGTCACCCAACCCCTGGGAGTGACGGTGCCGGTGATTGCATGGGGATTGGGTCTGGATCGAATGGCCATGGTGGCCCTGGGCATTCATGATATTCGCGAACTCTTTTCCGTCGACCTGGAAAAAATTCGCACCTTGCGCGGGCGGTTTGCGTAGAACATTGCTGATCGTGGATTGCTGATTTCTGATTTTCAAATCCACAATCCGCAATCCACAATTGAAAATACCCTTATGCCTACCATTTCCTTTTTTCAGAAAGATTTCGAAGGGCTTCTCGGCCGATCCGCTCCACTCGAGCAACTGGAGTCGTGGTTGCCGTTGGTCAAAGGAGAATTAAAGGATTATACCCGGGCCACCGGCGAGGTCCGGCTGGAACTTCAGGACAGCAACCGGCCGGATCTGTGGAGCGTGGAAGGGATCGCCCGGCAGATTCGGATCAAGTTAGAAGGGTCGCCGCCTGCCTATCCGTTTCTTCAAACCAGGACCAAGCCCAAACGGAGCATTCTGGTAGCCGAGGGACTCGAACGGGTTCGACCGTACGTGGCGGCCTGTACGGCCACGGGGCACACCGTCACCGAGGAAAGCCTGACGCAACTCATTCAGGCACAGGAGAAGCTGGCCGACCTGTACGGCCATAAACGAAAAACCGTGTCGGTGGGACTCTATCGCCTTTCCCAAATCCAGTTCCCCGTGACCTATGGCTTGGTGAAACCCACTGAAGCCCGGTTCACGCCCCTTGGACTTTCCGAAAAACTGACCCTTCAGGAGATCCTGACGGTGCATCCCAAAGGCATCGAGTACGGCTTCATTCTCGCCGACCAGCCCCTGCTGCCCCTACTGTGGGATACGGAAGGCCGGATTTTATCCTTTCCGCCTATCATCAACAGTCAGGACATCGGGCAGGTGCATGCCGGCGATTCAGACCTGTTGGTCGAAGTCACGGGCACGGATATGAGAATGGTTCTCCTGACCCTCAACGTCTTTGCCACGAATCTGGCCGACCGGGGAGCTGTCATTGACCCGATCGACATTCAGTATCCGTATGACACGGAGTGGGGAAAGTCGATCAGAACTCCCTGCGACATCAGTGAGGTGCAGAAAATTCCGCTGAAAGCCATTGACTCCGCACTCGGACTCCCTTTCGACGCCGAACTCGTGCAACAAACCTTGCGGGCCTATGGGTATGAAGTCAAAGCGAGCCGCCATATACTCGCGGTGCGGTTGCCGCACTATCGAAGCGATCTCATGCATCCGGTGGACGTGGCGGAAGACGTGGCGATCAGTCGCGGGTATGACTCGTTTGTCCCGGTGATGCCGGCCCAATTCACCGTGGGCTCGCTCTCGTCTCTGGAAATGATGTCCGATTATATCCGCGATCACATGATCGGGCAGGGGTTCCAGGAAATCTTTTCCAATATTCTGCTGTCCCATGAAGAGCTTGTCGAGCGGATGCGACTGCCCGCCGGCGATCACGTCGTGGAAGTGGACAACGTCATGTCGCAGAGCTTCTCCTGTCTCCGATCCTGGATCCTGCCTTCCCTGTTGCGCGTGGAGACGGCCTCGCCTCGCGCGTTCTACCCTCACCGGCTTTTTGAAATCGGTGAAGTCGCGATTCCCGATTCGACCCATGAACTCGGGTCGCGGACCATGGTTCAACTGGGAGTCGTCATTGCCCATCCCCATGCGAATTTTTCCGAAGTGCACACCTGCCTGGACGTGCTGATGTTTTATCTGGTGAAGGACTATGAACTCGAGCCCCTGAGTCATGGATCCTTCCTGGACGGCCGAGCTGGAACCATCCTCTCTCAGGGACAATCCGTCGGGTTGATCGGCGAACTCCATCCCGAAGTCCTGGAGAACTGGGGCATCTCCGTGCCCATCTCCGTGTTCGAACTCGACGTGGACTGGCTGTGTAGCGAGAGTTCGTAAGCGGCAAAGAATTTGGGGAGATTGGCAGCGGTTTTAACTTAGCGATGGGGGGCCGCAGGCCTTCGGCCTCACCAATGCGCTGTGGACGCTGATTCGCGCTGAGCAGGATCGTGCCCTCGTCCTTCTGTCTCTTGCCAACGCGCTTTCCTCTCTGTACCCTCGCAGTAACTGGGGAAAACGACTTCTAAGCGCCATGCTCTTGCCGGTTTTCAAATGAAGCCTGGAGACCGCTAAGGTTCGCTGTACGCCTATCGGTCTCAGAGTCGTGCGATTTCTCATCGACCAATGTGCTAGGCACCATCCAGGGAGAACATTCCATGAGTAATACTGCCCTCATAGATCATGTCCGCATTAAAGGTTTCCGGTCGTTGGCGGACGTCGAGCTTTCGGGAATTCCCAAGGCGACAGCTCTTATTGGTGCCAACGGCTCGGGTAAATCTAACTTTATTCGCTTTTTCGATATGTTGAGTTGGATGCTCGGATCCCGGCAACTCGCCGAATTCGTCGAAAGGCAGGGAGGGGCCGATGATCAGTTGTTTGGCGGTAACAGGCGTACCTCACGCATAGAGGCCGAGGTCAGATTGAGAACCGAAGCAGGCTGCAACGACTATAGGTTCACGCTTGCCCACGCACATCCCGATCGTTTCATATTCACTGATGAGGAGTTCCGCTTCAGCCGCAAGGAGTTTAGTACCGAGAGAGACTGGTATTCTCTTGGGAGTACCCATCTGGAAGCGAAAATTGTCGAAGAGGCGCAAGCCAACACCACCGCTAGGGTCATTGTGAACCTGCTCCGCAATTGCGCTGTTTATCAGTTTCACGATACATCCGACGAATCAGATTTCAAAAAAACACAGGACGCTGAAAACAACAATTACCTTCGCCGTCACGGGAGCAATATAGCTGCCGTGTTGCTCCGGTTGCAGCGGGAAGACATCAAGCGATATGAGCTGATCTGTCAGCACATCAGCCGCATCTTGCCGGTGTTTGAACGTTTTCAACTCGAGGAGAGCTACAGAAAGGTATCGCTGAGGTGGAAAGCCAAGGGAACCGACAAAACCTTTGGCGCGCACCTCACGTCCGACGGCTCGTTGCGTTTCTTCGCTCTGGTGACGTTGCTCAATCTTCCGCCGGAAATGTTACCCGACGTACTCTTGTTGGACGAACCGGAACTAGGTCTCCATCCTGCAGCCGTGACCTTGATTGGGGGAATGATAAAAGCCCTCGCAGAGGAAAGACAGGTTATTGTCGCAACGCAATCTCCCTTACTTGTTGACGCATTCGGTCTCGACGAGATTTTCGTGTTGGATCTGCATGACGGTCGTACTGAATTTCGCAAGCTAGCTCCTGATGACTATCGTGAATGGCTTGACGATAACTTTACACCGGGCGAGCTTTGGCAGAAAAACCTGATCGGAGGACGACCGTGATCCGAGTCGCCATATCCGTGGAGGGGCAAACCGAAGAGGAGTTCGTCAAACAGGTTCTCACTGAGCACTTGCGAGGAAGAGGAGTCGACCTGACACCGATTCAGCTTGGCCGCGCCCGTGGACAGTCTGGCGGGGGAAATGTTTCCGTGGAACGACTGGTGGCGGAAATGGTCCGTTTACTTCGCTCCTTCGATGTCGTGACATCTCTCGTTGATTTCTATGGGTTTCGTCAAAAAAAAGATAAGACGGTCGATGAGTTGGAGGAAGACTTAACCCGGCATATTCGGAAGAGAATCGACCACCGTTGGCATCCAGAAAAGGCGTTCCCGTATGTCCAACGTCATGAGTTCGAAGGACTACTGTTCTCAGATGTGGACGCTTTTGCAGAGACAATCGATATGCCGAAAGAGTCCGTTGAAAGATTGCGGAAGATCCGTGCGGCGTTTGCGACACCAGAGGACATTAACGACAACCAAATCACAGCGCCGAGCAAACGGATTAGAAAGATTATACCCCGTTACAAGAAGGTAGTTGACGGCCCTCTGCTGGCAATGAAGATGGGTTTGGATAAGATTCGCACTGAATGTCCTAGGTTCAACGTTTGGGTAACGAGCTTGGAGTCGCTCAGGAACTGAGATTGAACTGCAGCGTAGAGAATGAGCAAGGAGGAAATGCTCAATGCTGTTTGCGCCTTGGCGGCAAGGCACGCGCCCTCGCTATACCTGAACTAAAAGCATGAAAAAGAAGCCGGCAGAATCTCGATTCGCGCTTTGCATTGAAAACAGGGATTGCGAGGATCTGGAGAAGCGGAAAATCTACCAAACTCTACCTGACGAAGAAGCGGCGCGAGAGGGGTATCTGAGAGTCGTAGATGAATCCGGGGAAGACTACTTGTATCCCGAATCATCTTTCATTGTCATCGAACCGACTTCCAAAGCACAGGAAGCGCTGGCCGAAGAGATTATGCATGACGACCGCGAGGTGATGCGAGCGCTCGCCAACCGAGACAGGTGACGAGGAAGCTCTCGTCACCGCCGAGATGGGTCTAGCCCGGGTTTTTCACCGGGTCAGGCCGCGGATTTTGCCAGGTCCGTGAGGGATTTGAATCCTGCCGGATCGTGAATGGCCATCTCCGACAACATTTTCCGATTCAGGAGCACGTTGGCTTTGGTCAACTCATGGATAAACCGGCTGTACGATAACCCGTGCGCTTTGACCGCCGCCGAGATCCGGGCAATCCACAGTCGACGAAAATCTCTTTTGCGATGCCGGCGCCCAATGTACGCGTAGACCTGGCCTTTATCGACTGATTCCGTTGCCGTCCGAAACAGTTTGCTTTTGGCCCCATACTGCCCCTTGGCTAATTTCAGCCGTTTCTTTCTCCGGCGGCGAGTTTGCGGGCCTCCTTTGACACGTGGCATGACTTACAACCCCTTCGTTTTCAGAATAGTGAACATGTCTTCCTCTCTCAGAACTGGCTTGGCGGCCGTGTTGCCCGACCTCGTCCCGGGACATGGCGTTCGTCCGACGACACACCAAGGTCCGGGGATTCAGCACATCAGGAATAGGGTAACAGTCTGGCCAGCGAGGACTGGTCCGGTTTCGCCACGACCACCGTATCGTTCAGACGACTTTTCCGTTTGGCGTTTTTCGTCGTCAGGATATGTCGCAATCCCGCCTTCCGCCTGAGAAATTTTCCGCTTCCCGTACGCTTGAACCGTTTGGCTGCTCCCGAATGACTTTTTAACTTCATGCGTGCCATGTACTCATCCCCTTAATTCTTGGGCGACACAATCATATACAGATTGCGCCCTTCCATCCTCGGCTCCATTTCGATGGTTGCCGCCTCCTTGAGCTCTTCCCGAACCTTTTCCATAGCCGACCGACCCAGACTTTGGTTGGCCATTTCCCGGCCTCGAAACATGACCGTCACTTTGGTTTTGTTCCCTTCCGCCAAAAACTCCAGGATCTGGCGAACCTTGGTATCGAGGTCATGCTGTCCCGTTCGTGGACGAAATTTAATTTCCTTGACCTGCGTCGACTTTTGATGCTGGCGCGTTTTATGTTCTTTCTTGCTCTGTTCGTACTTGAACTTCCCGAAATCCATAATCCGGCACACCGGCGGCGTGCTGGTGGCCGCGACTTCCACCAAATCAAACCCGCCCTCATGCGCCAGTTTGAGCGCCTCGGACGTCTTGAGGATCCCCAGTTGTTCACCTTCTGATCCAATCACCCGGACTTCGGGCACCCGAATCAAGTGGTTCACACGATGTTTGGCAGTGACCGTTCTACCCATCAGTGAACTGACACACTGGTCTCTGGTTCTGCTGGCATGTCTTGTCGAATCAGATCAACCACCTCGGTGATGGACAACGTCCCGGCGTTCGTCCCACTGCGTTTTCGCACGGAGACCGATTGGGCCTCCCGTTCCCGGTCCCCCACGACGAGCATGTAGGGAATTTTCGCTTTTTCAGCTTCGCGGATTTTGAAGCCTACCTTTTCTTTTCGCAAGTCCATCGAGGCGCGCAGCCCGGCTTGCGCCAACCGGTCCCGGACGTGGGACGCATACTCCGCCTGTTTGTCCGTAATGGGCAGCACGATGGCCTGGACGGGAGCGAGCCACGTCGGAAACGCCCCGGCATAATGTTCAATCAGAATGCCGAAAAACCGTTCGATGGAGCCCATCAGCGCCCGGTGAATCATGATCGGTTGGTGCGCCGCGCCATCCTCCCCGATGTAGGACAACCCGAACCGTTCGGGATTATTGAAGTCGATTTGCACCGTCGAACATTGCCATGCCCGCCCCAACGCGTCATGGATTTTCAGGTCGATTTTCGGCCCGTAAAACACCCCTTCGCCGGGATCAACCTCATAGGGGAACCCGCTGTTTTTCAGCGCGGCTTCGAGGGCCTCCGTGGCCTGGTCCCACTTTTCCACGGCGCCGACGGCTTTTTCCGGTCGCGTGGACAGATACAACGCGAACTCCGTAAAGCCGAAACGCCGGAGAACGAACATCGTGAAATCGAGGACCTTTCCGACTTCGGATTCGATCTGGTCCGGGCGGCAGAAGATATGCGCGTCATCCTGTGTGAATCCCCGTACCCGCATGAGGCCATGCAGCACCCCTGACCGCTCATATCGATAGACCGTTCCCAATTCACCATAGCGAATGGGGAGTTCACGGTAACTGCGCAAGTGAGACTTGTACACCATGATATGAAACGGGCAATTCATCGGCTTTAACTGGTACTCACCCGCCTCGACGGCCATGGGCGCGAACATGTTCTCTTTGTAATAGTCCACGTGCCCGCTGGTCTTCCACAACTCCAACCGGGCCACGTGTGGGGAATAGACCAATTCATAACCGTGCTTCACGTGGCTGTCGCGCCAAAAATTTTCGATCAACAACCGGACCAATGCCCCCTTGGGATGCCACAGGATCAAGCCCGGCCCCGTGTCTTCGGGACTGCTGAAAAGATCCAGTTCCTTGCCGAGTTTCCGATGATCGCGGCGTTTAATTTCTTCCAGCTTTTGGAGATGGGCATCCAGTTCGGCCTGGGTGGGAAACGAGGTCCCATAAATGCGCTGGAGCATGGGATTGCGTTCATCGCCCCGCCAATACGCGCCGGCCGCGTTCAACAACTTGAAGGCTTTCACCTGACCGGTTGCACCCACGTGCGGCCCCCGGCACAAGTCGATGAAATTGCCCTGCTGGTAGAGCGAGACGGATTCATCCTCGATCTGTTCGATTATCTCGACCTTGAAGGCTTCCCCTTTTTCCCGAAACAGGTTGATCGCCTCTTCCTTCGACATTTCCAGACGCTGAACGGGATAATTTTCTTGCATAATCTCGTGTGCCCGCGCCTCTATTTTTTCGAGATCCTCCGGCGTGAACGGCCGTTCAAAGGAAAAGTCGTAATAAAAGCCTTCATGGATGGCCGGTCCGATCGTCAGATTGGCCGAAGGAAACACGTCTTTCACGGCCTGGGCCATAATATGCGTGCTGCTGTGCCGATAAATTTCCTTCCCGTCATCCGATGCAAAGGTCACGGGCTCCAGCGTGGCGCTCCTGGTCAGGGGCGCACTCAAGTCACCGGATTGACCGTCAATCCTCACGGCGAACACCTCCGGCGGTAGCGGACCGGTCAACTCCGTCAACGCCTCGCGGGCCGTGACCCCGGGTTGAAAGGTTTTCGTCCCGGATCCCGGCAACGAGATTTCGATCCGTTCGCCCTGGACTTCTTCAAGAGAAACTGACATGCGCCTAAAATCTCCCACCATGACCTGCTACAAACGGCCCTCACTCTGCCCTCTCGCGGAAGGAGAGGGTGGTAGGCGCGGGCGGTATTGAACCGCCGACCTCTACCGTGTCAAGGTAGCGCTCTCCCCCTGAGCTACGCGCCTATCACAAACGGAGTATGCTAGAGGAGCGGCTTACATTCTGTCAAGAAATTCAGGATTGTTTAATCTCCTGCGGTGTGCCGAGGCATTGTTTGACATTCTTACGAACACTGGATACCGTTTTTTGAATCCATCCTGTCTTTCACGCAATTCCAACCCCTGCATATCCGAACGACGATGGCGAAAGCGTACGACCCGCTCGACTATGAAAACCTGGCCCGCAGTGTCGTAACCGCCCTTTTGGAATCGGCCTCTACCGCTCTCCCGCCCACCGAGAAATTTTCCGGTTCCGGCGTGTATGCACTCTATTACACGGGCTCTCTTCCTTTCTATTCGCACATTGCTTCATCGGATTTGCGTGAACCGATCTATGTCGGCAAAGCCGTCCCGACCGGCACGAGAAAAGGCAACCGCCAGGTAGATTCCGAATCGAGTGCCGAGTTCCATCGACGCTTGCACGATCACGCCAAATCCATTGAACAGGCAGAGAATCTCGACCTGGTGGAGTTTCAGGTTCGCTATCTCGTGGTGATGCCGGTATGGATCACGTTAGCGGAACGATTTCTCATCAATCATTTCCGACCGGTGCGGAACACCGTGATTGAGGGCTTCGGCAATCACGATCCCGGGCGTGGCCGCCTTGCTATGCGACGTCCTCACTGGGATATCGTCCATCCGGGACGTCCCTGGGCAGCGAAACTCCAAGCCGCTGAGACGACAGAGGAAATAGTCCGACTTATTGGTAAACCGGCGCGATAGCTCAAGGCACTCGAAGCTCAACTGCGGTTTCATATAATCGCGTTCGCTGGGTCACCGTCCCGTTCCTGACCGACGAGTTCACGATGCTGTTGCCCGTGCGCTTCTTGCGCACCTCGTGTAGAGCGACAATTTCAAAACCTTCCTGTTCTGCAATCTCGGCAAACAACTTGTCCGTCTGAAACTCTAGGCCTTGCAGAATATTGTTACCGATAACAACCACGACCTTACCACCAGGCCGCATGCGGGTTCGCGTGAGACCGCAGAAGAGCTGGCAATCGTTAAAGTAAGTCGCGGCGTAGTTCGCCCACCCTCGCCCGCCATAGGTACCTTTCTCCGCGTGGCACGCCATGAGGTCTTCGAGTTGTTCGGCTAGATGTGGCAGATGTGGCCGTAACGCAACTTGCGGACCGGACCGGACCGTCTGCCAAAATTGCCCGAAGCTCTTGTGTTCAATGGTCTTCAGATCCGCTGAGGTCTGCACCATTCCGAGCCAGAACATATGCGGCCTCGTGTTGCGAACATAATGGTAGTTGTTGAGATACGGAGGCGAAGTAATGAGCACGTCGATGCTGTTCGGCCTGATCCGCCTGGCATGGTCCAAATATGACAGGGGATACACCGTTGCTTGCGGCATCCGCTTGTGCTTTCTCATCCACCCTTGGAAAGTCATGATATCCTCGTGCATTTCGCGCAGCTTGCGCTTCACAATGCTGAACACATCGGCATGGTCAATGTTGGGCTTTCCGGCACCAGCCCGCGTTCCAAGACTCGGTTCGTACGAGTAGTTCGAGAAACTCACCATGACGGCTCCAAAGGCCACCTGAAACAAATCCGTGACCCAATCCGTCGTTTCTTGCGCAATAAAATCCTGGCACGCCAGGACTTGCCGCTCCACCTTCGGACTGAAAAACGGGACACGGCTCGAAAACCCTTGGGGAGGAAGAGACGTAGCCCTTTCGTCAAGCGACAGTTTTTCCTCGCCGTATTCTTCGAATCGGTCGAGTGTCGTTGCCAGTATGTCCGCATCGTACTGAGCAGCTTGGACCTTTGCTTTACAGGCCAACGCCGCGTACGGATTGATCTCAAATCCGGTCGCATCGCATTCATATTTGAGGGCTTCGATCAACGTCGTGCCGACGCCGGCAAACGGGTCCAAAACCCGCAAGCGGTGGCGCTCACGTCTCACGCCTTCCAGCACCCCGGAGACAAACGATCCGGAAAATCCGGCGATCCAGGGGGTCCAGCGATGCAGGGTCCGGTCGTGATTCTCGGAAAAAGCCGTATCACGAAAGTCCGAGATCGGTAGTGCGTATTGCACGAACGCTTCGGCAACGGCCGGTTGCTCGGGGCCGGTCGTTTCTATCAGTCTATTGTCATCTCGAACGCCTTTTCCAACCAGCCAATTTTCGAGTGCGCTACGCAAAAAGCGCCACTCCCTCCCGACCTTCTGCGATGGGATCCGTCTGGCCCGAGCCATCTCCCCAAGCGTCTTTTCACTGACGCGAATAAACGCCGCCGCCTCGGCGCGAGTAAGGATTTCAGATATTCCCGTATCTTCCTTTAACATGCCTTAAATTCCTTTTATGGTTCAGAAATGCAACTGTAGCATGCAAACAAAGATTGTCAAGAGGATAGGTCGAATTGAGCTTGTTGACGGTGAATAGTCGCGCACATACGCGGGGGCTCAAACACGGAGCCCTCTGGGCGTCTGACGTGAAAGCCCAATCAAAGGTGATCAGGAGGATTCAGCGGATTGGCGGGAACGACGGGTGACGGGGATGCGGTATTCGACGATTTTCTTGCGCAGGGTATTTCGATTGATGCCCAGCAGTTGTGCGGCTTGGATCTGATTCCCATTCGTTTCATGAAGCGCATGTTGGATCAATGGCCGTTCCACCGCCTGGATGAGGGTGACGTGCAGACCCCTGGCCGAACTCGCCTTCATGGCCCGGACAAATTCACCGAACTTCAACTCGACGAAATCTTCGAGCGTCAACTCCGGGAATTCCTGTGATCCACGCTTGGCTGCTCTCCCGTCCACTTTGCCGAGGAGCCATTTCATGGTATCCACAGCCGCCGGAACGGACGGTGGCCCTGAGATGATCAACGTTTGTGACACGTCGATGACGTGCGGCAAGTCCGTGAGGCTTTCCTTCGACATTTTTTCAGAAAGCACCAACCCGTCGATCGGGGCTTTTTGAGCCTCTTGTTTGACCTGCTGAATATTCTCCACCACCACTACGCGAATGCCTGCCTTATCCTGCAGGCGCTGCAAAGACCCCTCCGCCGGGTCGCCTACCACGACGATATGCCTCACTTGCGACACACTCCTGACCTTTCGAAGAAGTGGCCTGCCAGCTTCTCTTTCACGCGAACCCCATCAACGGACACAGAAGGCGGAGGGTGAGCCAGACGAGGACGGCTCCGATGATATTCAAGAACACTCCGGCTCTCAGCATGTTCGGAAGCGGGATGAATCCCGTGCCGTAGACGATCGCATTCGGCGCGGTCGCGACCGGCATCATAAACGCGAGACTCGCCCCCAGACAAATCCCCAGCGTCGGTGGAACGGGAGAAACCCCGGCCGCGGTAGCGATGGAAATCACCACGGGAACGAGCATGCTCGTCGACGCGGTATTCGAGACAATCTCCGTGATCACCAACGCCGTGCCGATGGCAACGGCGGTCAGGGTCCACAACGTATTGCTCCCGAAGAGCGCGACCAGACTTTCTCCGATGATCTCGGCCAAGTGGGTTTGCACCATCAAATGGCCAAACGTCAAACCTCCGCCAAACAACAGGATGGTGCCCCAATTGATGTTCGCCGCCTGGCTCCAGTTCAACGTGAATTCCCCGGCTTTGAAATTGAGGGGGAGCACGAACAGCAGGCCCGCGGCGAAAATCGGGACCATTTCCTTGGGAAGACGGGTATTGATGAACGTCACCAGATCGGAATCCCGTCCCAACACGATCCCCAACACCCCCGGTCCGATCCAACACGCGATAGCCAGGAGCAACGCGAAACAGGTATTCTTTTGGCCGCGCGTCCAGCCTTCCTGTTGCCGGCGAAGGTTCTGCAGGTGATCGCCCAGATCCGGGAACGTTGTGGGCAGCGGATGCAGCCAAAAGAGAATCGCGGCAATGCCCAACCAGAGCACGACGGCCAACGGCAGCCCGATGGCCATCCAATCGAAAAACGCGATGTCAATGCCGGCTTGTTGGGACAACAACCCGACGCCGATGATATTCGGCGGCGTGCCGATCATCGTCGCAATCCCCCCGGCGGCCGAGCCATAGGCCAATAACAGAAGCACCCCGGGCTCATGAAGCCCGGCCTCTTCCCGGGACCCGCGAATCGTCGAAAGCAGGCCGAGCGCGATCGGCACCATAATGGCCACGGACGCCGTGTTGCTGATCCACATGGACAGGAAGGCGGTGGCCAGTCCCATGGCCCCGAACATCAGGACCGGCCTGGCCATGATCCTCTTTCGGGACAACAGCCAGACGGCAAACCGCCGGTCCAGCCCGTGCACGACAAAAGCCTCGGCCAAAAAGAAGCTGCCGATAAAGAGGAAGATGATCGGATGGGCGAACGTCGCCAGCACTTCCCTGGCCGACCCCAACCCCATGGCGATACACAACGCCGCGCCGACGAGCGAGGTCACGGCCAGGGGAATGGCTTCCGTGGCCCAACTCACCACAACCCATACCAAGACGGCCGAGAGGATATGCGCCGAGGGCGGCAGGCTGGAAAACGGGTTGAGATACACCAGAAGCGCCAGCACGGGCGCTGCATACAGGCCGACTCGTTGCCTCATGCCCCAAGCCTGCCGGTTTGCGGTTGTCATGTCGGTGCGACTGCTCGTGCGAGGCCCAGGCCTTTTTCAGGATGAGCCCGGATAGCGTTGATGTGACTGGCCTAAAGAGTTCCCGTGAGTACAAGCCTTGCCTGACGGAGATGACGGAAGCGCACTGTACCATAGCGAGTTGAGGAAAAACCATTTCGGCACATGGTGGGACCGTGACGAAAAAATGGCAGCGGTTATGCTGGATAGCTAGGGATGGGGCTTGACCGCCACGGCAAGCTTCAGCCCGACGCTCTTCGCGGATGTCGCCTTACTGGTGGCCCATCGCTTCGCAGGTACGGATATCGAAAGACGCGAGCGGGAATGCGCTTACGGGACGACTTCAAAGCGCATTTGCCGGAAATGGGAGTCCAGCGTCAATGCCCGACGAATCCGTAACTCTCGCATCACGACGAAACTGCAACAATCGGTAAAGGAGAAGTCCTTGTCCCGATAGCGGAAGAAGAGCGCTCGCGCCCGGTCTCGTCGCGGTTCGTCAATGGACTCGATCCGTAGTCGAGCCGAGCCGTCGATTTGCAGCCACCACGCTTCAGCGGCGTCGAGCCCGAGGCGGAACCGGATCGTGGTCAGCGTCTCGTCGATCACATAGTCCGTTGTCGTCAGCATGCCGCCGGCCGACAACCATTCATCCCGAGCTTCCCGCACGGCCGACCCCGCCTTGTCGCTGCGATCCGCCACCGCGACCCATGCAGCCGTATCGACGAACATGTGCCTCACCGGTACAGCACCTCGTCATGCCGCGCAGCAGCGTCCCCCGATTCGGACGCACCCACAGCCGGGGCCTGGTACAGCGTATCCGATTCCAGCGGGATACTGTCGAGCGGAGGACTGTCAACCGGGACAATGTCAAAAGCCGGGCGACTTCTATACAGAACGGTAAACCGTTCCCCATGCCGCACTTTTTCGACGACATCCTGCAACCGCTCTCGGAGTTGTTTCGCACTGATTATCTCTGGCATCAGGTCACCCCCAGAAGTTTAACTCAAGTTAATCTCTTTTTGATATCGGGTCAAACTTCCAAGCTGCAGACGTCACATCCCGCGCTATTCATCAGTCATCTCATGGTCTCCTCGAACGCAACACCCAACTGTCCACGGATTTCATTACCCGAAGCCGGGCTCGCTTCCAGACGGCCATGCAATGCTATCAGTGGCCCCGTAGGTCAGGGTAGCGAAGCGTAACCTGACATCCTCGTTATGCGCTGGCACACTCAAAGATATGAGCAACCTCAAGGATGAAAGTGTATCGATTCAGAGGGCGCTGGAATGTTCGATGAGGACAGAAATTGTCGCATTACGCTAGGCTAATCCGACCTACGGGATGTTGCATCCCGGTGCGTTGGATGAAGCACCAGTATGCGTGTGTTTTCTGCGGATAACTTCGTATTATTCGCGACTTAAAACAAAAAGAGCCAGGAATACTACTCCGATGATCAATAGCCCTTGGCTTTTGTCCTGCTTGATACGCTGGGCTATAGAAGCAATCTCCCTTTGCAATTCGCCCACAGTTTGTTTCCCACTCATATCGATAGCCTGTACACCGTTTGCCCAGCCCGGCAGTTCACTTGGAGCCATATCCCAAACAATGGGGATGAGATTTTTCGCGTTATGCAACGTAGCGCCAATCTCTTGATTGACAAACTCCGAAGAGCACGCGGCACGACTTGCCAATAGAATAACCCATTTACTGTTCCTCAGATTTTCCATAATTTCCTTTGACCAGTCCTGACCCGGCTGGAGAGAAACCGAAGCCATAAATGCAGTGATTGTGTGCTTCTCCAATTCACTATAGACAGATTTCGCAAATTCCTGGTCTGTACTCGAATAGCTGATGAAACAATCGGGCATTATTTACCTCCAATTCAGCGAATTTAATGACATTTAGCCTAGTGAAGAGTGAGAAATTCGCAATTTTCAGGCTCAGCCTACCGGAAATTTTCGTTGCATTTTCTCCGCTTCGACAAGCTTGACGCGCTCTACTTCGGGTTCATCTAATTCACATTAATCTTTGAGGCGTTGCATTCGTGTGCAACAGGCTCTAACGCAGACGGTCGGCATAGTTGACCAAACGGCGGCGGATTTCGGGCTTGGGAAGACGACAGCGTGGATGTTGCGATATGGCGGTCAAGCCATCGTACAATTCCCGGATGCTCACCACGGCAGTGTCGTGCATCACGTCAAGAAGCCAAAGTACGCCGTGGCACTCAACCGCCTCGTCGGTCGCAAGTTGACCAAGCGCACTGTCACCGCTCAACAGGATCCAAGAATGGATTTGCGCGAGGGCGAGGGCAAAGCAATCGGGAAGAGAAAGGGCGGGCATTCGCTTCCGGTAGGCCAGAGCAAGGCTTACACCCTCGCCATCCAATGCCTCGACGACGAGGCCAAGCCGTATCAAGTCCTCTCCACCCCAGTTCTTCAATTCGCGCTCATAGAGCAAATCAGGGACGACAAACCGAAACGCCAAGCAGAAGCTGGCCTCCAGCAGGGACCCGCGTTTGAGATCAATCAGAACGGAGGTATCGGAGACCAGTACCTGCTGCATGAGACTCAGTCCTCAGCCTCCTTACGTTCAACAGCCGGCGGTTTCTCCATCCGCTGATTCAAATCCTGCACGGAGATGTTGAGCAGTTCCGCCGCCTTGGCTTCGGAGATGGCTCCCTCGGCAAGAGCACGGAACGTGAGGCGCTTGAAACGCTTCGGCTCCTCGCCTTTTTTCCACGCGAGTGGTTCCTCGTAGGGTGGGCTTCTCCACCCGAACCGATCGAAGTCGTTGAACAGCCGCTGGAACAGAGCCACACTGAAAATGCCAAGGTCTTTGCAGCGATACGTGATCGCCTGAACACTCACGCCAAAGAGTTGCTTCAACTCGAAAAGTTCTCCCCAACCGATCGCCTTGCGGTGTTTCCCGATCTCCGCCCACAGGGCGTCAGCAGGCATCAGGAAGGCGCCGGCGAAGCGGTGCGCAGCTTTCTCCTCGTCCAACTTGGCCGCCACGTCCATGACCATGTGCCCAAGCTCATCGGCCAGCGTGAAGCGCTGACGCTCCCCCCATTCCTTGCGGTTCACCACAATGACAGGCACAGTACCTTTCCCTGCGCGGCGGACGTGCGCCGTCAGACCGTCGATAGTCGTCAGATTTACGGAAAGAACTTTGATCCCCTGCTCTTCCAGCAACTCGACGAGGTTCGGGATCGGGTCGTTGCCAAGGCCCCAATGATCCCGCAGGCTTCGGGCGGCGAGGTCGGCCTCCGAAACGTCACGCTTGACGGGGTAGGGCGCCTCACGCGGACTGTGCCATTCGACACTCGGAAGATGGAGCAACTCCTCGATCATGAGGTACTGCGCCAGAAGGTGCAGGACCTTGGCCTCGACCTGGGATTCTTCCCGCCTGCTCGTGGGCTTTTTCTTCCTGAACTCCACCTCTTCAAGGACCATTTCCTGGTCGCCGACCAGATAGTCCACCGAGACATCAAGCGCGTCGGCGAGCGCGATCAGGACACCCGAACCAGGCATCGATTCGTTGCGCTCGTATTTCCCGATTGCCTGGGCCGTCACGCGGTTTCCAATTTTCTTCTCTAAAGCTCTAAGCGAAAGACCAGCGGCAGAACGGGAAAGCTTAAGCCTTTGTCTTATAATGACTTTTTCCATATCTATTAGATTTACAAAAGTATTATTTCTTGTTAGTTTTGTAAAGTAGAAATGTTGAAATCTAGAGTGCTTTGCAGAAAATTGCAGCAGTCGAGTGGTGATGTCGATTGTAAAAATCTTCTCTGCTAGAGTGTAGATGCCGGGGAGAAATCGTTTTAGAGGTATGCCGCAGCAATTTGCGAGAAAGGCAAGCACTTGTACATGGAGCACTGTCTGAAAGAGTATATACTAGGTGACTGGCATAGACTCATTGAACAAATGACGGATTCGGGAGGCCATTGCTTAGTTTTATGCCAATGACGGTTGAGCTTCATCACCTTCGGCGGCCGCAGACATTTTCTCTGTCCCTGACCAAGCCGGCAGCGCAACGCGCTGGAGCGCGGCCCGACCAGCCTCAATCGGGATCAGATATCCGTGTCGCCGGAGGGCTCGGAGTCGCCGCTACGTGTCCGCAGGTCGATGATGCTCCGTGCGCTTGTCTGCGGCCGACCGGATGTCCGTTTTCGAAAAGTCACCGCCTTTGAACAGAAGTGGGACGGCCAGATGCTTGGCCAAGGCGTAAGAAAAACAGTCGCCATAGTTCAGGGCCGCTCCACGACCGCCGACCTTCCCGTATCTCCGGTAGGCATCGAAGGCGAGGTCGGCGATATGAGGGGAGACCTCCATGACGATCATGCGGCTCTTGAGAAGGAAGGCATCCAACGCCAGGACTGCGCTGTCGCCGGATCGGGCAAACAGAACCATCCGGGTCTCGAGCAGGCTGGCGGCACTGACATAGGTGGCCGTCGCCGCTTCGATCAATTCATTGAAACGGCGGCGTTCCGGTTCGTTTTGCATGATGGCGATGAGTGCCGATGTGTCGACCACCATCAGACCGGCAGGCCTCGTTTGTCATACCCGATGATCCGTTCCGCACTCCGCCTGTCGCGGCGAGGCAGATTCGCGCAATGCAGAGCAATGTGATCCAGTTCATCGGCAAGCCGGATGGCACGCCGGGTTTTTTCCACCTGCGCCAGTCTTTCCTGGACGGCTTGTTTGACGGCTTGGGTCAACGATTCTCCGGTCAGGCTTGCGAGCCGTTTGGTCAAGGCTTGCGTGTCTGCATCTTTGATATTCAGTGGCATCGATAAATCCTCCATGGATCAATATACGGAGGAATGAAGGAAAAATCAACCTGAGCGTCTCACGCACCGCAAGCTCCGGATGGCTGAACGTCACCTGCACCTCTATCGCAATAGAGCCTCCGCCAGAATCGCTTTCAATTGGTCGCGTAGCGACGCTGTCTCGGCCTCCGTGGCGGCCAGTTTCGCCAGCAGTTCTTCCGGGTCGCCGTGGTCGTCCTCGGCCGTGTGCGGGTTCTTGATGTCGAGGTTGTAACCGCGCGACTTAATCTCTTCAGCGGTCACCTTCCAGGCGCGTTCGGTTTCTTTGCGGCCTTTGCGTTCTGCGCCGCCCCACCAGTCGATGCAGGGTTGCAGATGTTCCAGTTTGATGGGCTTGGTCATGGAATAGGCTTTCTGGCCTTCGGGGACGCGGTGTTCGTAGAACCAGATTTCCTTGGTCCGCTCGCCTTTCTCGAAGAAGAGCAGGTTGGTGCCGATGGAGGCGTAGGGCCTGAACACGGAGTTGGGGAGGCGGACGATGGTGTGCAGGTTGCACTCTTCCATCAGGTGTTCCTTGAGCCGTGTCTTGACGCCTTCGCCGAACAGCGAGCCGTCGGGCAGGACGACTGCGGCGCGCCCGCCCGGTTTCAACAACCGGACGATCAGGGCAAGAAACAGGTCTGCGGTTTCCCTGGTTCGGAAATGCTGGGGGAAGTTGCTTTCAATGCCGTCTTCTTCCTTGCCGCCAAAGGGCGGGTTGGTCAGCACGACGTCCACCCGGTCTTTCTTCTCCCAGCCGATGTAGGGCCGCGCCAGGGTGTTGTCGTGGCGCACGAAGCCGGGGTCCTCGATGCCATGCAGCAACATGTTGGTGACGCACAGCATGTGCGGCAGTTGTTTTTTCTCGACGGCGCGTAGTGCGGCTTGCATTTTCCGTTCGTCCTTGGGTCGCTTGACGTAACGGTCGCGCATGTGGCGTAGCGAACAGGTCAGGAAGCCGCCTGTGCCACAGGCAGGGTCGAACAGGGTTTCGCCGGGTTTGGGGTCGATGCGGTCGGCCATGAAGGCGGTGACGGCGCGCGGCGTGTAGTACTCGCCGGCATTTCCTGCGGATTGCAGGTCGTTGAGGATTTGTTCGTAGATGTCGCCGAAGTGCTGGCGCTCGGTCAGGTTGTTGAAGTCGACGCCGTTGATCTTGTTGACGACCTGGCGCATCAATTGGCCGGACTTCATGTAGTTGAAGGCGTCCTCGAACACGGCGCGCACCACGCGGCCACGGTCTCCCGGTTGGCCGGTCGGCCGGAGATTCTTCAGGGCCGGGAACAGGTCGTTGTTGATGAAGGCGAGTAAGGCGTCGCCGGTTATACCCTCGGGGTCGGCTGCCCAGACGCGCCACCAGAACCGCGCCGGGATCGGCGATTTATAGCCTGCCTGCATCAACTCCAATTCCTGGTCCTGATCGTCGATGATCTTGAGGAAGAACATCCAGCACAACTGGCTGATGCGTTGGGCGTCACCGTCCACGCCGGAGTCCTGACGCATGATGTCCTGAATGGATTTGACGAGGGTGCGGACGGACACGGGCTACGCGGTCTCCTGGTAGAGTGCGGCTTGCAGGTCGTGGACCGCGGCCACGAATTTGTCCTTGCCGCCGAAGGCGTTGATCAACTGCACCGGGGTGCCGAGTTCGGTCAACGGCGGGATGCGCAGCACGCTGACGTCATCCAGGTTGAACACCCCTTGGTCAGCGTATTTGGCAAGCAGGGCGTCGAGTACGGCGCGGGCCTGTTCCCCGTATTTGTTGAACACGTCGCGCTTCTTGACGTTCGCGGCACGCTCACGGCGGGTCAGCGGCTTGGCGTCAAAGGCGACGTGGCAGATGAGATCGAAGGGATCGAGGTCCCTGCCCAGTTCCTCGGCGATGGCGTCGAGCACCAAGCCCTCGGCCTCCAGTTCTTCAACAATTGCCTGCTTGCGCTCTGCCGTCTTCCATCGCCGAAGGAAGTCGTCGAGGCTGGCGAAACGTTTTTTCAGGGCTTTCCTGGTGAAGTCGCGCAAGGACTCGGTAACCAGCTTGCCGTATTCGTCCAGATATTCCACCCGCTCGGCGATCACTGTGGCGTCGATACCGTCCACGTACACTTTGCTCGGGCTATCGACGGGATACGGCGTGGGCGGGACATAGACGATAGTCTCATCCTCCCCGGGTTCCGGGGGGATGGGATCGTCGGCATCGTCCCGGGGTGGCACGGCGTCAGGCGGCACGATGGAATCGCCTTCGCCCGGCTCGTAAATCTGGACCGGTTCCCCGTCGAAATCCGGGTCGGCGAAGTGGTTGGTCGCACCACGAAAATCCATCAGGGTGAAGTAGAACTTGTGTGTGTCGTCGTGCACGCGGGTGCCGCGTCCGACAATCTGCTTGAATTCGGTCATGGAGCCGACTTCACGGTCGAGCACGATTAGCCTGCACGTTTGCACATCGACACCCGTGGACAGCAGCCGAGAGGTGGTGACCAGCACGGGGTATTTGGATTCCGGGTCGATGAAGTTGTCCAACTCCGCCTGGCCTTCGGCGTCGTCGCCGGTGATGCGCATCACGTAGCGGTGGTTTTGGTTTACCAGTTCGGCGTTCTCGTTGATGAGCGCCTGGCGCATGCGCGTGGCGTGCTCCTGGTCGACGCAGAAGATGATTGCCTTCTGGAAGCAATCGCCGCTTTCCTTCAGGAATTCCGACACCTTTCGGGCGACGACGTTGGTCCGGCCGTCCAGCACCAGGTTCCGGTCGAAGTCCCTGGTATTGTAGATGCGGTCCTCGACTTCTTCCCCACGCCGGTCGCGTTGGCCTTTTTCCGGCCGGTAGCCTGCTACGTCGCGGTCTATATGGACCTTGATGACTTTGTATGGGGCGAGGAAGCCGTCGCTGATGCCCTGTTTCAGGGAGTAGGAGTAGACCGGCTCACCGAAGTAATGGATGTTGGACACGTAGCGAGTTTCCTTGGGCGTGGCGGTGAGACCGATCTGCGTGGCCGTGGTGAAGTATTCCAGGATTTCCCGCCAAGCCGAGTCCTCGGCGGCACTACCGCGGTGGCATTCGTCGACCACGATGAGGTCGAAGAAGGTGGGTGAAAAGTCGCGGAATATTTTCTGATGTTCTTCCGGTCCGGTGATTGCCTGATACAGGCTGAGATAGACCTCGTACGCGGTGTCGATGCGCCGTTTCTTATCAACGGCGGTGGTCAGATCTTCTGACAAGCCGTCGTCGCGCTCGATGGTCTTCGCTTTGGTCGAGAGCTTGGCCATAGCCGGACCAAAGGGCCGGAAGTCATTGACCATCGTTTGGTCCACGAGCACGTTGCGATCAGCCAGGAACAGGATTCGTTTCTTGCGGCCCGCCTTCCACAGCCGCCAGATGATCTGAAACGCGGTATAGGTCTTGCCCGTTCCCGTGGCCATGACGAGCAGGACGCGGTTGTCTCCCTTGGCGATGGCTTCCATGGCGGCGTTGATGGCATTGACCTGGTAGTAGCGCGGGGTTTTGCCGCTGCCATCGTCAAAATAATCCTGAAGGACGATTGTCTCTTCCTCGGAGGTCAGGCCTTTCCACGCGCAATAGCGTGCCCACAGGTGTTCCGGCGACGGGAAAGCATCGAGGCTGAGCGTGGTTTCTTTTTCAACGCCGGCGCCGGTCCGGTCATGGAAGACGAACCCGTCACCGTTGGAGGAGAAGACGAAGGGAACTTGCAACGTGTCGGCATAATCAAGGGCCTGTTGCATGCCGGCGCCGATGGCATGAATATTATCCTTGGCTTCGATCACCGCAATGGGGACGTTGGGCTTGTAAGAGAGGACGTAGTCGGCCCGCTTGGCCTTGCCCCTGCTGACCAGCTTGCCGCGCACGATGATGCGGCCCTTGGTGAAGCTGAACTCTTCGCGGATTTGCGTCATCTCGTCCCATCCGGCCTTGCGCAAGGCCGGGGTGATGAACTTGGTGCAGATGTCGCGCTCGCTCAGGCTTTTCTTGTTCATGAGCGCACAATTTTATATGTTGTGTTCAGGTTGCACAATGCACTGCCTGGAGCCGCTACTCCCCGATGAGATCCCCGATCAGGTCGGGGGATGACAGAGGGGAGGGATAGATAGTTCCTTCACTTCGTTCAGGACAGGCGCTTCGCTTGGAATGGGGATAATGACTCATCCGTCACGCACTTTCCCACCTCCGTTGCAGCGGGTATAATTTCACCAATACAAATCCACCTTCACGGAAGGAGTCAGAAGCATGAAACGTATGCTGAGTAGTGTTCTGATGGCAATCCTGTTCTCCGGCGCGGCCCTCGCGGCAACGCTCCCCCCGCATACCGCCGAGATCGGCAAGGGGGTGTATAGCTTCGGGAACCCGGCGAATGCCTATTTTTCGATGTTTGTGGTGACGGACGAGGGGGTCATCGCGATCGAATCAGTGAATACGAACCATGCGACGGACATGGTCAAGGCCATCAAGGCGGTCACGGATCAGCCGATTCGGTATCTCTTGCACAGCCACAATCACTGGGATCATGCGAGTGGCGGTCAAGTGTTTCATGATGCCGGAGCGACCGTGATGGCCCATGAGGAGGCCTATCGATGGATGAAGGCGAACCCCGGTCCGGACATGATGGTGCCCGACGAAAGTTGGGCGGGCAATCGCAAAGACATCACCCTGGGCGGCACCGTCCTGGAATTGCATTATCTGGGCATGAATCATGGGCTGGGCATGACTGTCTTTCTCCTGCCCAAGGAAAAAATCGCCTATATCGCCGACCTGGTCGATCCGCACGCGGTCCTGTTTAACATTGTGCCGGATTTCAACGTCAAGGAATGGGAGCGATCCCTGAAAGAAATCGAGCAAATGGATTTCGACAAGGCACTCTATGCGCACAGCGGGAAAGCGCAACCGTTACAAGGCGGTACCAAGCAGGAGGTAAGAGAGTATATCCAATTCGTTCAGGATATCCGCGGCGCCATTTACGCGGAATTTGAGAAAGGGACGAACTGGATGGAGATCCCGAATGCCGTGAAGCTGCCTCAATATAAAGACTGGTGGATGTATGAAGAATGGTTGCCCATGAACGTGTGGCGCATTCTCCTGGATGACTCGATGGGCCCGTTTCCCTGGCGACCAAACCCGTAGACGTTCTTCCCCTCACCCCAGCCCTCTCCCTCCAGGGCAGAGAGTGTGCGGGGGCAGAGCCAAGACCTGTTAGGGTAAGTACTTTCAGCATGAACACCCCGTTCCAAGCATCCTGCGACCGGATTTTGACGCCCCTGTTTGAGGCCTTGACCGCTCCGGGGGCTCAACCCTTGGTGCTTGGGCCACATGGCCCCGGCCTTGCGTTCATCCTCAGCCTGTTGAGGACGACGGAGCAGCGTGACGAGACGCCGGCCGCCGCTGGATCGTTCCAAGGAGTCATTCCCTCCAACTGGCTCATTCTGGCGCCGACCCAGGAAGAGGCGGAATCGTTATGCCAGGACGTGGCGTTTTTCTTTGATTTCTTCAACCTCCCTGCCGACTCGCTGGCATTTTTCCCGGACCGGGGCCAAGCCCCGTATGAAGCCGGTTCCCCGTCCATCGATCTCGTGACACAACGCATGCGGACCTTGTTTCACCTTCAAACCCATCGCCCCACGGTGGTCATCACGACACCGCAGGCCGCCTTACAGTACCTGGTCCCTCAGTCCGTGTTCGCTCAATCGTGTTTGACCCTCAAGGTGGGCGGTGTCATTGAACGGGAATCGTTGCTTCGCCATTTGCTGCGGACCGGCTATCGGCGCGTGTCCGTGGTGGACATTCCCGGAGAATTCAGTATTCGCGGCGGCATCGTCGATATCTTTTCCACCGGTGCAAGCGAGCCCTACCGGATCGAGTTTTTGGGCGATACCGTCGAGTCCACCCGCCGGTTCGATCCGGGCACGCAAGAATCCATCGAATCCGTTCTCTCCTCGGTTCTCCTTCCTGCCCGGGAATACCTGCTCCCCGACGAATCCGACTCCTCGCTTGCCGAGATCCCGCCGGACGCCGAATGGCGGTTGCCGGATAGGTATCCGTCCATGGCCACCCTGTTGGATTACTTCCCGGTTTCACCATTCGTGGTGCTGGATCGTCCCGTCACCTTGGCGCAGCACGCACGGGAGTGGGAAGAACGGCTCCGTGCGGCATGGGAAGAACACGACGCAACGGGGACCACCGTTCCGTATCCCGATCCCTCTCAACAGTCCATCGGCTGGGATGAGTTCTTGTCGTGCCTTGGTCCATCGCTGGCCTTTGACGTCGTCTCGCCCGTTGAAGACTCCTGGAACCCGGTCATCTCCCTTCCGTTCCAGTCGGCCCGGAGCGTGGGGTTGGGGCTCCGCGGAACCTCCTTTACCGAGACCCTGACGATCCTGGAACGGCTACGTGGTGAAGGACCGGTGGTGGTGGTCGTGCGTTCCTCCGGACAAGTCGGGCGTTTGTCCGGGTTGTTCACCGAACACCATGCTCCCGTGACCGAACGGAATCCGTTCCCGCACGCGCTTCTTCCTCGAACGCCGTTTTATATCCTGCAAGGGTTTCTGTCGTCGGGGTTCGCGGTGCCGTCGTTTCCGTTCACGGTAGTCACCGAAGAGGATTTGTTCGCCAAGATTGCCCGGCATCGTCCCCAACCCAAAAGCAAGACCGCGACCTTCCTGTCCTCGCTGGACGATTTGAACGCCGGGGATTACGTGGTCCACGTGCAACATGGAATCGGCCGGTACAAGGGGCTTCGGCGCTTGTCCGTGCAGGGCTTTGAAAGCGACTACCTCATTCTGGAATTTGCCGGACGGGATACCCTCTACGTGCCTCTCGACCGGTTGAACCAAGTCCAAAAATACCGGGGCAGCGATCACGTGAGGCCGACCCTCGACAAATTGGGGGGCACCGCGTGGGCCAAGACCAAGGCGCGCGTCAAAAAAGCCATTGAAGACATGACCGACGAACTCGTCGGGTTGTACGCCGACCGGGAAGTCGTCACGCGCCACCCGTACCAGGAGGACGGCACCCTGTCCCATGAATTCGACGCGGCGTTCGATTATGAAGAAACCCCCGACCAACTCAAGGCCATCGACGACATTCAACGGGACCTCCGGCTAGCCAAACCCATGGACCGGCTGGTGTGCGGGGACGTGGGGTATGGAAAAACCGAAGTGGCGATGCGGGCGGCGTTCCAGGCCGTCCAGGATAACCGGCAGGTGGCGGTGCTGGTTCCCACCACTCTCCTGGCTCAACAACACGCGGAAACGTTTACGCGCCGGTTTGCGCCGTTTCCCATTCACGTGGGGACGCTCTCGCGGTTTCAGAGTCCCAAGGAGGTCAAAGCGTTGTTGTCCGACCTCGCGTCGGGCGTCGTGGATATCGTCATCGGGACCCACCGGCTCCTTCACAAGAATGTGCAGTTCAAGAACCTGGGCCTGGTCATCATCGACGAAGAGCAATGGTTCGGCGTTCGTCATAAGGAACGCCTCAAACAACTTCGCACGCAAGTGGACGTATTGACGCTTACGGCCACCCCCATCCCGCGCACGCTGCAAATGGCGTTTTCCGGAGTCCGGGACCTGTCGGTCATCGACACGCCCCCGGCCGGCCGCCTGGCCATCCGCACGCAGGTGGTCCGGTTCAATGCCAACCTGATCCGGGACGCGGTCCGCCGGGAACTGGCGAGACAAGGGCAGGTGTTTTACGTACACAACCGGGTCGAAACCATTGAGCGGACGGCTGCCTGGCTCCGGGAACTCGTGCCCGAAGCCCGTCTGGTCATGGCCCATGGGCAGATGAACGAACACGTACTCGAAGGCGTCATGTTGAAGTTCTTCCACGGCGAGGCGGATATCCTGGTCTCGACCTCGATTATTCAATCGGGGTTGGACGTGCCGCGCGCCAATACCATTCTCGTGGACCGGGCCGATCTGTTCGGCCTGGCTCAACTCTATCAACTGCGGGGACGGGTCGGTCGCGCCGGGGATCAGGCGTATGCGTATTTCTTCTTCCCCAACGAAGAGATTCTGAGTACCGATGCCCAACGGCGGCTCCTGGCCATCCAGGAATTTGCGGACCTGGGCTCGGGGTTTCGCATTGCCGCCGCGGACCTAGAGATTCGAGGCGCCGGCAACCTCCTCGGCAAACAACAATCCGGTAACCTTGCCGCAGTGGGATTTGATCTGTATATGCAGATGGTGGAAGAAGCCGTGCAACAGCGCAAAGGTGAGCCCGTGGAAGAAGAGGTCGAGCCGACGTTGCACGTGCCCGTGTCGGCCTTTATCCCCGACGACTACGTCGAGGACGGCCATCAACGCTTGTCCTTGTATAAGCGGCTCTCGGCCAGTCAGAAGGTCGGCGACCTCGCGCTGCTCCATGAGGAGACGCAGGACAGGTATGGGACACCGCCCGAACCGGTGGAGCAGTTGTTTGAAGTGATGCAAATTCGGCTGCTCGCCAAGAAACTGAAAGTGGAGTCGCTGGAAGCCACGAATGACACCGTGACCATGACCTTTGCGCCCAACGCCGTGATTGCTCAAGAGAGTCTCGATTGGTTACGGCACTATGCCGAGGGTCGCCTCCAATTCCTCTCACCGGTTTCCTTTGCCGTCGAGACGGACCTGGACGATTGGCCGTCCGTGGTGTCCGTCCTGACGACGATGTTGAACGGCTTGTTGGATGCTTCACCGGAACCCGTGACCTCTTCCATCTCATGACGCCACCACTTCACCAGTACCGCTCTGCATCCCACTCTTGCCGGCGCGCGCAGGCCCGGCGCGCGTTCAGGACGATGGCCACACTGCCAATCGCCCTGTGCGTGGTCGCGTGGCTGGCCCCGGTCGTGCCCGCCCAAGCCCCGATACAGGATGCCGGGAGCAAGCCGGTGGCGGATGGGATCGCCGCCATCGTCAATACGGAGATCATTACGGTTTCCGAAGTCCAAACGGAAATGGGGGATGAAATCTTTCGCCTGAAAGCCCGGTATGATGGAGACGAACTCACGGAGCATCTCTCTCAGAAACGCTATGAAGTCTTGAACCGGATGATCGAACACAAGCTCCAACTCCAGGAAGCCAAGGAAAAGCAAATTTCGATCAGCGACGAAGAATTGGAACAAGTGTGGGAACAAGCGCGCAGAAACCCCGGCGGGTTCCCGTCCGCGGCCATTCAATCAAAGGCCGCCCTGCGCGAGGAAATGATGGTCCGCCGTGTCAGGGATATGGAAACCCGGCGAGGCCTTTTCGTCTCTCCTGAAGATATTCGCGCCTACTATAAAGAGCAGCAACCGCTCTTTACGTCTCCCCATGCACACCACATCCGACAGATTCTCCTTTTACCGAAGCTGGGTGAAAACATGGAGACGCTGAAAGCTCGGGCTGAGATCCTGATGAGTCAACTCGACGAGGGCCGGACCTTCGAGCAATTGGCCGAGCTCTTTTCCGATGGATCCGAAAGCGTCATGGGGGGCGATCTGGGATTCGTGACGAAAAATGAATTATTGCCGCCTTTGCGCGACGCCTTGCACAAGATCTCTCCCGGGGAGGTCACTCCGTTGATTGAAACGGAAATCGGGATTCATATTCTCCGGCTCGAGGAGAGCCGGCCCGGAGTCACGGAGCCGTTCGAGAAAGTGAAAGACGCGATTGAGAGCCGGTTGTATCAAGAGAAACTCCAGAAATCCCATGACGCGTGGATGTCATCGCTGAAAGACAAGGCCTACATCGAAATCCGTTCCTTACTTCCGTCCTAGTCCGCATCTCTCGCCGATTCCAGCCTGAGCGCGTTTCGTAGAATTGTAAATGTTCAGTCATTCCCTTCGACAGGCTCAGGACAGGCGTGGACAGCATGATGTGCTGACTATCGTCCCCCTCTTCTAGCGGCGCCATCTCATGGCGCGATCTTTCAGGCGGCCTTTCTTAGTGGAATGAGACGCCGCAGCTACGACGGCGGAGGGGCCGGGCCGCATGAGATGCGGCCCCTACAACTGCAAACCAAAACAAAACCCTGGCTCCCCGATCGGAGTCGGGATTGTAAATGTTCAGTCATTCATTGACACGTTCCGCGGTCTCCTTCTGTGCCTCAGTGCCCCGCCTTTGTAAGGAGGGGCAAGGGGAGGTAGAAGATGTGGCAGGAACAGCGCAACCCTGTGCCCCATGGACACGTGGCTCTACCCCACCCGCATTCCCTCTCCGGAAATGCGCCCCCTTACAAAGGGGAGGGAAAAGAAAGCCCTTCTTTCTGGTTCCCACTTTGTGGGCAGTTCCTCAGTCTGTCAACGAATGACTGAACACCTACAAGGATGACAGACGAGGCGCATTTTAGGTGTATTTTGGTGTATAAATAGCTCTGTTTTACCGCATTTATGACTACTTTTGGTGCACTTTTGTTGCAGATTTGCGCCATATGGCGTCACTTCGGATGCGAGGTCGAGGCATTTGACATGAGGAGGTTGCAGGCATCCGCAAGGCTGGGGAGCACGGTCGCGCGAACCCGGTCCGGTGCGAACAGGGCATCGAGTTCCTCCCAAGCGGCGAATTTGGCGTCCAGATACGATCCCAGCAACTTGAACGTGGGTGGTACGCTGTCCACACGTGTCACGCTGATCACCGGATTATCGAAGAAATTCTGAATGAAGCCGGTTTGCGTCAACTGCACGCTTTCCAAGGCCCTAGTCCCGGCAGACCGCCGGATTCTCCTGATCGCGTATTCCCGCTCGCGCCAGACAATATACTCCTGATTGCGCAGATACGGGGGGTAATCCCCGCCTTCGATCTCCTGCCAATCGGGAGGCAAGGGGTCTCCATGAAACCCGTCCTGCAATACAATCAGCCCGCCCTGTGTATCCCAAACCCTAAACAAGTCATTCAGGCGGCCTTTTCGTTCGTCAGACCCGGCCCGTTCGCAAATTTGGCCGTAAGAGCCGGTGGGATCGTCGATCATCCGTTTCATGTAGATCTCCAAACGCGGCCTGTCCTCTTCTCTAAAGAGAAGCAAGGCGGCCTGCTGGCCCTCTTCGATTTCCGGTGACACAGCGACCCAGACGACGAACGCGTCTCCCCTGGACGTTCCCCGGTATTCCCCTGCCAAGCCGTCAAATGTCCCGGCCGTGTGTCCATCGGCCGCCGACCCACGTTGCGCGGCACTTACACGCCCATCACCGGGTTGACCCTGTGCGTGACAGGCGGTCAACAAGACGAGCAAGACGGCGATGCCAAACGGTAAGCCCCGGCAGCCTGAACGTCTGCGCGTGCCGCGGTTCCCTTCAGAGCCAATCCCAATGGCAACTCTTAAACAATTCATAAGGGCAAACTTGGCATTCAACCGGCAGGCCAGCGCAAATTAGCGGGAAGCGTCTGCTAAATGGAGGAACTCGTGGGTTCGGCAGAAGGGGTCCTATATTCCCTGAAGACAGCGAACAAGTCAGCGAAGGTCTTTGGCTGGTACTTTTCGAACCCCGTATCATCCACAAAAACAAAGCCGAAATCCGTTTCAGTCTGCACCTTGTTGATGTCCGCGCACCATTGGCGGAGGCGGTCCATCTTTAATGGCACATCCAAGTCTTGCTGCCCTTTGGTTTCCACAATCACTACGCGACCGTCGGTCAATTTTACAATGAAATCCGGGTAGTAATTCGAGATGTCACCGTCGGCTTTGACGTAATCCAATTTGAAATTCACCGCCAGATAGTTTTTCGCGTAGGACACCACGTCGTCGCATTGCTCAAGAAAATGGGTAAATTGTAACTCAAAACGGCTGTCACCAATGATCCGGTTGAACACCGACTTTTTCGGCATCATGTAGCTTTGATTTTTCACCACAAAGGGCCGCGTTCGGCGCAATTTGACGGTGTCGCGTATTTCCGCGTCCCCCTTGTCGCACACGGTCAGATCGTTGATTGCTTTCTTGAACGTTTCGATCAACGTGCTGGTCACAGCTAACTCGGAAAGGTTTCGCAGGGTGTTGGGCGCTTCCAGATCGACTGATCGGGCAAATAGCCTGTCCTGTATGAAACTCTTGACCTTACCGTAGAGCACATCGTAGCCGCTCACCAGTCGCAGTTCCTTCATTACCGTCTGCGCGAAATAGCCAATCACACTATGGTAGTCGGCAACTCCTGCGCCGTCCAGCACGGTCGTGTGGGTCACTTGGCCGGTGGTGATGTCCTTGAACACAATCTCGCGTTGTTCTTCCTTGCTGAACTTCAGGTATTCACAGGTTTGAAACTCCATCGCGCCGACATCGAGATCGGTCAAGTTCTTGTATTCCCGATAAACGCGAGGCGTCAGTACTGGAATCTCAATATCCAGTGCCCCAAGATCTTTGTTCTTATTCTCCTGATCAACCTCTACCACTAACGGAGTCTTCGGTCCGGTGCCTTCACCCATGGCCTTGCGTTCCAATTCAACGCCTTCAGCCTGGATAGACTCAACAAATTCCATGAAAGCCTCGGTGCCCACCACGCTGACGTATTCTTCAGCATCCCCAGGATACATCCTGCGCAAGCCCCGCCCCAGCGTCTGCTCCGGCAGGATATTGCTTTTCGCCGAATAGGCGCGCAATCCGACAATCGTCGTGACGTTCCGCACGTCCCAGCCTTCCTTCAGTACCAGTACCGACACAATTGCCTTGTAGGAACTAGCCGGATCGTCGATTTCGTTCGCCTGCTTGCGCAGCTTCTCCAACTCTTCCTTCGCTTTGCCGGAGACTGCTTCGGAAACCTCTCCGTTATTCTTGGTGTGAATCGTCAATACACCGCCCTGCAGATCAGAATATCGAGTCTCCAGATATTCGGCGACCTCGTCACAATTCCTCGTGTCGTCCGTCATGACGAACAAAATCGCCTTCTTGCCCAGCTTCCGGTGCTCTTCGTCAGCTTTACGCCACTCAATCACCCCCAGATCGAGGTAGTCCGCATACTTCTCGGTAAACTTCGCGCTCTGCCGCTCCTGCAGCTTGGAACGGCTCGGGGCATCCGGCAGTACGGGATGCTTGACCACGTTCTGAGAAATCGCCTCAACCAAGGGGTAATCAGCCACGGTTTGCACAAAAATCGCCCCATTGTTGTGCTTGGGCGTGGCCGTCACGTCCACCTGCAAACTCAGGCCACCGCCCTTCTGCAGCAGCCGGTTGTGTATATCTTCTATCGACTTGAACCAAGCCATCCGCGGATCATGGATATGATGTGCCTCGTCGTTCAACACCATCAATTCGTCAATGTCGCGCACGATCATCCCCAAATCGACGCTGGAATCGGTGGTGGCGCCCGTGGGCCGCTTGCCGAGAAAGTAATCCATAGTGTTCTCGTCGTCGAACGACGGGGGGATGTCTTCACCGGAATACACCCGGTGGATATTCGTTAGGAAAATGTTTCCCGTCTGGTGCGTCACCCGCACCTCGTCTTGTTTATGCAGGGTCAACTGAAAATCGTCTTGCCAGTTGCGGCCGTCAAATCCGTTTCCGGGAATGACCGGGTCGGTGAAGAAAATCCGCAATCCCTGAAAATCCCGATAAAGACGATCCAGGACGATGATGTTGGGCGCAATCACCAGAAAGTTGCGGGACAACGCCGACGCCGATTCATAGAGCTTGTGGTAGAAACTCCACGCTAACGCCAGGCTCATCACCTTTGTTTTGCCGCTGCCCGTCGCCATTTTGATCACGTAGCGTCGCCAGGTTTCATCGAACATACCGGACGAAACGAGACTGCTGCTGTCAAAACGCATCAGGTCATACTTGTCCTTGGCACCGACCACGTCGTAGAGATAAACAATCGTCTCTATCGCCTCCCGTTGGGCGAAGTAGTATTCGAAATTGAGCATGCTGCCGTCTGCACCCGGGAGCAGATGCGGTTCCTTGAACCACCAGTTGAGCAGGCTGCGACTGGTATTGGACGCTCCCACGTAATCGCCATCGCGGAAGTCCTTTACCTTGCGCCGAAGCTCCGCCACCAGCGGCGGCATGAGCTTATCCATTGTCGTATCACGCAGGGCTTCGTCTGCCGGGAACCAGCGGCGGTCGGGGTCAAGAATCGCGTGGGGAGAATGGGGAAAGTCCGGGTGGAGGGCCATGAAGTCAATTCAGTAAATGCTGATTTGCCGTCAGAACTGGGATTCTCCGGCCTTTGAAATCGCGATCATGCGTAATCAGCGTTAGCCCTTCTCTTTTACACAATTCCGTTATCATCTGGTCATTGAAATCGGTATCGCCGGCCGCATAGGCATCAAGCAGGCTATCTATTTCCAACGCCACGAAATTGCCTTCTATACGTGAGCAGTAGTTCATTAAACGCCTGAGCTTATCAGCAATATCGCGGGCAACAGGTTTGAAATCTAGCCCGTTACGAAAGTCTTTGAATCGCTCGATCTCTGGCTTGACAAGTTTCCATTTCAGTCTCGCGTAAGTATTGATGAATTCTGAAACGACGAGAACGTCAATATAAATACGGCTTTGTGCGGCAAGAATGCGGCGAAACGCCTGGGAGTATATAGCGACTTGGTTGTCATTCAGTTTCTGTGGACCATAGACATACAGCCAGATATTGGTATCCAGAAACAGTTGGTCTTTGGATGTAAACTCGTAGTTGTTCACCGCTGTTGCCTTATACACCGTCATCCTGGTCTTCCATCGTCTCTCGAATGACTTCGTCGAATCTCGGCGGATCTTTGAAGTACTGCTTGGCTGTGTCAACCACGCGCTTCACCAGCACAAGGTCATCGGGTGCCATATCCTCAACTTGTACTAAGGAACGAATGTCATTTTCGCTGAATTTTCCGTACAGTTGACCGATTGCGGCATTCAAGAAAGCCGACGTCAAGGTGTCAACGTTATGAAATGAGAGCACCGCGCTTCGCCCTTCTTGAATGGCGGCGGCAAGGCGTTCATACACCCTCTGCCCATCGTTGGAGGCGACGCACAAAGGACTGCCCACCACCTCGAATACGGAAATTCTCACGCTATTCATAATCAATGCCTCAAAAGATGTCTTTGGCGTTCAGTTCGGACGCAAGCATATAAGAATTCTGGTCAGCCGTATTGATTTCAACGCTTGCCACTGTTCCAGGGAACGGGTGGCTTAATCGCGCGAGAGTCGTTTTTCCATTCTCTCGACACCAATAGCCGGCATCCGAAGCAATCCGAAGGCAACCTCCATTCAAGTCAATGAACTCGCATAGCAGCTTCAACCCCAGCCCGCCCGGAACATCGCCATGCTTGGTCGTGTTGTTGCCCTTGGTCGCCCAGTCAATCGCCTCTTCCGGTGAGAGATCAGACCCTACATGGTCTTGTACGTTTTGGCGTATGCCGACTCCCAGATCCGCTACCGTAAAATCAAGCCGGCTTCGTGAAGGGAAAAACTGTCCGCAACTGAAAATGCCCAATTTCGTGCGAGAATGCCAGACCGCGTTGCTGAATATCTCGAAAATACTCTCGCGGAATTTTTTCAGCAACCTCGGCGACATGGTGGGCATCTCGGAACGCTGTATAAACTCACCCTCGATATAGCCTGAGAAATAGCGGTCATCTTTAACATCAAATCGTTGATAGGAAATGGTTGTCCCCCAACGATCGGGAATTTTCACACGCCCATAGTGACTCAGAAAACCGTTTTTTGACAGAATCTTTTCCACGCTGGGAGGGAGATTAACCAACTTGACCGTGTTCAGGTTTTCTCCCAGATTGTAGAGAAGCGCGCCAATTGCCGCGCACATATCGGCATCAAACCAACTCGTTGCTTCCATGTCAATTTCAACTTCGTCCCAAAAGCATTCCCTGGTCTGTTCATGGAGGTACGCCAGTGCTTCAAAACTGTCCCGGTCGTGACGGATCGCTTGCAGAGAGCATTTCATACCGACACCTCCACAATCGTCATGGTGTCGTTGCCGAAGATATCCACGACCTTCACGGCGATCTTGCGTCGCCCAGGCGGGCATTCATGGGCGATGCTTTTGAGTTCCAATGAGCGGTCTTTTTTCGTGCGAAAACTCTGCCATTCGTTCTCGAAGATGTAGTCGCCGGTCCACTGCTCTTCCCAGACCGACAGATTCTGCTGGGCATCGCCCATCCCTTCAAGGGTCGTTTGCGCATCAGGCGAAAGTTCTTCTTTCTTGACGCGGATAAGCTCACGTTTGCTCTCGAAGTCGAAATCCACGCTCCAGTAGTCGATCCAGTCCGTCCAATGCTTGGTCAATATCTCGCGTTTCATGACACCGTTCTTATCCTTGGTCAGTTTCACAATCCGGCCTTTTTCCACCACGGTTGCGCTCCCGGACTGTTTTTTGCCTAACGTTTCTTCAGCTAGGGCGATAGAGTCCTGGGAGTAAAATACCGAAAAATCGGTCAGTTCTACGACCACTGTCGCAGGTTGGTTTTTCCTGCTCGCTTTCACGTGCGGCTTGACCTCAATGAACGCCACGTCGTGGAACACCACTTGGTTCTTCTCGACTGCCCTCTTGTCAAAGACCTCGGCGGGGATGTATTTGGGGGCGATATCAATGCCTTTGGAACGGGCCTCGTCCAGGACATGAGGAAACAACCCCATCTCGAACTCGAAACCGAGAATATCCACCTTGGTGATGTGATGCTTTCGACACTCCAGAATAATCTCTTCCACAAACAGACGGGTGACTGGCAAATTGACTGGCCCCACTGCCACAAGCCGCCCGGCCTTTTTACCGTGGAAGGTGGCAAAATGCTCTATTTTTTCTGCGCGGTAGGCTTTGAGGATCAGTTCAAGGAAGGCCGTTTCCTTCTCCTGTAACTGCTTCTGCCGTTCTTCCTCGCGCAGGTTGGGGTTGATGCCGACGAAGTGCTGGCGTTCGTACTTGCCGAGATTGAGGATTTCAAAGGCACGGTAGTCCTGGCCGTCGGCCTTCAACTGTCGCTGAACACCAATTATACGTTTGCGGGTCGTGTGGATGGCAAATTTTCCAAGATCGGTGCAAATCCACTTGCGACCCAACTTTTCCGCCACCGCCGCAGTGGTGCCAGAGCCGCAGAAAAAATCAGCGACCAAGTCGCCTTCGTTGGAGGATGCTTTTATGATGCGCTCCACAAGGGCTTCGGGTTTTTGTGTGGGGTAGTCGACACGCTCCTTGGCCTGTGGATTGACGGGCGGAATGTCATCCCAGACGGAATCCACGATATCACCTTCAACTTCATCGAGGTAGATTATTCGAGTGCCTCCCGCCGTCGGATTTACATCGTCCCTATATTTTCTTCCATTTTCATCGGTTTTCCATCTTTTCAGATATTCTGCGCTGTGAGCTTTGAATTGTGTCTTCCAAATTAACCTGTCTTGTGACTTCCGGTAAGAAATTATGTCATCGTGCTTCTGTGGAAATTTTTTTGCTGTCTTTCTCTTAAAGGAAAAATAGGCCCAAATCACCTCATTGAGAAAAAGGTTTGATCCAAAAATTTCATCTAATACCTGTCTCAGGTGCTGATTCACCCGCCAATCACAATGCACGTAAATGCTGCCATCCTCGGCCAATAAATCGTGCATCAGGACCAGCCGCTCGTAGATCATAGCGATAAAGGAATCGGTGCCTTTGCCCCAAGTGTCGCGGTAGGCGATTTCTTCGAGGATATTTGGTTTCTTGGTGAAGGTATCCTCGCCGATTTCGATGTCCATGGAAAAGTCGGCGCCCACGTCGAAAGGCGGGTCAATGTAGATCAGCTTGAGTCCGCCTTGGGCTTCGATCTCCTCGCGTAGCGGCCCGTTCTTGAGCGATGACAAAATCAGCTTGTTGTCGCCCCAGATAAGTTTGTTGGTCCAGCCCTTGAGTTGCCGCCCGCGTTCGTCCGTCGAGAACAGTCCCATTTGCATAGACGCATCAGACGGCCTTTCCGCCCGCGGTTCATCCACCTGTTCGATGGTCTGAAACGGCAGGACGATGTTACAGACTTCGTTGGTCTTGCCGTTCCAGACCAATTCCACTTCGCGCTTGTCCCCGAACAGCAAGAAGCGATACTTCTCCGGCAGTGGCTTGTCGGCCTCCAGATACCGGATAATGTCCTGTTTCTCCTGGTCTGACAATTTCAGCATGATTTATCCTTGGTAGTTCTCTTGGTCGCAGACCGCGCTTTTTGGGAAAACTTTATTAGGTGATTACACCCTGTAACTGTAGTATGAGGAAGTTTCATAGTCATAAATAGACACTGAATTACCATTCACTCGACCACTGTAATGACTCCTTGTGTGGTAGTCATAGCCGCTAAATTTAGAATTATGCATGGTTAGCGTAATGTATCTCTTATTGCCGTAGTCATAAAGATTATTGGGAGATCCAGAAACATGGCAACCTCGATCATAGTCGTAAATGTGGACATTGTTTGAGTCGACGCTACCACTAATGCTTATGGTTTTTGACCGAGAATAGTCATATACAGACGACGCATTTGCACCGCACAAATTGGCCGCAATGTAAGCGACACATGCTCTCGAATTTGAGTTCATTATAGACTCCTTTTGGATGCAACAGTAGGTTGCTATCGGAACTTCTGAAGCTCTATGAAAAATTTTTCGGGGATGTATGCCTCATAGGCATAATTCTATTCAAATAATGGTCTGTTCATCCTTGTATTGACCGCAATAACACGAACTCGAACCCAAAACGATACTTGTTGGGCTGGAATATACTCCGATCGCTTTTCATGGATATGCTGCTTCCTGAATCGTCAGCCGGGCTCTTCCCACGATTCATAACGCGCTCTCAATTCGTTCCACAGTTCCTGGCGGCCTTCGTTCGTCTTGGAGGAGTAGCCCATCACCTCTTCGTCATTTTCCACTCCCAGGGTTTGACACACCTGCACCAGGGCCGGCCGGCGCCGGCCGCGAGACAGTTTGTCGATCTTCGTGACCACGACGATGGGGCGATGCCCAAGATGAGTGAGCCATTCCAGCGTGGTCACGTCATGCGCTTCAAGCCCTCGCGCATCGACCAACTGGACCACGGCGCAGAGTTGAGCCCGTTGCGACAAATAGCGCTCGATCATCGGGCCCCATTGTTCACGAACCGACTTGGCGGCTTTGGCATAGCCGTAGCCGGGCAAATCCACGAAGAAGATCGCGGGGACCACCTTGTCACTGGTGAGCACGCGAAAGAAATTGAGCGTCTGCGTTTTTCCCGGGGTCGTACTGACCTTGGCGATGCTTTTGCGATTCAACAACGAATTGATCGCCGAGGATTTGCCCACGTTGGAGCGCCCCACGAAGGCTACCTCGGGAAGGCGCTCGTGAGGATAGTGCGCCGGCTTCATGCAACTCTTCACAAAATCCGCTGACAGAATCTTCATGCTCAGACTCACGACGACCGCGCAGGCGTCACGGCTTCCCTGACGCCCGTTTCATGGCCCGTTCCATTTCACGACCGGCTTCACGTTGTTTCACGGTTTCCCGCCGGTCGTAGTGCTTTTTCCCGCGCGCCAGTCCCAATTCGACTTTCACCACCCCGCGTTGATTGAAATACATGCGGAGCGGCACCAACGTCAGACCCTTTTGCTGAACTTTCCCGGTTAACGTCCGGATTTCTTTCTTGTGCAACAACAGCCCGCGGGGCCGCAAGGGTTCATGATTCATGATATTCCCATGACTGTATTCGCCGATGTGACAGTTATGCAGAATCGCCTTCCCTTCGGCCACCGTGGCATAGGCTTCGCGCAAATTGACCCGGCCTTCCCGAAGCGATTTCACTTCGGTGCCTTGCAGGATCAGCCCCGCTTCGATCTTTTCCTCAATCGCATAGTCGTGAAACGCCTTGCGATTGCTCCCGATCAGTTTTGTTGTCGTATCTTGAGACATGAAGGTATACCGTCTCCGCTTCGTAACTCCCTCGCCCCTTGAGGGAGAGGGCTGGGGTGAGGGGGCTCTTTTGTTCCCCTCCTTTGATGTAGGGACAGGCCTGCGTGCCTGTCCGAGGGGAGGTAGAGGCCGTGGCTAGAATGGCGAAACCCCGTGCTCCATAGACGGACGGCTCTACCCCACCCGACCTCCCCTTGCAAAGGGGAGGAAAAAGACAGCTCTTTTATACCGGCTCCCCCTCTAGTGGGCAGCGCCTTATTCTGTCAACGCCTGTCCTGAGCCTGTCGAAGGGAATGAGTGAACACTGACAATTCCTCGGCTCGTCATCAATTGACCCTACGCTTCTCCAAGCCTAGAATACCATTCCATGCACGCCTTTTCCTCCTCCCGATCGATCATCAAGGATATTTTCCAAAGCCATGGGTTTGCGGTACGCCTGTGCGAGTATCGTCTTCAAAAACAGTGGAAAGCGCTCGTGGGCGAGGTCGTGGCTTCCCATACTTGGCCCGTCCGGGTCAAGTTTCGAAAGCTGTACGTGGCCGTGGACAATTCCGTGTGGCTGCACCAGCTCCGCTATCTCAAAACCACGTTAATGGAGAACATTCAGGCGCAGATGGAAGAACTTCATTTAGAGGACATTATTTTCCGGATCGGCGAAATCCCGGAACCCCGCGAGGATGACGCCGACGGGGATACCGAGCAGACTGCCATTTCTCCCGATTTGGAGAAGACTGCCGGTGAATATACTCAATCCGTAACAGACGACGAATTGCGGGATTCCCTCACCAAAGTCATCGCCCGGGCGCTGTCACCTAGGCGACCTTCCAAATAGCATTCTGATCACTTTCCCGAATACTGGATCCCCGATCGGGTCGGGGATGACGGAAGGGGAAAAGTCTAGGGCTGGACCAGGTCGTCGAACAGGATCTGAATGTTCTGGCGTTGCTCGGGGATGGATGGGTCGGGAATGGGGCCGAGCCAGCCCTTGGTCTTGCCTTGGCTGTAGATAAATCCTCCCTTGGCCGATCGTTCGAACTCTCGCCGAAATGCCTTCTTTTCAGCGTCCAGCCGATCCCGTGTTGCCAGATAGCGCCGAAGCGTTTCGGGTTCTGTCCACTTAGGATCGGAAAACACGTACAGGACGACTTCCCGATAGAGCGTGGCCGGATCATCCGGGAACGTGGGCCGCACTTTCATGGATCGGAAGTCATGATGGGTTTCGCCGATCGTTCGGAACCGACGGATGAGGGTTTCAATGTCCGGATCGCTTGTCCACGCCGGCACGTGCACGGCCACCACCGCGCCTTCCTGGCTACCGATACTGAAGGGCGGAATGGTGCGATCGGGTCTGGACAGGAACATGCCCCCCGCAATCAGCGTGAAGCCGCCCAGTAAGACGGTCAGCCCTATTCTAACGACGGGATCGAATGGCTTTTTGGGCATGGGAAAGGCAAAGGACCCGCCCCCTCACCCCGGCCCCCGGATCAAGTCCGGCGCAAGCCTCTCTTTGTGGGGAAGGGGAGAAATAAAAAGACACTGGATCCCTGATCAGGTCGGGGATGACAGAGGGGGAAATCATGAAGACCCGTTCGTCTCCGCCGCATGGCCGGCGCCGTTGTCGCCGGCACTCTCCTCGTCGACGGCACTCTCGGCGAGTTTCGCCACGTCCACGACCCGGTCGCTTTCTTCCATGTCGATGAGACGGACTCCTTGAGCATTGCGCCCGATATCCCGGAGGGCTTCGACTTTGGTCCTGAGGATCTTGCCTTCGGACGTCATGATCATGATGTCATCGGATTCCTGCACCTGATGAAAGGAGACGGCCGACCCGTTTCGCTCGTTGACCTTGATACTGATCAACCCGCGACCCGCCCGGCCTTGCGTCCGGTATTCGGTCGCCACCGTTCGTTTCCCGAACCCCCGTTCGGTCACGGTCAGGATCGAGGCTTCGACGTGGGGCTGGATAATGACCATCCCGATCACGTGATTGGTTTCGTCCAAACGAATGCCCCGGACCCCTCGAGCGGTCCGGCCCATGGGCCGGACGTCCCGTTCCCGAAACCGGATGACCAGCCCTTCCCTGGTGCCCAGCATGATGTCGCTTTGGCCATCCGTGATTTCAACGCCAATGAGCTTGTCGCCTTCGTCCAACGTCAGGGCGATGATCCCGCCCTGCCGGGGGTTACCGTAGGCGGATAAGGTGGTCTTCTTGATGTGGCCCCTGCGGGTCGCCATCACGACGTATAAGTCGTCGGGGAATTCCCGAACCGGGAGCGTGGTCGTCACTCGTTCATCAGCGCCCAAGGCCAACAGGTTGACCATGGCCTTGCCTTTGCTGGTCCGGCCGGCTTCGGGCAGTTCATGCAGTTTGAGCCAATACACTTTTCCCGCATCGGTAAAGAACAGGATGAAGTCATGCATCGAGGCCGTGAAAATCTTTTCGACGAAATCTTGTTCCTTGACCCCCATGCCGATCTTGCCTTTTCCCCCGCGACGCTGCGCCCGGTATTCGGACACGGGATGGCGCTTGATATAGCCTTCATGGGAAATGCTGACCGCCATTTCTTCATCAGCGATCAAATCCTCAATGTTGATCTCCGCTTCTTGCGGAATGATTTGTGTCCGGCGCTCATCCTGATAGGCGTCTTTCAGTTCGACCAGCTCGTCCTTGATGACCTGTTTGACCAGGTCCTCCGACCCCAGGATGGCCTGGAGCGAGGCGATTCTGGCTTTGAGTTCTTCATACTCTTGAGAGAGTTTCTGCTGTTCGAGTTGTGTCAACCGTTGGAGCCGCATGTCCAGGATGGCCTGGGCCTGGATCTCCGACAATGGAAATTGTTGCGTGAGGCCGGTCCTGGCTTCGTCGGGCGAGGCCGCTCCCCGGATCAACGCAATCACTGCATCCAAATGCGCCAACGCGATATTGAGGCCTTCGACAATATGCGCGCGTTCTTCAGCTTTCCGTAATTCGTAGGCGGTTCGCCGGATGACCACTTCGCGCCGGTGTTCGAGAAAGGCCACCAGGATTTGTTTGAGGGTCAAAATCTCCGGCCGGTTATGCACCAGCGCGAGCATGATGACCCCGAACGTATTCTGGAGTTGGGTGTGTTTGTACAACTGATTCAGGATGACGGGCGGGAGCTCGCCTTTTTTGAGTTCAATCACGACGCGGATGCCGTCCCGGTCCGATTCGTCCCGAATATCGGAGATGCCTTCCAGCCGTTTCTCCTGCACCAACTCGGCAATTTTCTCGAGCACCTTGGCTTTGTTCACCTGGTACGGAATTTCCGTGACGATGATACTCGCCCGGTCCCGTTTCTCATCCGTTTCCACGTGCGTTTTCGCGCGGACGGTCAACAGCCCCCGCCCGTGTTCATAGGCGTCCCTGATGCCTTGGGTGCCATAGATGAAGCCGGCCGTGGGAAAATCCGGACCCGGGATCATGTCCATCAATTCCGGCAGCGTCGCGGCCGGGTTCTCGAGGACGTAGAGTAACGCGGTGACGACTTCGCCGAGATTGTGCGTGGGAATGTTGGTGGCGTAGCCGACGGCGATCCCGCCGGCGCCGTTCAGCAGCAGGTTGGGGAGTTTGGCCGGCAACACCAGCGGTTCGACGTCCGATTCATCGTACGTGGGGCCGAAATCGACGGTTTCCTTATCGATATCCGCCAGCATTTCGCCGGCCAGCTTCGTCAGCCGTGCTTCGGTATAGCGCATGGCTGCCGGCGGATCGCCGTCAACCGACCCGTAATTCCCCTGGCCGTCCACCAGGGTGTAGCGCATGTTGAAGTCCTGCGCCATGCGCACCAAGGCGTCGTAAATGGCGGAATCGCCATGGGGATGATAGTTCCCCATGATTTCGCCCACGATCTTGGCCGACTTGCGGTAGGCCCTGTTGTGAGCCAACCCCATTTGGTTCATGCCGTACAAAATGCGTCGATGCACGGGCTTCAGCCCGTCACGGACGTCGGGCAAGGCGCGGCCCACGATTACGCTCATGGCGTAATCGAGGTACGACAAGCGCATCTCGTCTTCGATGGCGACTTGGGTGAAACGTTCTTCGGTGAGCATGGTGGGGTGGGAAGCCCGGGGTTCCTGCTGCCTACACGTCCAACCGGCGGACTTCCAAGGCGTGTTGCTGAATAAAATTCCGTCGCGGCTCGACTTCGTCACCCATGAGAATGGTGAAAATTTCGTCCACGCCCGTCATGTCTTCGAGTTTCACCTGCAGCAGGGAGCGCGTCTCCGGGTTCATGGTGGTTTCCCACAGTTGCGGGGGATTCATTTCGCCCAGTCCTTTATAGCGCTGAAGATTCAATCCCTTTTTCCCCACCTCCAGGATCGCTTCGACGAGCTCATCCGTGGAGGCAAAGATGGTTTCCGCATCGTTCACCTTCATGCGATACCGGGGCCGGCCCAACCCGATGGCATTGGGCGCCAATTTCTGCAGTTCCCGAAAATCGGCGGACCCCACGAGTGCATGGTTCACTTCGAGGTTCGACACCACGCCGTTCGTCGGCATCCGGCAGACGATTTTGTTGGATTGATGTTCTTCATCTTCCACCAGATCGACGTGAACCTGGGCTTGCGGATAGGCCATGGTCAACCGTTCCTTCACTCGCTCGATCAGCTCCCGGACGGCCGGCTGGTTTTTCAGGAGTTCCCGTCCCAGGGTGGGTTCATCCACGAACGCGCGCAACAGGCCGGAGCCCTGTTTTTTCCGGCTCAATCTTCCCAGCAGTTCTTCGAACTCGATCATTTTCTTCAAGACGGGATTGAGTGTCTGCCCGCTGATAAACCCGCCATGACTGTCCATGTACACTTCAACGGCTTGTCCCGCCAGCTCGGCGAGGTAGTCATTCAGGGCCTGTTCATCCTTGAGATAGTGTTCGGATTTGCCTTTTTTCACCTTAAAAAGCGGAGGCTGCGCGATGTACACATAGCCCCGATCGATCAGTTCATGCATTTGGCGAAATAAGAACGTGAGGAGCAGGGTTCGAATGTGGCTTCCATCGACATCCGCATCCGTCATCAAAATGATTTTGTGGTACCGGGCGCGGTTCAAATCAAAGGCTTCTTTGTCATCCTTGCCTTTTTCCGCGTCATCCCGCTTGCGGCCGATACCCGTCCCCAAGGCCATAATGAGCGTGCGAATCTCTTCACTCGACAGCATTTTGTCGAACCGCGCTTTTTCGACGTTGAGGATTTTGCCTTTCAGCGGCAGGATGGCTTGAAATTTTCGATCCCTGCCTTGCTTCGCCGACCCGCCGGCCGAATCCCCTTCGACGATGAACAATTCACTCAAAGCCGGATCTTTTTCCGAGCAATCAGCGAGTTTCCCGGGCAGCGATCCACCATCCAGGGCGCTTTTCCGGCGGATGAGATCCTTGGCTTTCCGGGCGGCTTCACGTGCCCGGGCCGCGTCCGCCGCCTTGCCGATGATGCGTTTGGCCACGGCCGGATTTTCCTCGAAGTACGTCCCGAGTCCCTCATTCACGGCGACTTCGACGATTCCTTTGACTTCGCTGTTGCCCAACTTGGCTTTGGTTTGTCCCTCGAATTGCGGGGCTCGCACTTTGACGCTGACGACCGACGTGAGGCCTTCCCGCACGTCATCGCCCGTGAGCGAGTCCATGTCCTTTTTCAGGAGATCGTTCGCGCTCGCATAGGAATTGATCGTCCGGGTCAGGGCCGCCTTGAAGCCGATCAGGTGCGTGCCGCCTTCCCGCGTATTGATGTTGTTGGCGAAGGAGAAGAGGTTTTCGGCGTAGCCGTCGTTGTACTGGAGCGCGACTTCCAACATGGCGTCCGGTTTTTCAACGGAAATAAAAATTGGTTTGTGGAGCGGGGTTTTGGCTTCATTCAAATGGTCGACGAACGACACGATCCCGCCCTTGTAACAAAAGACCTGTTCCTTTTGACTTCGTTTATCGGCAAGCGAGATCGACAGCCCTTTATTGAGGAAGGCCAATTCCCGAAGGCGTTGGGCCAGCACGTCGAAACTGCAATCGACCGTCTCGAAGATCGTCTCGTCGGGTTTGAACGTAATCTTCGTGCCCCGCTTCTTGGTCACGCCCGTTACCTGAAGGGAGGCCGCCGCGGTTCCCCGATGGTAGACCTGCTCAAAGACCTGCCCGTCCTGCCAGATTTCCAACTCCAGCCATTCCGACAACGCGTTGACCACGGAGATGCCCACGCCATGGAGGCCCCCGGACACGGTGTAGGCGCCCTGCTCGAACTTTCCGCCCGCATGGAGGACGGTCAACGCGACCTCGGCCGCGGACTTGTTCTGGGTGGGATGGAGCCCCGTGGGAATGCCCCGGCCATTGTCCGTGACGGTCACACTCCCGTCGATTTCCAAAGATACCTCGATGGTCTCCCCATAGCCCGCCATATGTTCATCGACACTGTTGTCCACCACCTCATACACGAGATGGTGGAGCCCGTCCGCGCCCGTACTGCCGATGTACATGGCCGGTCGTTTCCGAACGGCCTCCAGGCCTTCGAGCACACGGATCTGCTCCGCGCCATACCCGCTCTGTTCGACTTCTTCTTCGGGGAAACCGGGGGGATCAAAAGGCGGGGCAGGTGGCGACTCGTTTGGCAAGAGCTGAGGGTTCATCTCCTCGTGAAGCATACTGTTCCAGTATACACTAAACTTTGACGGGCATGACGACGGCCTGGAACAAGGGGTTATCCTCCTCCCGAATCAGGCACGGGCTGAGGGACGCCTCCATGTTCAGAACCACCGTCTCGCTTTCCATGACGCCCAACACGTCAAGCAGATAGCGCGCGTTGAATCCGGCGGAAAATTCCTCACCGGTAAACGCGGCGGGAATCTCATCGTTCGCTTCCCCCATGTCGGGATGACTGGAAAAGAGCGTGATGGCTTTCTTTGAAAAGGTCAGTTTGACGGCATAGGACTTGTTCTGCGACAGGACCGAGACCCGTCGCAGGGCCCCTTCAAGATCCTCACGATTTGCCGTGATCTTCTTGTTGCTCGCCTTGGGAACGACCTGCTGATAGTTGGGGTAATTGCCTTCCATCAGCCGGGAGGTCAGGACCAGTCCGCTTTTCCTGAAGATCACCATGTTTTTGGTAAAGCCGATCATCGGCTCGTCCCCGCCCTCTTCCAACAGTCGACGAATTTCAGCCGCGGCTTTTTTCGGGACGATGACCTTTTGCTCTTGCTCGACGGGTGCCTTTGCATCGGTTTCCAATTTCTGTTCCGCCATGGCCAACCGATGCCCGTCAGTCCCCACCAACCGGATCATCGGCGATTCGCCTTCAGTCGTGACGACAATCAACAAGCCATTGAGCACGTAGCGCGTATCGTTGTCCCCCACGGCAAACAGTGTCTTGCGAATAAGCTGCAGCAACCCGACGCCGGGCAGTGGAATCAGGCCTTCCCGCTCGATGGCTGGCAACGGCGGAAAATCCTTGCTGGGGAGTCCCACGACCTTGAATTCCCCGCGGCCGGCCTTAATGGTGACCAGGCAATCGTCCGTCATCGTCATGACGATTTCAGGGTCTTTGATTTCCTTGAGAATTTCATACAGTTTTCGTGCGGGGAACGTCACCGACCCGGGCTCTTCGACCGTGGCTTTGTAGAGCCCCCTCATGCCGAGTTCCAAATCCGTCGCTGAAATATCCAAGCCTTCCTTCTTGGCTTCCAATAAGACGTTCGCCAAGCTCGGCATGGTATTTCTTTTTTCGACGATCCCTTGGACGCGATGGAGGGCTGTCAAGAGTTCGTCTCGTTCCACCTTCACTCGCATGAGAGGCTCCCTTCTGTTACGCCTTGCTGATTTCGTCTTTCAGGTTTTCCACCGTCGCCCGTAAGGTATTGTCTTTTTCCAGAGCTTTTTCGATCTGACGACAGGCGTGGATGATGGTGGTGTGGTCCTTTCCTCCGAATTCGCGTCCGATTTCCGGGAAAGAGGCGTCCGTCAGTTCTCTGCACAGGTACATGGCAATTTGCCGGGGATGCACCACGGTCTTCGTTCGTCGTTTCGATTTCAACTCGGCCACTTTCACTTGAAACCGCCGGGCCACCACGTCTTGAACGTCGTCCAGGGTGATGACCTTTTTCTTACTGCCCAACAGATCACGAAGAACGGTCTTCGCCATATCGGTGGTAATGGCTTGACCGGTCAGCGTACAGTATGCTCCGAGACGGATGAGCGCGCCTTCCAACTCGCGGATGTTGCTTTTTAACCCTTCGGCCAGAAGATGAATAACGTCGTCTCCAATGGCGATGCCTTCTTCTTCAGATTTCTTCTTCAGGATCGCTATACGGGTTTCGACGTCCGGCTGTTGAAGATCGGCGATCAGGCCCCACTCAAATCGTGACCGGAGTCGTTCCTCCATCGACGGCATCTCTTTGGGAAACCGGTCACTCGACAGGACGATCTGCTTTCTTGCCTCGTACAGCGCGTTGAAGGTATGGAAAAATTCTTCCTGTGTTCGCTCTTTTCCCGCGAGGAATTGAATGTCGTCGATCAGGAGCATATCGATGTTTCGGTAGCGCCGTCGCAGTTCACTCATCTTATCGTATCGTATCGAGTTGATCACCTCATTGGTGAATTCTTCCGTCGTCACGTACGCAATCCGGAGATCGCCTTTTTGCATGACGAAATTCCCAATGGAATTCAGGAGATGCGTCTTGCCCAAGCCAACGCCCCCGTATATGAAGAACGGGTTATAGGAGCGCGCCGGCGATTCGGCAACGGCCAGACTTGCCGCATGCGCAAACTGGTTGCTTGCCCCGACGACAAAATTCTCAAAGGTATATTTCGGATTCGGCAGTTGCCGATGAACTCGAGTTTGCTGGGGAGCCGCCTGTGGTTTGTCCGCTTGATCGATGACGACCGAAGTAGACGGTTGGCCGACAATAAACTCGACGTCGACCTTTCCTTCTTCTCCGGGCCGAACCGCTTGCAAGGCCTCACCTATCACCTCTCGATAATTTCGCCCCAGCCACTCGCCGAAAAATTTATTCGGGACGACGATTGTCGCTTTCGTCCCGTTCAGTTCACCCAATGTGGTCGGCTGAAACCACGTTTCTATGACTTCATCCCCCATTCGGGACTGGATAAAGCCCAAAGCATTTTCCCAAATACCAAGTCTCTTCGGTTCACTCTTTTCCATTTAATTATTCACAGGTTTATCAACATCTGTTGATAACTTATATTCTCTCAAAAGTATTCATCTGTACACAAGATTTCAGCCGGCCAACGGACACGTTTATCCCATACTCTTCACAACTCTTTTACTCCTTATCCCTGTATTTTTCCTCTTTTGTGTGTCAATATTCATGAACGATATCAATAAGATATGCTGAAACATCATTATTCACATGCCCTACTCCTCTTCCTATCCTTACTCCTATATTCTCTTATACAGATCAGGAAATAATAGTATCAGCCTCAAAAATCATATTCAGCATATCAGGATACCGAATAGACGGATATGACGAAGACGACTCTTTTTCATCTGCCACAAGCAGAGAACGTGGAAAAGGAAACGTCCTCTCAGATCCGTGGCTCTCCTGTAGAAGTACCCCGTTCACCGAGCAGCCCGTGAAATCCGATGCCGCCATGAGTTCTTCCATGGACGATCCGGCGTTGAGAGACAATAGAAAGAGAACTTTTCTCATGACTCAAAACACCAGCACACGGTCGGCTTCGCAAAGCAAGGATGAGATGCCCGCTTGTGAGACTTCACGAACGGCAAATTCCAGATCCAAAGAAAAAGCCGCGGCACTTCCCTCCGGAACCACGATCGGGAGTTGGAGTTCCTGGATAACGGGAAGATGCCTTTCCAGAATTTCCCCCTCAACAACGTCACTCGTATCTTCAGATACCAATATTCTCGCTTGTCCCAGAAGAACAACGGTCACCGATGCAGATCCGGTTGACAGACCGAGCGCGATACGAAGGCCTTCGGTCGGACGATGGGTTTCCAGAGGGTTGCTCTGAATCAACACGAGTATGGAAAGCCCCATAATCGAAAAGACGAGAGGACTGTCGCTCTATGCCGAGCGAAAGACGTCGGTTTGGTCGAATAAAACTGTCGAAGTTTGCCTCTATGAGGCCCTGATGATCAAGATGGAAAAGCTTTAAAAAACGACAATATTCTAATTATCATTACTTATTGAAAACAAAATAAAAAATCGTATTCCGAACAAGGGAAAAAGTCAATTGATGTTTCTACGTGTTTACCGGCTTTGGAGGTGTGCCGGGATGGCTGAAGACGCAGTATCGAGGGGGAAAATTTCCTGCTCTTTCGTCGCCATATTTCTCAGAATAACTTCATTTTTCGTCACCTCATCGTCTCCGAGAATGGCGACATAGGGCGCCCCTAGCCGGTCGGCCGATCGAAGGAGGGTCTTCAAGGTGGCGGCAGTATAATCCGTGTCGGCTTTCACCTGCTTCGAGCGAAGCGAATACAAAAGGGATAGGCCGGCAGGCCGACCTTTTTCCCCGAACGATGCCACAAAAATCCATGGCACCGGTTGCGGTAGAGTTGATTCGGGAAGAGCCAGAATGACGCGTTCGAGGCCAAGGGCGAACCCCACCGCGGGAGTGGAAGGTCCTCCCAACGTTTCAAAGAGGCCATCGTATCGTCCCCCGGCGCCGATTGCATTTTGAGCCCCGAGCGCGGAGCAGGATACCTCGAAGGTCGTCATGGAATAGTAGTCCAGGCCCCTGACGAGCCGGGGATTCAGGGAATAAGGGATCGCTAGTGCTTCCAAACCCTGTAACACCTGGTCGAAGTGATCCTTGGAGGACGGCGAAAGAAAATCCGTGAGGAAAGGAGCCTCTTTCGTGGCCTCACGACAGCCAGGGACCTTGCAATCCAAGGCTCGAAGAGGATTGGTCTCCAGTCGCCTCCGGCAATTTTCGCAAAGCCGGTCCTCCTTTGTCTTCAGAAAGGACACCAAATCCTTCTTGTAGGCCTGGTGGTCCGTGAGGACGCCAAGGGAATTGAGCTCCAACGAGAGGCCGGGTAACTGGAGCACCGAAAAGAATCTCCAGAGCAGCGTGATGACCTCGACGTCGGCAGCCGGCTCAGGACTCCCGACATATTCCACCCCGAACTGGTGAAATTGCCGCAACCGGCCGGCCTGAGGGCGTTCGTGTCGGAACATCGGCCCGATGTAATAGAGTTTTCTCGAGGGCTGGTAGGTCTTCAGCCCGCGTTCGATAAACGCGCGAACGACACCCGCGGTGCCTTCGGGACGAAGCGTCAGGGAGGTCCCATCCTTGTCCGGGAAGGTATACATTTCCTTTTCGACAATATCGGTGGTGCCTCCGATGCTGTGAACGTACAGGTCCGTTTTCTCGAAAACCGGGATCCGGATTTCCTCAAAGCCAAACACGTGCGCCAACGCATGCGCGGTTCGTTCCACCACGCTCCACTTGGGCATTTCATCCGGGGTAATATCCTTGATGCCTTTAATGCCTCGAATCACGGTAGGGTTCCTTTGATGATTGGAGCAAGGGAATATACGGGGCCGTTCACTCCCCATCCACAGGACATCGGCCACTCCGAGGTAGTTCACGCCCCAGCGCGAAATGGATGGTGTCGGCGAGTCGAGCCCAGCCTGGGTAAGGATGGGCCAAGCACACCGCAACCGAGCGATCTTCATCAAACAAGTAGCCCTGCACATCATCGGTCATATACACATCCGCGTTGGGCATTTTGGACCACAGCGTCCTTCCGATGACGATGATCCGCCAAGGTCGGAGTTTATTCAGTATATTAGAGCAGAAGTCACTCTTCGTCTCGCCGACATAGTACGTAAACGCGACACGGTGCCAGACACGGCGCAGTAACTCCTTGCTCGGTTCCTCTTCGCCCACGAGCCCTCGCGATAACATCTTCATGAACCTATTAGAACTCGCGAAGTCGTTCAAGACCTCTTTTACCATTTTCTTTGGGAGATCGAGCGACGGGTTTCGGCGTTGGTTGTTCTCATCCCACCACGCGCCGAGCAAGAGAAGCTTGGTCTCATCGTAGTGTTCACCTACCCAAGGCCGAAAAGATTCTTGAGCCATAAGTTTCCTCCCAGCAGTTGAGGTTCATAAGAATACGGGGTCTATGCGGATGCCTGGCGGCGCTTGCCCATCCATTTCTTCAGAGCCAAGGCGGTGACGCCGACTACAACAAGAAAGAGAAACAAGACAAATAAAGGCTCGAGAATAACCAGAATGGGTGTGACTATTGCGACAGCATCTTCCACGAGGGAAACCACGGGCGTGCTCACTCCTGCGGTGGACGCGTTCAGGAGGCTTTTCAGGAAACTTCTGGCGACGTGAAGGGCTCCTGCAGAGCCGCCACCCGCAATAGCGGCAAGACCCCATTTCAGGAGTGGGTCCATATCCGTGAGCAAGGACACGGAGAGAATGGTTGCCGCGATGGGGACTAACGGCGTTTCGACGACATTCAGCACGTCATCTACCACGGGAAACTCATGAGCGATGACCTCGCCCACCGTGGCGATGCTGAGGGCAATCAGCGTGGGCCATTGACCCAACCATTGGAAGCTCTCGGCTAGTTCGAGGTATCCTGTTTGGGCCGCGATGCTGGCGATTAGCGGAGGAATGAAGACCCGGAAGCCACACGCCACGCTCAGCCCTAGGCCGGTTAGGATTGCCAAGAATGTCTCTCCGAATCCCATATCAATTAAACTCGTCAAGCGCCCTTTCCGGCAGCCGATCAGGGAATGGGGTCATTCCACCCACGGGGGAGGAGGGACAGGGAGCCCAAGGAAATCTTCCACATAGTATATTATCGTTCCCACAATGATCACAAGGACATCTATTATAACTACTCCAACTACTAAAGCTACAATTAGCAGTAATATCCACAGAATGCCTTTGCCTAAACGCATACGCATCACAAGTGCAACCGATTGCCTGACACCTGGATATTTGACAGTCAAAACACGGGAATTTACAATCACTTCTTTAATCCTGTGCCGGAAAGAGGAACTCTGCCATGTCCATGACGTATCGACAACCGTCGAATCTGAAAAGAAAACGTGACCACGGGTTTCGCAAGCGAATGAGTACCAAAAGCGGGAGACGAATACTTGCCCGCCGTCGTCGAAAAGGCCGATATCGCCTTTCCGTATCCGATGAGTGACGTTCCCTCACGGTGCCCGCCGTTATTCTTGAAAAAAACAGAGGACTTCGACCGAGTCAAACGGGAAGGTCAGCGCATCACGACGCGATTCTTCAACGTGGTCTCATGCCGGTCCCCCCTTGAGGATACCCGGGTCGGCATAGTGGTGGGGCGTCGCCTGGGCAACGCGGTGGTGCGGAACAGAGGGAAACGCATTTTTCGGGAATTGGTGAGACAGACGTACCAGTGTCTGTTGAAGGGCCATGACATTGTCATCTTTCCCAAACGTCCGGCGCTGACGCTCAAGCATCAACACCTCTACGAAGCATGGATAACGACCCTTATGAGCCAGGGGCTCATGTTTTCCCCTAACCCCCCTGCCGCCCAACCCCCCCGCCCCCCTTTGTATGGACCGGAGACATGGTGGACGGGTGTTCGGGGACATGGTGGACACATTGTGAGTTATTCTGTGGGCTGCTGCAAATCAAGCTCGCTGACATACTGGTGACAAAAATAGACGCGCCACCGGCC